>JAUVXU010000024.1 GCA_030603445.1 Methanomicrobia archaeon | reverse complement strand
TCTTTTCCAGTTCGGATAGGATGTGTGTTGATATAATAAAACTCATATCATGTTCCTTGTGCAGAACATTGATTTTGTTTAGTATCTCCCTTCTGGCAAGAGGGTCAAGATTTGACGTTGGCTCATCAAGTATTACGAGCTTTGGAAACCCCACTATGGCTTCGGCAAATCCAAATCGCTGCAGCATACCGGCAGAATAAGAGCCTATGGGCTTGTGGATGTAGTCGTACACTCCTGCGAATTCACATATCTTTTTCAGGTCTTCTGTCGTTACACCCTTGTACTTGGACATGAACTCAATATACTCGCTTCCTTTTACTGTTGGCGGGTAAATGCATTTTTCATGGAGTACGCCGATATTTCTCATAATTCCCATCCGATCCGTGCTTATGTTTTTGTCTAGGATGTTCACTTCTCCCTCGTTTGGTGCCACCAACCCTAGGATGATTTTGATAAGGGTGCTCTTGCCAGCTCCGTTGGGGCCTATGAAACCCATCACTCCGTTGTCAAAGGCAAACGAAATGTCATTAAGCACTAGCTTACCCCCGTAGCTCTTGCTGATGTGCCTGACATTAATCATCATGTTTCTTTCCTCCGCTCAACGAATAAGTACGTAGCAAGGGCCATACAGGATATTACCACCATGATCATGAAGTAAAGGGCGTAGTCGGTACCATCATCATCCAATAGTGTGTTCAATGTACTGACAACATGGGAAAGATTATACTCCTCCGCTTTCAGATGCGGTGTTGGTACGACCCCGTTGTAGAGGTCTGCGCCCGCAAATGCATTGAGGATATGCAATACATCCACGGAAAGGTCATCAGTGAATATCATGCTATAATTGGTAAGTAACAGGCCGTTGTTATCGTTGTATAAATTGCTTATCGAGAGATATTCCTCCCCTTCTTGCCCCAGCTTATTTATTTCCATTTCCTTAGTTGTAAAAAGATAATACCCACTGGTTTCATCGAGACCAGCTAGTTCTGAGAGAACTTCCATTTCTTTGTTCGTCTCCACATCAAGGTATATCATCTTCAAATTTACTTCTTGGGAGAAGTAGTCCGATGAGTATAGGTACTCTTGCTCCTCATGCATGGAGAAAACGTCAGGATTGATTGTCCATACCCATTTGCCAGATACACCCTCATCAGGAATTTGATACAACATAGTGCCCAAGTCAAGCTCGATTATTTTTAGGATGGATATCTCGAACGGGGCCTCTACGACTACGGAGCTTTCATCGACGTATATTTTTTCAGTAGACACGTCATTTCGCACATACGTTGAATCGAGGAAGCTATAATTGCCCTTATTAAACATGTTAACATATTCGATGCCATCAAACCTAATCTCATTAGGGCGCCATTTCTGCTCTTTTTTACTCCAATACTTTGCATTTGTCACAAATTCAAACTTTATCTCTATCTGCGCGATATTGCCAGTTTTATTAAGACACTCCCATGAGAAATAACCTTTTGCATCCTCGTACCAATGCAGATCATTTAATAGAAAGTCATAGAACTCAAAAGGATAGATGGCATAATCCCCCTCTTCGAGCCCGTATGCGCTTGATGCCTGTACCAGTCCGATACTTCCAATGTTAAGCATAATAAATATGCATATTATAATTAATTTATAATTCATATGTTCCACTCCTATAATTAAAAAGAAAAAAGAAAAGAAAAAGTTATCCGAATATTGCAACGGCATGACAATAGTCAGTAAAGTGGATAATTCCATAACCCACTATACCCTTTGATTCGGCAGTAACATTTCCACTAGCAACATATGATGTGCCAGGCGTGTTCTTAGTCCAGGTTCCATATACCCAGTATTCATCTCCAGGAATAGGGTCCCAGGTATTATGGCCATAGCTAACGTTAGATTTGGACCCATCGGTATGTGCTGTGCCTGAAACGCTTGCGCTTGTATTGACATACAAGCCTGCATCGCTGTCATATTCATTGAATTGGAAATCTGCTGCCACAACCATTGCCGTAATCAGCATCAATAATCCGATTGATACTGCAAATGCCTTAATTTTCAATTTATCACCTCCCACTTAAGTTAATTGAATAAGTATATATATACTCTAGTATTACTATACTTAATAATATAAAAACTTTTATCCTGATATATAATTACAGAAATGTCAAACGCGGGTTATAATATTAAAAATATTTTCATGAATTAAGTCCACAAAAGGGAGTATGGTAATGGGATTCTACAATACACATTATTACTAAAAAAAATAAAGGGACTTTATATTTACTGTGCGGTAGTTTATGTTTAGTCAGGTACTTTATGTGCAAATATCGTTACCAAAACCTTTTTAAATAGCTTGTGGATAATGGATTAAGTCGATTTTACTTACCTCATACTTATGGTAAATAGAAGTTAAGGTGATATTTTGGGGAAAAAACCAAGAAAATGGAAGAAAAAAGGAAAAATGAGGTGGAAACACCTTAAGAAGAGAATGAGGAGAAAAAAACGAAAAGCTAAATTGAGGAAATAATTTTATTATTCTCATATATTATCATTTAAGATGGAAAAAAATCAATCCGTCTTTTTATTTTTTTATATTAATCTTTTTTTTTTGCATTATTTTTTTATTAAAAATTCGGCAATGCCATATCCTTTTTCCCCATCATATATGTATTCTGCCAGTGTTTCATACATTATTGATATTTTTCCCCCGTCATTGCTAACGAAAGGCAATGCAACCTGGCGCAGTATTTTCGCAGTGACATAGTATATTTTCTCATCTTCGTCTCTTAGCGTCATTGAAAATGATTTAGGTGATTTTTCATCATCATAGTCTATTGATATGTCGATTGCTTTTAATGGATCGTTTTTCCCTTTTTCATAAAAGAATCCTGCATCTACCTCACCTTGGTCAACATATAGCTTTGTAACATTTAGTGCAAGCTTTTCAGAAAATCCGCTTGTTAACCATACCCACATATTAGGAAATGTCCAGTCCCGTACTCCCCATGAATGGTCGCGTTCGCCAAGGCCCGTAATTTGGATTTGTTTATTGTTAATTGATAGTTTTCCTGTTATCTTGCCATACTGTTCCAGATGTTCTGATGCAACTTGTTGGGATATTTTCTCTTTAAAACTATCTGTGACACATTTTCTGTAATCAAATATTTTATTTAGCGCATAAAATGTTAGATCAAATTGCACATTCGCCTGCAGGGGCCCGTTTTTGGAAATATGCTCCATTGTACCTTGGTAACATAGTTTCCACTCTTTTTCTGCTTCGATCTTTTTATAGGACAAACCAAGCACACTAAGCATTTTAGAATCAAGTGCTTCTTCCCCTTTTAAACCCATAAATGATCCGTCAGGAAGCATAATAAAACAAAACATGCTCTTTTCATCCTTGTTTTGTTTGTTTCCTATTCGCATAAATATGCATATGTCATTTCCTTTGTCATAACAATTGAAGTAAAAGCTTTCATTCCATTCTGGATCGTCTGCTAGTACATCGTGAAAAACATCTGTATCCATCTTTTATTCCTCCTCTAGATAGATTATCCCCTCATTGCCATCAATTGTGGCATATTGGCCGGTTCTAAAAAATACTGTGGCATTCTTGACCGCAGTCACTGCAGGGATACCGTATTCTCTTGAAACAACTGCCCCATGAGAAAGTATGCCTCCAGTTTCTGTTATTAAACCAGCTAATTTGGCAAATATTGGGGTCCATCCCGGGTCAGTATTAGAAGTAACAAGTATCTCATTTTCTTTTATACTGGAGATATGTTTAATTGACGAAACAACGCGTATTCTGCCCCTTACAATACCGGGGCTAACTGAAGTCCCGGTCACTCTGATATGGTCTTCTTCTTTTGTTATAGTATCATCAAATTCAGTTCTTCCCTGAATAAATTTGGGTGGAAGAATGTTTTCATATTTTTTAAATTCTTTCTTTCTAGCAGATATCTTGGCCTTCATGTTTGCTGACGGATTTTTGGCTAAAGAAAAAATCTCTTCTTTTGATAAGAAGAATATGTCTTCTGTACGAGATATGATTCCTTGATGAACAAATCTATTTCCATATTCACTAAATAGTCTTCGGAGGCGACATATTATGTGGTCAAGATAAAATCTCTGATTTTCCCTAAATATAAGATATGTTTGAGCAAAACGCATAACGTATTTGAACAATTGTTTTTTAAAATACCCATATTTCAGCTTGCTAATAGCTTCAAATACCTCTCTTTCGCATTGTAATCTTCCCTCTACTGCGTTGTTTTCCATCGCATCCATATCCACTTTTGGCGAGGATACAAGTGATTTAAGTACGTCAACTACAAGGGAGGGATCATCTTTCCATCGTGGAAAGAATATCTCTCTAGTATGGGACCTGTGTCCATAATCTTTTAAGAACAATTCAAATTCTGTTCTTTGATCTAAGTATTTGTCACTGGATCTAATAGCTTCTAAGAACACTTCTGCGTCTTGTTCAAGCAGTATGGATGATAGGTCTTTATTTTCCCTGATCGAATTTGATAACTTAACCATATCCATATTTGTTTTTATCGTCTTGTTGTCTGGCAGGCCGGATATCAATTTTGAGTATAATGTGCCTGATGTGTCGCCAAGCCAATCTATTAACCATCTTTTTACCATAAGATTGGTGCCAATGCTGTGAGTCACCATGCCATGCCTTATCAGCCTGTAATGCTTAACAAATGACCAAAACATCAAGATATATTGGTCATGGAGCTCTTCATAGGTAAGTTGGGATAAATCAAGATCATCATATTTTTCCATTTTTTTAAGATATTTTTCTGCCCAAGTTCTATATGCTTTATCAGTTTTTAGGATACTGCCATCAGGATCAAATATCATTATCCTGATTTCTGCCCATATCCTGCGTAATTTCTTTGTCTTTGCATTTGCTATTCTTTCCTGCTCGGATTCAGGGAAATAATTTAGCAATTCCTTCGTACGTGAAAACTTTGGATTGAATGTGAATATGTCTTCGAGCACACCAGCGTTGAAGTATATATGTCCTTTATGCAACCGTAGAAGTTTTGCATCCGTTATCTCATGGTATCCCATGATTTTTGCACCTTCATGATTAACATATTTTGTAAGGTATTCTCCAAGTAAAGAAAAAAAGAGCGGAGAAGTGATATCAGCCCAGTATTCGTCGCCATATCCCCTTGTCCACAATATCCCATCATCTTTTTCTAATGTTGTGATAGGCCGTGACTGTAGTATATGTATTTTATCATTCTCTATAGACCACTCTACATCCTGCGGACATTCAAAATATGTCTCTATTCTCTTTCCCAGTTCCACTAATGCTGATATTTCATCTTTAGTGAGCGATGGTGTTTTTTGCTTATTTTTCTCTATTTTTGTTATTTGATTTTGTCCTGTAGATAGAAAGATACCTTTTGTCTTTTTACTAATCTCTTCAGATAATATATGGCCATCAACTCTTTTGCAGGTAAATCTATCCGGGCTTACAATTCCAGATACAATGGACTCCCCAAGCCCCCAACTAGATTCAATGATAATATCATCACTTGATTTATTTACTGGGTTTCTTGTAAACATAACTCCTGATGTGCGTGAATCTACCATTTTTTGTATAACTACTGCAATACCTCCCTTTGAGTGAGGTATGTTGACATGATGGCGATAAGATATTGCCCTATCATTCCAGTATGATGCCCAACAAAGCTTGATATGGGCCATGATATCTTCTGTTTTAACGTTGAGGTAAGTATCCTGTTGGCCAGCAAAAGATGCTTCGGGAAGATCCTCTGCTGTAGCAGAGGAGCGAACTGCCCAAAGAAATAATTTATAATTATCCAATGAATCAGAAATCTCTTCAAAAATATTGTTATAAACATGGCCATTTAATATCATGTTTTTGATATTGATAGAACATTTGGATATTTCTTTTTCATCAGAAAAGTCTAAGTCTTCAAGACAGGATAGTATTTTTTTTTCAAGCCCATTATTCTTAAAAAATTCTTCATACGTTTCTACTGGCACTATAAATCCCATAGGGATGGTGAACTCTGCATTAATCATCTTTGATAGATTGATTGCTTTTCCACCAATTTTTGATATCCCGTATTTCTTTGCCATATGTAGAGGAATACAGTGTCTTTTCATGTTATCACTACATTATATGATATATTTTTGGTGTTTATCCATCAGTATAGTTATTTCAATTTTTATATTCAAAAAGTATCGTTGTAAATAGATATTATGTTCTGATTATAAAAGATTGTGCACGGAGCCAATAAAAAAACAGTTATTTCACGAAATATGATTATATGGGGGCGATAGTTAGCATAGACTAGTTAATTTTTTCATCGATTATTCTATCTTTTAGGGGTTTTTCTACAAGGGATATAAATAACTTCAAAATACAATGAACATAATCGGTAGTGTTATATAAATTGAATAACATATGAATTTACATGACAGAAAACTTGAGAAAATATCTACCTTATATGTTCATTATGGTTGTCCTTTTAGTGTCTGCATGCATATCAGGGGAGTCCCCACAACAAAGCACAGAACCAATCACCTATCAGGTATCTATGCACGACAACCAACAATTCTCAAGTTATGAGGAGCTAAGTGTGGAATTAAATCCACAAAATGAGATATACGATTTCACGCCATCGAATATGGATAGTTTCTTACTAACCAGTGGACAAAAAGAGTTTTTGGAACAATACGGTTTTGTTGTGGTTCCATCTTTTGAGGATAAGTTGTTCCATGAGTATTATGAGATTTTAAGGGATAGGAATATCCCGATATTTGTAACAACAGACTCAATCCTAAATTCTTTTCATATCCTTTATGATTACTCTTTGCGATGTATAGAACAAGACTTTTTCATAAATGATCTAACCTTACTTACTCTAGCAATGTGCGAAGCTTCAAACTCCCAATATGAAAACTCTGTTGGCGACGTGAGAGAAGCTGCAAAGATGAACGTTGCTTTCTTTGCTATTGCGTTGAAGCTGCTTGACCAAGAGGCTGAGATCCCTAGTTATGTGCAAGACATTGTAAATGCGGAATTAACCCTTATTGATGGATCTAATGGCATTAGCATTTCCCCCTTATTTGATTATAGGGAAGATTATTCCCAGTATGTTCCTCGAGGCCATTACACACGAACAGAGGAACTTGGGCACTATTTTAAGGCCATGATGTGGTATGGAAGGATGCCGTTCAGATTAAAAGAACAACTTGAAACGCGTGCAGCCATACTTAGCGTGCTTGCAATTCAAAATATAACGATCGATAACCGTGATGCAGTTCTTGTTTGGGATAATATTTATGAGACCACGTCTTTCTTTGTAGGCGAGGCGGATGATCTCACGCTTCATGATTACTCACAACTTATCATAAAGATATACGGAGAGGAAGTATCGCTTGATGATGTGGGTGACTCGTTGCTCTTAGATGAGTTTATCGATCAGGCCAAGGAATTAAGGGATCCAAAAATCAACTCTAGCGTAATTACAGACCAACAGGACCTAGTTGACGATACAAAGGGTTTTCGATTTATGGGACAGAGATTTATCTTGGATTCTTATATCTTTTCGGAGCTTGTATATAATAATGTCACTAGTTATTTGGGCGAAGATACTCCTTTTACTCTTGTAATAAGCGATGCAGGCCCTATAAGGGGATTTCCGCGCGGGCTTGACGTATTCAGCGTGCTTAATTTTGATGAGGCAGAACAGATTCTTGAGGAAGAAGGAGATACTGATTATATAGATTATGATAAACAGATAGAAGCACTTAGAAAAGAAGTTGACGCTTATACTGTGGATGACTGGTCAAAGAACATGTATACCTCCTGGCTTTATTGTTTATCTTCTTATCAAACAGAGCCTGCTGACGGATGGCCGGCTTTTATGCAATCACAGATGTGGAAACGAAAGGAGCTATTCACAGCATTGGGATCTTGGACGCAGCTGCGTCATGATACTATCCTTTATGCAAAGCAGTCGTATACTTTCGAGGCCACTTCTGTACCACAACAACCTAATGCAACAAACGGTTATGTCGAACCAAATGCAGTGCTTTATGCACGACTGCTTTCCCTTACGCGCATGGCACATGACGGCCTAATAGAGAGAGGACTAATTACAGAAGAGTTCACCGAGAAATTCTATATGTATGATTCACTGTTGCAAGCTTTGATTACCATCTCAGAAAAGGAGATTTCCGGACAGAAAATTGATAGCATAGAGTACGAACTTATCATGAACATAGGGACGCTTCTTGAGGATATAACAACATTCTCCCAATCGGTCCAAGATTCTATTGTATCGGAGGCTGACAACTCACTAGCTCTTGTTGCAGATGTTCATACAGATGTGAACTCAATGATGGTGCTTGAAGAGGCCGTTGGTTACCCTTTTACGTTATTTGTGATTGTTAACGTTGAGGGTGAGACATATATTTCCCAAGGGCCTGTATTTTCATACTATGAGTTCAAGCATCCTCTTGATGATAGATTAACAGACGAAAAATGGCAAGAAATACTAAAATTAGGGGACATGCCATCAATCCCAAAATGGGCACAAGATTTCGTGGTGGATTAATCTATCTCAATTATAAACTCAGGATGTTCGATAAGCTCTACTTTTTTTCCTTTTAGCTCAAAGGCATGTTCAATCTTTGATATGTATTCTCTTTTTAGAGTAAAACCTTCTGCTTCAAATGTGCCATGCTCAATTACCTCTTTTGCAACTTCGGGTCTTGATAACAGTTCTGATACAACTGTTGTGTCTTTTCCGAAAGTTGGTCCAAGGACAGAGTATTTAGGGGTTATACTAACTATAACTTCTTTTACATCAGGCTTATCTAAGCTTACCTTTAGATTGATTATGTTCATAGTGTTTTTTATGTCGTCTATTATCTCAGTAAGATCCTCTTTAGTATAAAGCACTACGTTGTTGAGTTCTTTATTAAGCGGCATCTTGTTTTGGGATTTCCACTTTCGTATCTCAGAGATGATATCTCTTGCTAGTCTACCCTTTCGTAACGCCTCCTCATCAACAACATAATTTGATGGCCATTGGCTTGTGTGGATGCTAGTTTTGTCTCCGATTAGATGATCATGTACTTCTTCGGTCACGTGGACTAGAACAGGCGCTATTAGTTTAAGTGCGTCGTCATAGATTTGTTTTACGAAGTCACTTGGCAGCTCCTTGTTATACAGGCGATATTTTATTATCTCCAAATAATTGTCTGCGAATATATGCCATATAAATCCTTCAACTTCTCTTAGGGCATTGGAGAACTGGTATTTTTCTATTGCTTCCTCAACGTTTTTTATACTTAGGGCAAGTTCGCTTGCAATCCATCGGTCAATTAGGGTTTCTTTACCTTTAGAATCTGCAGATTTCAGGAATCTCCCGATGTTGTATATCTTGTTTATGAATCTTAGTGCATGGGTGATCTCTTTCCAGGAAAACGCGCTATCCTCTCCAAGCCCCCGCGAGGCAGCAAAGTAACGCATAGGGTCGGATCCATTTTCTTCAATTATCTCTAGTGGGTCTATTGTATTGCCCCATGAGGCATGCATTGACCTTCCATCGGGGGCAAGTATGTGCCCGTCAATAAATATGTTGTCCCAGGGTTCCTGATCCGTGAGGAGCACTGTACGAAGTATAGAGTAAAACGCCCAGGTCCTGATAATATCGTGTGCCTGAGTTCGTAAAGACATAGGGTAAAGTTTTTTGTAGTTATTTTCATCCCTGTTCCAGAACGTATTGTATAGTGCAGAAATTGATGAATCCATCCAGGTGTCAAACACCTCTGTGGATCCTTTAAGGGCGCCTTTACACTCTGGGCAGAATGCAATTGGGGGTTCGTCATTTAATGGGTCGACATAGCATTGTTCTATTTTTGCTGGAAAAATCTTCTTGCAGTTTGTACATTCCCAAACAGGTATTGGGGTGGCAAAATAGCGCTGGCGTGAAATTACCCAATCCCATGAGAGCGAGTCTATCCACTGATCTAGACGAACTTTCATCCATTCAGGGTGCCATTTGATATTATTTGCCGCTTCTTTTATCTTTTCCTTGAATTCAAGTATCTTTACAAACCACTGGTCCTTGACAAGGAATTCTACAGGCGTATGACATCTCCAGCATGTTCCAACGTTTTGGGGAGTGGGTTCCCTTTTTACCATCAGGTCTTTGTCCTGCATCCATTGCGCTATTTTTGATCTGGCTTCTATTGTAGTCATTCCCTCATACATACCGCAAATATCGGTCATTCTCCCCTCTTCATTGATTGCTTTTTCAAATTCAAGGTTGTTTTTGTATATATACACCAAGTCGTCCTTATCGCCTATGGAACATATCATCATGATCCCAGTTCCAAATTCGATTTCTACAGATTCGTCTGCTATAATCTTTACTTTTCTCTTGAAAATAGGGGTTATAAGGGTCTTTCCGACAATTGATTTGTAACGAGGGTCCTTTGGATTTACTGCAACAATCTGGCATGTTGGCAGTAGTTCAGGTCTTGTAGTGGCTATGGTAACGTATGCACCGTTGTGGTCTTTTTTAATGTCTGGTGTACTTTCCACATCTTCCTCTAGGTAGAATTTGATGTAGTTTAACATAGTTTCCCTGTCGTCGTACTCTATCTCGGCGTCCCCAAGCGCTGTGACACAACGGGTGCACCAGTTGACCGGATGCTTGCCTTTGTATACCATATCCTTCTCAAGCATCTTCAAAAATGATATTTGAGTAATCCTGCGGTAGTATTCAGCATCGGTCTGATAATATATGGATGGGTCAAATGAGCACCCAAGAATCTTGAACTGATTTATCATTGTTGAAATATTGTTATTTGCAAATTCACTGCATAATGTTGTAAACTCAGAGCGTGGTGTGTCACGTGGAGATATCTTGTATTTTTTCTCAACGTTAACTTCTATCGGCATGCCGTTAACATCAAAACAAAGTGGCAGAAATACATTGTAACCCATCAGCCTCTTGTATCTGCCTATCATGTCTATGTGGGTGTAATGGGTGGCGTGTCCAATATGCAGTCCTCCTGAAGCGTATCTTGGAGGATTGTCAATGGAAAAAATTGGTTTATCCGATTTGAAGTCAAATCTGTACACTTTCTTTATTTCCCATCTGTCTTGCCATTTTTTCTCTATTTCTTTTATTTCATAGGTCTTTGGCATCATAGGATTCACGTTTTCATAAGCTTGTGGTTATAGATAATGCATCTATTAATAATTTTTCTCCTTCCTTAGCTATTATAGTTTTGATATTTGTTTTATCCTCAATTTCTTTCCTCTCCGTGTCTGCTCCATCCATATGCATCTTCATGCCGATATGCGTCATAACTATTAGCTCAGGATGTATGTTCTGGGCTAGCTTGATAGCATCGGTCGTGTTAAGATGGTAAGGGACCCTGTTGTGGGAAGGACGGGTTACACATATAATAAGTATCCTGGCATCTTTGTGCCATTTGCTAAGGTCCGGAAAATATTGGGTGTCTGAAATGTAAGATATGTTACCCTCAGAGGTGATAAATTTAAATCCTATGGTAGTTGGGTCAGAATGAATGGTCGGAGTAGCGATGATCTTAACATTCCCTACTTTAGCGGAATCTCCAGATTTCAATGCTTCTATTCGTTTTAAATAACCCTCACTATAATTTTTTGACTGGAGATGGAATCCTATGCCGTCTATGACGCTTTTTGAACCAATGAGCGCCCCTTTCTTCTTAGTAACACCATTTGTCATAGCATCAATTAGGACGCCGCAGTCATTGTAGTGGTCAATGTGGCAATGCGAAACTACCAGGGCATCTAGCTCCCTGGGATCTTCGTTATGCTCCCATGACTTTACCAATGCCCCGGGGCCAGGGTCTACATGGATCTTTACATCGTCCTTTAGTATAAAACCCCCCGTGCCTCTTTTTTGTGTTATGGTCATAAAGCGACCACCACCACTTCCAAGAAAAGTTAGCTCCATCATATTATCACAATATAAAATATCAAAAAATAGATATTTATAAGACTTTTGTAGAAAAATTTAAAAGGGCATACAATAAGTTTGTCTCCACATCAGGGCCCGTGGCTTAGTTTGGTTAGAGCGTCCGGCTGATAACCGGGAGGTCTCGAGTTCAAATCTCGGCGGGCCCACCAATTCTTCCAATAATAATGGTCTATTTCATATTATATTTTTAATTTTTGTTTGTTTTTTTGTATACACACTAGTCCTGTATTTTTTTCACCACTTACGTATACCTTGAACCCCTGGTCAAATGTAATAAGTTTTATTAATTCTGAATTAAATCTGTTTGGCTGGTCATCAAAGAATTTTTTATTGATCTTGCCTCCTTTTTCAATAAACACAGGAATATATAGTGTCTTTGATGAACTTAGGTCGCCAAAGAAATGGGTGCCATACGAAAGTTCTGGATCTGTACTACAAGTGGAGATCTCTACTATTACTGATGCATTTGATATATCGCTATAGTTTACAGGTACGCCTAGCGCCGGTGTTGACGTTCCCCATCTTCCTGGCCCTACCAGGATGTAGCGGTCCCTATTGAGTATTTCGTTCACTTTGCCGATTTCGCGTGCTATCTTGTAGGAATTTTCTACATTGAACGTTTCTGGGGGAACGTATATGATATGGCGAATATTGTATTGGAAACCATTTCCAAGCACATTATTGCTTTTGATAATAATATCTTGTTCGTGGATTTTTGGTACCTTTATCTTCCTATGTTCTGGCCTGCTGCCAAGCGGCCGTGCCTGAAGAAGGTAAAATGTGCCTTTTTTATCGTTGTCAAAATCAATTGCAAACTCAATATCAATGGGCACACCAAAATATTTTTCCAAGCTAGTTAACACGTCATTGATAATAGGCACGAAAGGATAATACTTATTATTTGTGAGCAGTCTATCAAAAGTTGGAATTACTCGCTCATTGTGATCTATATGGGGCCCTGTTGGGATAAAATATTGATTTTCCTTTAGTGAAGAGAGAGTTAGATAAATAACATCAGATGTTTTTTTTATGTAATCAATATCGAGTGATTGGAATTCTCCAGTTGAAAGATTTAGTACATCAACAAGAGATTGGGAGTAACGCACTATTTCGTTGGTTATGGATCCTTCTGGGCGGAGCCGGGGATTGGATATTGAAAATACTCTGGCATAGTTTCTACCTACCGCTCTTGTCCCTAATCCTACTACTATCCTGCCAATTCCATCTCCTGTTTTTATGCGCTTGTTCCAAGGATAATAATTACGCGAAAATGCTACACCAGCCATAAGGGGGTAGTATAAATCATTTTTTTGTCGTCTGCCTACGACATTCTCTATAATAATTGACATCTTTTCTTTTTGCCAGGGAATCTTGTTTTGTGTCCTGTATTCTTTAGCGTTTTCATTGAAAGTAGAGGCGTACACCTCTTTGACTGCGTTCTCTATTGATTTAATGCGGTATTCAAGCGTCCCTGTGTTAGGAATGAATATGGATTCATAAATACCAGCGAACGAATACTTCAGATTGTCCTCTAATACAGATGAAGACCTAATAATCAGCGGTCCAGTTTCGTTCTCAAGTACCTTATACAATACTGTTTCAAGTTCATCAGGAATAGATCCTTCGAGCATCTTCTGATTCATTTCTTTTATACTTAGTATGCTCCTACATTTGTCATTTACGATATCATCTAAATAATTTTGTTCAATGAACTTATCATAATACTCTGAAGTAATGACGTAGGAACGTGGAAAAAAAACATACGGGCCGTATTTGGTATCTATGATATTGTCTTGATATCCCCTCATAGAATATATTATGCCTTTTGCTTTACCCCCTACGTGTCCATTTCCATATGCAATTACACCTTTTGGGAGATTCTCTTTGTCGACGGTGTATGTTGAGAAGGAAGACTCATTTTTCATTATATTAGTCTATTGATGTTTTCTATTTATATCATTTGGTAAAAATGCATGGTATTATAAAAGCGATTTATTATTGTAATTTGAGATTGCAAGAATATATGTTTAACATAAGTGTTATTATTTTATACTTAAATGTGTAAAATTTGGGAATACAAAACATTTTTAATAGTCTCTTGTAGTATCTATCATACCACGGGACCGTGGGGTAGCTTGGTCCATCCTTTGGGGTTCGGGGCCTCAAGTCTCGCGTTCAAATCGCGACGGTCCCACCACAATTTCTGTTGGCCTCATATGTGAAAATTTATGTTTGATTAAGGAATGAATCATTTCTTACCTTTGCTACGTATTTTTGATGGTTTCTTTTGATTAACATATTTGCAGCTTGCATTAATAACACATAATATACGTTGTGGTTTATTTATTGAAGCAGCATATATGGGGCGCACATAGTGATTGCCACATATCAAATAGATGTATGGTAGGTAACTAACATTAAATAGCACCTATCATTTAGCTTTATCACGTGCTGATATCCAGACATGGTTATGGTCTCTCCTTCTTTCGTTGTCAATTGTATTTTAAGTGCTGTGCATGCAGGCTGGGTTTTATTTAGGTATACAATAGTGTCTGGAGGGAGAATGTCCTTTACCAACAAACCATTTATTTCCTTTTTAGAATAGTGTAGTGTGCTGCACATTTTATCATTAGCAACTACTACTTTGTCAAGGAATTTTGTGTCCTCATATTCAAAAATAAGCACTGCGTCAGAACCTTGATTAAAAATCATGTCGTATTGTTCTAAACATTTCTGTAGTGGGGTTTCAGAATTTTTTGTATTGACTAATTCAGAGATCCGTTTTGCTATCTCAATAAGCAATTTGCGTTCTTCTAGTAAGAATGGGCCTTCATCCGCCTCCAACTTATTTGTAAGATAGTGTACTTCGATGCCACCAACTAGCTTGTTATGAACAACAATATTCTCCTTCTGATTCCATAACCCCCCTCTGAACCGAGGCGACGTAACAACAATGGGGCCGATGTTAATCTTACTACAGCATATCTCGGGATATTGCCACCCAGATGGGATAACATCTACTATGCGTTGTAGTAATTCTTCAAGTGAGGCTTCTTTATTGATGGTGATTTTTGAAATTCTATATAACGTGTTAAGTTCCTTGACACGTTCTTTTAGTTTTTTTAGTATTGTTTGCATATCTTTGGTGTTTTCTTCCATGAGGTTCTACGTTCCAATATTTTTTTAAGGATAAACTTTCTCTTAAGTTATTAGTTTAAAATACGAATTGTATTTCAATACTATATTAGTTTTATGAAGACCTCCCTAGAATTTTCTTTTTGAACATTGCTTCCTTAATTTCAATACTATATTAGTTTTATGAAGACCTACTCCGTTCACATTATGCTTTCTATTACAAACTTATTTCAATACTATATTAGTTTTATGAAGACGATTTTTTGATTTCATAATAACTCCAACTATACTAGAATTTCAATACTATATTAGTTTTATGAAGACAAAATTTGATGTGGTCGCACTAGAAGTCGAAAACACATTTCAATACTATATTAGTTTTATGAAGACTCTCTCCATCCCTCTGCAAGTGGGAATTTGAGTTTTGATTTCAATACTATATTAGTTTTATGAAGACGAGTTTTCCACTTTTTTGATAAAGTCCCTTAATCTCAATTTCAATACTATATTAGTTTTATGAAGACACAACAGGGATGAACTGGAGCAATACCTTACATCGGATTTCAATACTATATTAGTTTTATGAAGACAGCACTTGCTTCCGCAAGAGGGCTAGTTTCTGCAGCATTTCAATACTATATTAGTTTTATGAAGACACCACATATTTACAATCAATTTCGACATATTCAAGGATTTCAATACTATATTAGTTTTATGAAGACAACAATAAATGTAAAGTTAGTTGGTATGACTATTTTATTTCAATACTATATTAGTTTTATGAAGACCCTTTATACCAATATCACCCAACATACCAATTGCGGATTTCAATACTATATTAGTTTTATGAAGACCTAACGTAACGCCCGCCGAACTATCTGATATGTTCGAATTTCAATACTATATTAGTTTTATGAAGACCTTCTGCCGCATTAGGTGTTGAAGTGGAAGAATTATTATTTCAATACTATATTAGTTTTATGAAGACTGGGCGAATATCTTCCCGTGAATGTCTTGATTTACTTATTTCAATACTATATTAGTTTTATGAAGACACCGAAATAAAAAAGTAATTCTTACCCACACGATTTAATTTCAATACTATATTAGTTTTATGAAGACATTGCTAACGTTGTTTTTCCGCTGTCCTTTGTCCCCATTTCAATACTATATTAGTTTTATGAAGACGGGAGATAGGGACGATCTATGTAGATCTTCAGACCGATTTCAATACTATATTAGTTTTATGAAGACCTTAAAATTGCGCCCTGTAAGTAATTTAGCGTACCTGATTTCAATACTATATTAGTTTTATGAAGACATATAATTGCAGTTGCGAATGGGCGGCGACAACGGTATTTCAATACTATATTAGTTTTATGAAGACCAGGCGTGTTTGTTTTAAACGAGCGCGTAACTCTCAAATTTCAATACTATATTAGTTTTATGAAGACGCGTGCCGAGAGCAAGGATTATTTCTTGTGTTTTAGGATTTCAATACTATATTAGTTTTATGAAGACGTGCAACGACGACGACGGTCTTGGTCCAGCTAAAAATATTTCAATACTATATTAGTTTTATGAAGACCCCTATTTCCTGTGTCGCCCCAACCTATTTTTATATCATTTCAATACTATATTAGTTTTATGAAGACATATTTTCCCCGTCATTATTATCGTTGAAAATGCAATATTTCAATACTATATTAGTTTTATGAAGACTATCAGACTTGATATTCAGGGCGCACGTGGCATTAGTATTTCAATACTATATTAGTTTTATGAAGACCGGGGCAGGAAACGAAATAGCAGTTGATGAAATCCTATTTCAATACTATATTAGTTTTATGAAGACCCATAGCCTCTGTCATTTCGTCGGCAGGTTTCATGAATTTCAATACTATATTAGTTTTATGAAGACGAGTTTTAGATTCAACGTGGCCGCCGGTTGCGTATCTATTTCAATACTATATTAGTTTTATGAAGACATAGGTCGCCATTATATGATTCCAACACCTCTATAATATTTCAATACTATATTAGTTTTATGAAGACCTGATGATCCTGGCGCGATTGATTTGGATGTACCTATATTTCAATACTATATTAGTTTTATGAAGACGGTCCGTGGCAATAAAAAAGCAGTGCGTTATTATCGATTTCAATACTATATTAGTTTTATGAAGACATGCCTATTTCGATGTTGACGACTTTGAATTGAATGTATTTCAA
>JAUVXU010000026.1 GCA_030603445.1 Methanomicrobia archaeon | reverse complement strand
CCTGGATTTATAATCTCAAGTCGATCATCAAATATGAATAACTTTATCTCAGAAGGTTCGCTATATTCTCTATGAATTAAGGCGTTTACAATCGCTTCTCTTATCGCTCTTAATGGGTACTCTAACTTTTCTATCCTTCTAAAAGAGATTTCAGTTCTGAATCCATATAATCTAACATTTTTATTGACAAAATTTTCCGCATCATTTAGCATTTCCCATAACGTCCCATCACACATTAATTCATCAGTTGTATTTCTTGAAATTTCATTACCATCAAATTTCACGCAATGAATTCTTGTCTGTAGAAAAAATTTTTGCGGATTTTTGCCAAGAAACAGAATACCCCCATTTGTCGGCTTATTTCCCTTTTTACTATCAGCAGCTCTGATGCTAAATAGAAAAGCATCTAAATTCATCTCTTTTGGTTTTTCTATCCCTCTTTTTTCTATGTATCTTTTAACTTTCTCTTTATCAATATCCTCTAAACTAGCATCTTCACAAACCTGCGAATCAAATTCAAAAGTTTTCTTTTCTCTTGCAAATTCAATCAATTCTTCTGCAGATAAAGGTTTATCGTGTGTTCCAACGCGCATATATGCAATATTCTTGAAAGAATGAATTTGATTAGATTTTTTGACTTTCACTACAAAGATATTTTTTCCACAAGCTTCCACAGAGTTGATTAAGGGATAAATGGATGGTTTGCATGTATGGGCAATGTTTGCAATTACCTGCTCATCTTTCTTGGAACTGCCAACAATATCTCCATTATCCAGAACACCAACTAAAATTGTGCCATCATTGGTATTTGCAAAAGAACAGATAGTTTCGCCAACAGCATGCGTTTTACTTTTGAATTCCATATCCTGATTTTCGCCATTGGCAATTGTAGGCAAGATTGCATCACTGAAATTGTTCATGTCGTCACTTGAGTATTTGTTTAAAACTTGTTCAAAAGGATTATAACTAATATCTTTAGCAAAAAATATGATAAAGAAAACAATGCCCTTTTCTCATCAAGAACTAATTTTTCATAAGGGATAACACCTTTCCATTTGCAGGCAAGAAATATTTTGAATAATTCCTATGGCAGAGCTGCCTGAAGAAATAAGAATCCAAAAAAGAAGAAGTGTTCAAATTGTTTTCATCCTGACTATCGACTTTATCATCTTTATCTCCTCTTCTGTAAATATCCTAATTGTATATATCAAAACAAGATAAAGAATCACGCCTGAGAACAAAGAAATAACTGCGGGAAAATAAGAGATAGTAGATTTATAAAATACCATCCACACACCCATAAGTGAAGAGCATGCAATCATCTTAACTATGGCATTAATATCAAATGTGGGGATAATGCCTTTTCTTGTCCACCTGTAAACAACTATTACATCAACAAAATACGAAACAGCTGTGGAAATTGCTGCACCCATAATCCCAATATATGGAATTAACACAAGGTTTAATGTAATGTTTACAAGAGCTGAAAAGGTATAGGTTGCCCCTAGCATTTTAGTTTTCTTTTCAAGTATAAAAGTTTGTGAAAGGATTATCTTTATGCCATAAAACATCAAGCCAAGAGCTACTAATGGCACAAGGCGATAAGAGTTTGTTGCAATCTCCTCTGTGCTCAGAAGTATTAGGACTGGTTTTGAGAGCAGTACACTTCCAAAAATAAAAGGAATTGTTATTACCAGTAGTGATTTTAGCATAAATGACAATGTTTTCACTACTTCCCTAATATCCCCTTCATCAAACATCTTGGAAAGAGTCGGGGTTAGCGCAAATCCAATGACACTTGCAAGAAGAAAAGGCACTGACTGTCCCAAGAGGTAAGCAGGATCGTAATATCCCACAAATCGCGACCCTAAAAAAATTCCTATCATGTACCTGTCGCTTGATGCAACAATCCAGCTGGAAACATGCATGGGAACGATTGGAAGACCAAACTTCAGATATGCTTTTAGATTCCCAAATCTCGGAAAGCTAAATCCCACTAGTTTGTAAGTAGAAACTATGAAGTATGCTAGGAGGGCGGACCTGGTAATGAGTATAGCGGCCATAGCCCCCACAACCCCTTTACCGCTTATAACAAGAATAGCGGCAAGTCCTATCTCAGTAACATTTTGCAAAAATATTAGAATAGAATATCTCCTCATTTTCCTTAAAGCCCGCAGTATTTCAAAAAAAGCACTGTCGCAGGACCACACAATGATTATTAAGGAAAGCATTTTTACGACTAAGATATTATCTTCAAAGATCAGCCCTGCTATTTTTTCAGGAAATATAAACAGAAAGGCCGAAAATATGACAGCAACTGTGATAATTAAAAAGAGAATTGAATAAAAGTCCTTTGATATTTCTTTTTTTCCCTTGGAAGGAAAGAATCTGGACATTGAGTAGGGAAGGCCCATATCGAGTAAACATATAACAAGCATGATAGTTGCCCAAGCCTGGACCCAGATGCCATACTCAGCAGCACCCAACTTCTTTGTCAGTAACGGCAAAAGTATCAGATTGCTTAAGCTTATCATCATCCTTGATAATGCCAGGATACTGGTATCTGAAGCGACTTTTTTTACTGACATTTTTTGATCACCACATTATAATATTGCTACTTTGCCCATTGATTCAATATTTTTTTCATAAGATGAGTTAAATATTCGCTAGACCGGATCTCATTGCCAGCTTCAAATACTTCGAGGGAGGCAGGTGCTACAACTTTGGGCAATAGATGCCTGTTGCAACAGCTTATGCATTCTCCTCTTCATTATATCATTGCATAATACAAGAAACAAATATATTTTCTGTTTTAGATTGACTTTTATAATTTAGTAGGGCAAACTTATATTAATACATATTGTCATTGAAACATTGATGAATTTGCATGGAAAATCCGTCTTGATAACAGGTGCAGGTGGGTTTATTGGAAGCCATTTGGCAGAAGAACTTGTTAGGTATGGCGCATCTGTCACTGCATTCGTAAAATACAACTCAAGGTCAGATGGAGGAATGCTTGAGGTGCTTTCACAAGACATATACGACTCAATCGACATAAAAGCAGGAGATCTGCGTGACCCCGAAGCAATATGCGATGCTGTCAAGGATGTTGATGTAATTTTTCATCTTGGATCAATAATCTCAATACCATATTCATATATCAATCCTCGTGATGTCATCGAGACAAATATTATCGGAACTTTAAATGTTATGCAGGCTGCAAGGAAATATTCAACAGATAAGATTGTGCATACATCAACTAGCGAGGTATATGGCACAGCACAATACGTGCCAATTGATGAGGTTCATCCCTTGCAAGGACAGTCGCCCTATTCTGCAAGCAAGATTGGTGCAGACAAGATTGCCGAATCATTTTTCCTCTCTTTTTGCCTTCCTGTGGCAATAATAAGGCCGTTTAACACATATGGGCCAAGACAGTCTGCAAGGGCAATTATCCCAACAATCATCTCTCAGGCACTTACACAGGACAAGATATCGCTCGGGTCGCTGTCCCCAAAAAGGGATCTGACTTTTGTAAAAGATATGACAAATGGTTTTATCAAGATGGCAGAGTCTTCCGATTCTGTAGGTGAAGTGATAAATATAGGGTCGGGAAGTGACATTTCTATAGGGGATCTTGCATCACTAATTTTGGACATGATGAGAATAAATAAAGAGATTGTAATTGATAAAAAACGCATAAGACCTGAGGGAAGTGAAGTCATGCGACTTTGCTGTGACAACAAAAAAGCAAGAAAGGTGCTTGGATGGACACCCGAAGTTCCATTACAAGAAGGGTTAAGAAGCACTATAGAATGGGTAAAGAACAGTATTAATGCGTATAAAGCAGATATATATGTAAGGTAATTATATGCAAGCTGTTATTTTGGCAGGAGGAGAAGGAACAAGGCTAAAACCATTTACGCAGGTTTTGCCAAAATCTATGTTTCCCATATATAACATGCCCCTACTTGAAATAATTGTGCGCTACTTGCACTCATATGAAATAGATGATATCACAATTGCAACTAGTCACTTAAGCAGATATATTAAGCATTATTTTGGAGATGGAAAACAATTTGGCATCAATATATCTTATACCACAGAAGATGTGCCACTTGGAACCGCCGGTCCGTTGAAACTAATTAGTAACAAATCAAACGGCCCCATTATTGTAAAAGTTAGCGATGTTCTTGCAGATATTGACTATAGGGAACTGATATCATCCCATAAGAAGTCTGGTGCCATAGGTACGATGGTCATATGCGACAAATCGATTGAAATCCCTATGGTGTACTTAAGATAAATACTGGAAAATACAGGGAAATACTGTCATTTCATGAAAAGCCTAGTTTAAAATTCCCGGTGTATACGGGCATTGTTGTACTTGAGCCAAAAGCACTTTCATATATAAATGATGGCGAGAATATAAATATGCCTGATCTTTTTTTGAGAATGCAAAAGAAAGGCGAAAAGATTGTGGCATATCACCACGGGGGTCAGTGGCATGACATTGGCCAGACCGTAGATGATTATTTTAAGATAAGTAAGACAATAATGTCAAACAACATAAGTTTTGGAAAACACATGACTCTTGTTTTAAATGATGGAGTTAATGATTAAATGCAAAATATTTCTCTTACATACCCCGATGTTGGAGAAGATGAAGCAAAGGCAGTCTATGATGTTGTAATGTCTGGCTGGCTGCATGAAGGGAAAAATGTGAGACTATTTGAGCAAAATTTTGCAAAGTATTGCGGGGCAGATCACGCTGTAGCGTTCTTTAATGGAACTGTGGCACTTCATGCGACCCTATATGCATATGGTATTGGCCCAGGGGACGAGGTTATAGTGCCATCATTTACGTTTATATCAACTGCAAACTGTGTAAGGCACGCAGGTGCAAAAGCAGTATTTGCAGACATTGACCCACAAACGTATTGTATAGACCCTAATGATATTGCCAGACAGATCACTCCTACGACAAAAGCAATAATTCCTGTGCATTATGGGGGACAGCCAGCTGATATGTCTGCTATTTCAGACTTGGCAGAGGACCGCGACCTGATATTGATAGAAGATGCTGCAGAGGCCCATGGCGCGTTGCACCATAAAAAAAGCGTTGGTACATGGGGTGATGCAGCAATGTTTAGTTTTACCCCTACAAAGAATATCACAACTGGTGAAGGTGCCATTGTTACAACAAATGATTCTGTTATTGAAAAGAAGTTGAGGCTAATAAAAGACCATGGCCAGATAGATAAGTACCTGCATGTGATGCTTGGATACAATTACAGGATGACTGAAATGCAGGGTGCAATAGGCATAGTACAACTAAAAAAACTTGATGCCATACTCCAAAGAAAGCAGAGCATAGCAAATAGATTTAATAGTGGACTGAAGGATATTGGCGTGTTTACGTTGCCATATGTGATGAAACATAATACTCACACTTACATGTTATACACTATACGTGTCAATGACGGAATTGATAGGAATAAAGTAATGAAAAAGTTAACTAGTTTTGGAATCCAATCCAAAGTATACTTTCCGCCAGTACACACACAACCATGTTACGCAAATATTGGGTACGGGCGTGTATCTCTTCCTGTTACAGAATCGGTGGCAAGAGAAGTATTTTCTATTCCATGCCACTCCCGTCTCAAAGGTAACGAGATCAATTATATTATAGAGTCATTACATAGGGCAGCTTATTAAATTTTATATTCGTCATGTAGTTTGTCTATTATACTTTTGAAATTTTCACAACTTTCATAGTATTTTTCTGCATTTATGCAATTGTCAGACATCTCTTTCCATCTTTTATGATCCTTTTGTAAAAGATTTATTGCATTAATCATGTCTTCAATTCTGTTTTTTTCAAGGACAATCCCGATATCATATTTTGCTACAATATCTGCCGAAGATGTCTTTTTTGTTGTAATAAGAGGTGTGTGGCAATAAATTGATTCAAACACCTTGTTTGGTAAAGGCACTACGTGGTGTTTGTTTGTGTTGTCTAACAATAGTGCAATAACATGGGAAAAGCATACAATCTCCATCATTTTATCCCTTGATATAAACCCAACATAATTGAAGTTATCTATACCTGCAACGATTTTAGCACACTGGTCTGCAATGCCTTTTTCAAGTTCTATTCCACCCATTATAAAGTTAATATGTGGCTGTTTTTTTGCAACCTTTGCAAGTTCTATCACGCATCTGTTTTTTTGCAGCGAGCCTATATAACAGACCGTGAATTTATCATACCTTCTCCCCCTAAATTCTGAAATGATCTTTTTATCCTCTTCTGTTGGAAGATTAAGGTGTTCAATACATACACAATCTTTTATGTTATGGGCACACATAAATTCATGTGTCACTTCCTTTGATGACGTGATTACCATTTTTGAATGTTTCATGGCAAGTTTTGTCAAGAGATTTATTCCTTGGGGTATGGGCCATGGCATCTTTTCGAAATGGTAATGGTAAAAATCACGCATTTCATGAATAGACTTTTTTCTAAATAGCTTTGTATATACAAATGCAGGAGGAACAGTGTCTACATTAAGGTATATTACTATATTCGGTGATTCTTTTACTAGTTGTAGAAAAGACCATAACCAAAACAGTTGAAGATACAGAAAATAATATCTTTTACCAAGTGGCGTTTCGGCATTGAATCTTTTTATTTTTGCACCCTTAAGCTCATATTTTGTGTCTTTGTAGCGATTCCATCCTATTAGTGTGACATTATGGCCCCTCTTTTCAAATTCCTCTACTTTACCCTCAATATATTTGCAACCTTTCATCTCTGCTGCCTGCATTATGGCTATTTTCATTTATATCACAATTATTATCTCTTTTATTTGGAGAGAATTTTGATTAACATAGGCTTTTTCTCTAAACCCTCTTTCTTTATAAATAAATATTAGTCATCTTCTTTATCGGAAAGGTAACTATGCATATATCTGGTTTCTCATAGCTTATTTTTTCACCCCAATTAATTCATTTGCAACTTTCTCAATTTCTTCTGCAGATTTCCCCCACGAAAACTTTTTCAATACATAATCCCTGTTTTTCCTTCCAACTTCTTTGTATTTATTTTCATTTTGAAGGACTTGAACTATGGCATTTGCCATTTCGTCCTGATTTTCAAATAGAAATCCATTATCCTTAGTTACCACTTCACCGGTCACCCCCATATTCCTTACAATAACTGGTTTTTTTGCAGACATTGCTTCACACAGCGTCAGACCAAATGATTCATAATAGGATGGAGAAACACAAACATCACATAAGGAATAAAGTTTTTTTAGAAGAACATCATCGACCTTTCCAACGAATCTTACTTCTTTATTTATTCCAAGTTTTTCGCACATTATATTCTTTTGCGAACTATCCCCGCTTCCGGCAACAACAAGAATAGATTCCACTTCTGATAAAACAGACTTGAATGCGGTAAGGAGATCGTTTAACCCTTTACGTTTGTCATTTATTCTTCCCACAAACAAAATGATTTTTTCATTTTTTATATCTAATTCCTTCGTTAATTGCTCTCTTTCTTCAATATTAAATTCATAAAGACAGTCATCAAAGCCGTTGTAAACCACCTCTATCTTTTCAGAAGAAAGATCATATCTGTTCAAAAGAGAATTTTTTGTAAAATTGCTCACGACAATTATCCTATCAGCCCTTTTGATAATCAGGTCATCGAAAATATATGCTAATCCAAGTTCATTGTCAAGATTTGCTATGCGTTCAAAATTAGTGGGTTTCAATATTTCTATTATCTGCCTCATAGATTGATGTATAACAACGATGCGTTTAGTTTTAGAAAATCTTTTGATTACCGGCAATTCAGAAAATGCATTGCCGATTATAATATCAAAGCCGCTTGCTTTTTGTTCCTCTCTTTTGAATTTAAAGAATAGCGAAAGCCAATAAAGAGGTATTCTTACAATAGGAAAATCAAGCGATGGCATCTTATGAATAACAATATTTTTAAATTTGTATTTCTTTCCGGCAAAACTCGGTACAAAGACATGCACCTTGTGTCCGCGCAACGCAAGATGCTCTGCAATATTTTTTGCATAGACGCCTGCACCCCCGTATATAAATGGGGGAAATTCATACGTAATAAATGCTATTTTCATTTGTGATAAATTAATCTAATTATATTTATCTATTTTCCCCCTATGATGGGAGATTTTACTGTTTTAGAATCGCAACTCAACAAAATAAGAAAGATATTTAAATGTTTTAGAGTTTAGGTTAAATATGCCTAAACCTATTATGCAAAAAGGAAGAAAACACAGGATCTTGGAATTACTTATCGTGTTGCTCCTTCTTGCATCTGGTATTTTTCTCCTTTATTTTAAGTTCTATTCCCAGGCGAGGATAGGTTTAGAATGGGATACATATTCATTTTTGATAAATGCGCTTACATTTTCAGGGCAGGGCACAGGGTACTTCGAGTTTGACAGGGGGCCTTTTGTACCTTATCTTGTTTCTATTGTCTTTAGAATGGGTTATGTGCACGAAAATGCGATAATGATAATAGACTGTTTCTTAACGCTTGTTGGTGCAATTGCACTATATCTGCTTCTAAAATTAAAAATACCAAAGCTTCCAAGCTTTGTGGCGGC
The DNA here is from genome assembly GCA_030603445.1 of Methanomicrobia archaeon. GTDB lineage: Archaea > Methanobacteriota_B > Thermococci > Methanofastidiosales > NM3 > NM3. The sequence continues at coordinate 6,341 of JAUVXU010000026.1, read as the reverse complement.
ATTTATTTTTCTTTTTTCAGGGGTAATGATCACCTGGGAAGCAGTAGGATATGCAGATATTGCAAGTGTGTCAATGTCTATTGTTGCTGTTTATTTCTTTGTTTTAGGTCTTGAAAAAGACCCTAAATTTTTAATTTTGTTCTGGCCCGCATATCTTCTCGCGTTTTTAACAAGAAGTACGGCAGGTCTTATAATAATCCCGATTTTTTTCTACTACATTACAACACAAAAAAAGATACGATTTGTAAAACACCATATTGCAGGGATTATAGCTGCATTTCTTGTTTTTATTCCTGTGATGGTATTTTATAGAAACAATACTGGCGACCCATTTTTTTACATAAGGATTATCTTTAGTGGTTTTGGAAGAACTGTAGAAACTACTGGTGCAATTGGTGAGATTTATTCCCGAAGCAAGTTTTTTTTCATTGATAACATTGATACTTACTTAATTTATGAACGTTATTTTCCCATAATAATAACGATAGTTTTAGTGGGAGGTTTCCTAAATATAGTTAAATATTTGGGGCATTCAAACAAGAAAATACAATCCTTTTTCATTCTTTTGTTTTACTTCCTAATATTTTATTATACTTTCAAAAACACCAGCTTCTTTTTTTCTGAGATAGTGTTATTGCTGCTTTCTTATTCGTTTTACAGATTTACAATGCCAAATTTCAAGGATAACAAGGCGCAATTTTATTTTATGTTTATAATATGGATGTTGAGTTATTTCCTTTTTCACTCAAACTATTACCAAATAGTTCCAAGATACTACATAATGATGATGCCGGGAATAGCATTTATCATCGCAATTTCTGCCCAAGAACTAGGTAAAACTCTCGATGGCATTGTTAAAAAACGCTATATTACGTATTCAGCGGTAATGTTATTGGTTCTTTTTTCCTTCTCCGCTTCTGCTTTCTCCCAGATTTCAGATATGGAAACCAAAGATGAATCTCTACAAATCATCCAATCAAAAGGCATGAGCGCATGGATAAACGAAAATGTCGAAGATTTCAATACATCTCGAGTATATTCGGACTTGTGGGTCATTTTAGGATGGTACACAAATAAAGGAATATTTGCAATGCCATTTTATGATGACCCATATGCTTTTGATCACGAACTCCAGAAATATCATATTAACTACTATGCAACTCTAAAACCCTATGAATTCTCATCTTGCGAAGAATTGTATAGCTATGAAGGGTTCAGGCTCTTAAAACTCGTAGAAGTGGAACCAAAACCAAAAGCTCTGTATATCGGAAGAAACTGGGAGAACTATCTTGAATCTATAACAGACTATGAATACTATATTTACCAGGGAGAAATAAAAATTAAAGAAGCCAGCGATTACATCGATGATTACACGCTTGACCAGCTAATGGAGTATGATTTCGTTTTACTCTATAATTTTAAATGGAATAATATTGAAAAAAGCCAGAAGTTGCTTATGGACTATCTCAATAATGGGGGAAATGTGATAATAGATTGTTCTGGAAACTTTAGTTCTGCAATATATAATTTAGAGTACACTTACTTTTTAAATATGTTAATTCATAGGGAATCAGTTGCAGAAAATCCGGAAATAGAAACATTTGGGAAACTCTCTGGAGCATACGAGTTCTCAGGGTTCTTATCTGGAACTTCTTCTTGGTATGGTGCAACTTATACTCCAACTGAAGGCACAAATTATGATGTTTTGGCGACAGCTGATGGGGAAATTCTTGTGGCAAAGGAAAAGATAGGAGAAGGCACAGTCATGTGGGTCGGTTATAATATATTCTATCATACTTTTTATAAACAGAACCCGTCTGAAAAGGAGTTTGTAAAAAAGATCTTTGAATTACTCCTGGAAGAGTAATTATATTCTCCTTTTCTTTACCATGTCCCGTCTTATCTTTAATATCTCCTTTTTTATCTGCAGTATCTGATTTGAAACAAAACCAAAGAGAAGTATTATCATCCCTCCGACAGTAAAGAGAATTGTCAGGTTGATAAGGGGCCTGTTCGGGTCAAGTGAATTAGAAAGATAAAGCTTTAAAATATACAGGCCAGAAATCAGGCCAAATATCAAAAGCAAGATACCAAAGAATCCAAAAATAATAAACGGCTTCTCGTAGGCAGATAACCAGAAATGCCCCCTTACTCCTGAAAAAAAGCTGAATTTTGATTCTCCAAACTCCCTTTTTGAAAGTTTAACTGGCACCTCTTTCACTTTATAACCCAGCGCCCCGGCCTTTGTAAGTATTTCGGGATTTATTTCCATTTTATCTGATTCTATATCGATAGTTTCAAAGACCTCGCGCCTATACGCCCTAAAAACAGTAGTAGTGCTCTGAACATCATAAGGCATAGTTGATGAAAGTACAATATTTCCAAGCTTGCTTATCCATGCCCTGTAAAATGCAACATTTTCAAGCTTTCCGCCTTTTATGTAAGGAGATCCGATCACAATATCATATTCATTAATATGGTCCATGAGTTTTGGGATATCCTCAGGATCAAAGGTCTGATCGGCATCAAGTGTTATGATAACATCGCCTTTTGCTGCTTCAATGCCTTTTCTTATAGCATATCCCATTCCAATGTTATCCTCATATGTGACCACTTTTAAAGCTGGAAAGTCTTTTTTAAGCTCATTGAGTTTTAAGAGAGTGCCATCTTTTGAACCATCATTGACACATATTATCTCATAATCATCGTATTGTTTCATCACATCGTCTGTTTTTTTTACAACAAGCCTTGCATTTTCTTCTTCATCGTACATTGGTATGATGCAAGAAACAAACATGATTTTAATCTTATTTTAACATATATAATGTTTTCTGATATTTTTAGATTCCAAAAACAGTGTAAAAATGAAATTATCTCGAGTTTATTATTGAAATACATTATAGAACGATTTCTTTTTATATATTTTTTATAATCATGTGCATAACTAGATACCCATTAACTAAGTTTTTTCCTTTTATACAAACTTATAATAGGTGGAAGATTCAGTATTTTTGTCATACTTTTTTTTGTATCTGGTTTTGCTAATCCCATAACTCATCATGACAAAAAACATGCTGGCATAACAGATAAAAAAGAGAGATTTAGATATATTTTGAGGATACATTATCTCCATGAATATAACAATAACTGCGATATTGGTAACAAAAAAGATAGTCCTGAATCGTGGATTGTAATATAATTTTTTGATCATTTCATCTGATTTTAGATAGAAGGAATCATAGTTTATAACAATATATGTGATGACGTTATATGCTGCAAATACAATTCCATATATTAATGCCAACGTTAGTATTTTTGTATCAGTTAGCATAAAATACAAGAGGGGATAAATTGATCTCATAAGTCTTAAATAGAAAATGGTAAATATTCTAAAGGGTTTTGGGATGCTGTTGTGGACATAATAAACGATTATAAGAAAAGTGTTTATTAAAATAAATGTATATCCTTGATTAGGTTCAAGATAAGAATTGAATAAAAAATATAATAAGACAAATAACAATATTCTAAATATTGTGCTACAATATACTAAAGCTCTATTCAATGATGGAGATAAACGTTTCTTTGGATGATTTTCGGATTTTACAGAGATTGCATCATTAAAGATATATCCTATTTCATATATTGTAAAGAAGCAGAAATAATAAAGCAGATACAAGAAGAGATGTTCCAAAAAGATATGGGAGAAATATTGATTTATTCCATTATCAATTAGATAGAGGAGCTCTATAAAGGACAACAGTATGCTAACAGGGTAGATGAAATAAACGCCCATAAATATAGGAATACTTGGGGTCCTGGACCTATAAGTAAAATACCCTGGGATAAAGAGGGATAATTTTTCCTTGAGCACAGCATCTGTCACGATTTTACACCTCATACCTTAAAATCGCTGTGTCTTTTACTATATATGCCGTCTTGAAAAGAGATATCAACTTCTTCTCATTTTTAGTATCGTCTGTATAGTATATGCATTCCTTTAAAAATTCCCTGTTTTTTAAATTTTTTTCTAAAGCACTAATTTTCAGATCACCGAAGTTATCCTCATCAACACCACATATCTTCTTATCTTTTATAATAAATGTAGTACTGATGCAATCATCAAAACCCAGATCTTTGCTGATAATCTTGGCAGGGATCTCGGTGCATGCCGTTAATAGAACAAGATGATATCCTTTCTTTTTATATTCTTTTATTTTTTCTACAACATTGTAATTAAGCTTCGTGTGAAAAATAGGCAGATAACATTTTTTTGTAAATTTGGTGAGGTCATCTGCCACAATATTATTAAATAATAAATTAATGAGAATCCTGCGTTTCTTTATAAAAGAATACGGCATTAAAATCATTAGAATTGTATAAACGTATTTTAATAGCAACTTTTTCCTGCATTTATGGTAACAGTAGTATAATTCTATAAAATCAAAGGTATTGTTAAATTCTTCCAATGATATAGTCCCATCAAGATCGAAAAAAACTGTGTTCATTGATATGCCTTCTTGATATTTAGTAATACGTCTTGTCATATTATTTTTTCCAAACAGATATTAACAATCCTCTTTCCGCTTTTCCCATCCCCGAATGGATTTTTCCATTTCCTGTCGGAGTTTATCATACTGCTTGCAACTTCAATTATCTTATCTTTGCCAGTCCCTGCAAGTGCATTGGCCCCGGCTTCAACTGTCTCGGGCCGCTCAGTATTTTCTCGTATCGTGACACATGGCACGTTTAGTATGCAGGCCTCTTCCTGGACACCGCCTGAATCCGTAACTATTAGCGAAGCCTTGCTTTCAAGCTGCAAAAATTCAAGATAGCCAACAGGTTTTATTATCTCTACGCCCAGCGGTTTATCAAGAAGAAAGCGTTCCATCATCTTTACAGTCCTGGGGTGCGCTGGAAAGAGAACTTTTACATTTAGATTTTCAGAAAGAGAATGCAACGACTCAAGGATTGATTTAAGCTTTGTTGGATCATCCACGTTCTCTTGCCTGTGGGCTGTAACAAGCATATATTTTCCATCAGGAATTACGGATTTTTCAGAAAACCTTTTTTGTGATATCTCAAGATTCTGAAAAAGTGCATCGACAACTGTATTTCCGGTAACAAATATCTTCTCATCGCTTATCCCCTCCTTAACAAGATTTTCTTTCGAGTTTTGCGTTGGGGCAAAAAGAAGGTCTGAGAGGTGGTCTGATACAACTCGATTTACTTCTTCAGGCATCGTTCTATCGTAGCTTCTGAGTCCTGCTTCAACATGCCCAAGAAGCGCACTTACCTTGCTTGTTACAATAGACCCGGCAAGAACAGTGTTCGTATCGCCCTGAACAAGCACAACTCCTGGTTTTTCTGAATCAATTATCTTTTCTATTCCTTCAATCATCTTCGCGCTTTGTTCTCCATGGCTGCCAGACCCCACGTTTAGATGATGTTTTGGTTCCGGAAGTTCGAGTTCTTCAAAAAATATCTTGTCCATCTCAAAAGAATAGTGCTGTCCTGTGTGAATGACAAAATAGTCTGTTCCTCTCTTTTCCAGGTCCCGTATTATTGGTGAGAACTTTATGATCTCAGGCCTTGTTCCAAGAACTATCGCTATTGGCAATGTATCACCTTTATAGTAATTGTAAAATCATCAAATAAAAAATAAACTGTTAAAAATAGTTAAATATAGGATTAACTTTATGATAACAACAGTTTTATTTCTAATAAAATGAGAATAAAAGGGGCAAACATAGGAGAATAAAACAATATGGGCAATTATTGGGATTGTATTGATGGATATTGGTATTTTTCTTGCTGTTCCATCTAGTAGAATCAACTTAAAAATAAAAAAGGAGGGAATATCCCTCTTTTTACAGTATTAAATTGCAGTGGCGTTTATGTTTATGCTTGTAAGCACGCTGTCTCCCTCGGAGAGGCCGCTTGTGTCCATCTTCATTGATACTGACTGCATCTGTCCTGGAGCAAGGGTGAATGATGTCTCGCTTAGACCAAAGTTGTTTGCAGCAGATTCCCCGTTAAGTGCAAGGAGTGTAACAAGCACGTCCTGCGTGCCGTTGTTCGTTATTGTGAAGACGTCCTCTATTACTATTTGTGCATCGCCGTTAACGCCTTTTGCGACCTTCCCTACGTCGATCAAGAACTTGCCGGATTCATCAAATCCAGCATACTTCCCCTTTGGCCCGTCTGCAGGGTTTATCCCGAGGATTGCTGATGCGTCCCCGACGACGTTAATTGTTGCGTTACGGTCCGCCGTAACGGATGTGAAGGCCCCGGTGGACATGACCAAAATGGCAGCCACAAGGATTCCGAAGAGAGGCAATAGT
>JAUVXU010000029.1 GCA_030603445.1 Methanomicrobia archaeon | reverse complement strand
CCTGGCCTAGCGCAAGCCAGGTTTACTGCTGCCAGGAAATGCCCAAAAAGGGCATAGATGGCAGTAAGTACTCCTTTTGGAGTACTCAAAACATGAAAACAGCAGATAGAAAACTAAAAATAGAAGTTAATCGTAATTCTCTATAATTTTTAGAAGCATTGTCAATTATTATATTTAAATCGATATCTTCAGGACGATCGATAATTCTTCCTGCATCGGCCAATTGAAGTTGGCGCATTATGGATAATTTTAGCTTCTTGAGATGCTTTGATGTTCTTTGGGTATACTCATCAATGTTAATTTTGTCTTTTGACTGTAAATCCATATATCCCTCAATGATATTTATCTGATTTTTTAGATTATGTGCAACAGTATGGGCGTAGTCAGAAAGCTCTTCCTTTTGTTTTTTAAGTTGATTCTTAGCATGTTTTTGAAAGGTAATGTCTCGTATGATGGAAAGAAACATGTTTTTATTATTTATTTCTAATTTTGTGATTGTGATCTCGCAATCTAGCTCTGTCCCGTCTTTTTTCATAAGCTTTGTTTCAAAGACCGTATCTTTTGTATGATAATAATTAGAAAATATTGGGTGGAAGGGCTGCATACGTAGTTTAGGGGATTGCAGATCAGATATCTTCATCATTAGTAGTTCCTCTGGACCATAGCCACACATTTGGATACACTTTTTGTTTGCATCGATTATTTTTTCATGTTCGTTCACTAAGATTATCCCTTCATGGGCATCGTTAAACAGTGTCTTGTAAAGTTTCTCGCTATTTTCCAGCTGCGTTAGCACCTGTTTTCCTTTTGTGATATCATCATATACTGCCACTATTTCCCCGCTCGGCAATTTATACACCCAGTTTTCCCTCCAGCTGCCTGGGCCGCGTTCATCCTTATAAACTGCTTCAGGGAAGTATTCTGATTTTCCGGTTCTCCATACCCTTTGAAATATATTAAATATGCCGGATTCTTTTACTCCAGGAAATACTTCTGTCACGCGCTTTCCTATGATATCCTTCTTGTTCATGCACTCTATTTTTTCCCCTGCGTTGTTTAAATCCTTAATTACAAAATCATTGCCCTCATCTATTGCTTCATAAACAGCTACTGAGTTGGCTATGTTATTGAATAGATTTCTAAATCGGTCTTCACTTTCCTTTAGCATCATTTCTGATGTTTTATGGGCCTTCTCAAGTTGTATATTGTGAAGAGCAAAACCTAAATCGCCGGTAACTTCGGTCAAAAGTTCCTTTTCCTCATCATCAATCAACACATCGCCGGAAAGCATGATGATAAGAATTCCCATAAGTTTTTTATTATGTTCAATTCGTACGATTGCAACTTCTTTGCCTATGCACGTGTTTGCAAAAAAACAATCTTCTTTTGCCGTTGTTTTATCAATTATCCTTATTAATTCATTGTTGTCCAGAGCCTTGCTGATACAGAGGGGGTAATTGTCTGCTTTTACTTGCTTGCAGAAAATAGGAATGTCTTTATTAAAACCATTATATTTTACAGTATCGAAATTATTTTTGTCATTTAATGAGGCTATTATAATGGCTTCGTAACCACGAGCTTCGGTTAGAATATTACAAGTCATTTGCAGCATGGTTTCCTTATTTTTATCCCTTACCACTAGTTGGTTAATATTTCGTATGGCTTTAAGAACGCTGTTTAGGTGGTTGATGCGTTTTTCTGCTTTCTTTTTTTCTGTAATATCTTCTCCCGAGGTCAGAATACAGATGTCATTTTCATCTTTTATCAGGGTGTCCTGCCATGCAAGGATCCTCTCTTCTCCATTTTTATCTAAAATTGAATTTTCATTATATTCGATAATCCCTGTCTTCCCGGATATCACTTTATCCAGAGTTGTTTTCATATTATCTTTATATTTTTCAGGAATAAAATTATCGACCCAATTCCTGCCGACGATATCCTTGTCATCATCGTATCCTAATATCTCACAGCCTCTTTTGTTGATTTGTATGATATTATAATCCTTATCAAGGAGGTAAATCATTACTCCGGCGACATCAAGATATTTTTGTGCCCTGTCTTTTTCTTTTCGCAAATTCTCTTCTGCTTCTTTTCGTTTCTCTTCTAAACTCATCATATGAAGGGAAAATGCAACATCGCCAGCAACTTCACTCAAGAGTTCTTTCTCTTCTTCATCAACGGTCATATCTGGGGCAAGTATTATTGCAAGCAGTCCGAAAAGCTCATTTTCATACTCGATTCGCATTATTGCAACGCCCTCTTCGGGGTGGGAGTCTTTGAAAAAGCAGTCTTTGCACTCCTCGCCCCTGCTGTAAAACAACATAATGTCCTCTTTTCTGGATAGTGCTTCCTTGATGCAGTAGGGACGATTCCCTGCCAACATCTCTTTGGCGAATCGAGAAATATACTTCCCAAGGCCTGCGCCCTTGATAACGGAAAAATCATTGCCATCCTTTAAGAGCCCAATCCATGCTGCGGTGTAGCCACGTGTTTCTATGAGTGTATCGCAGGTCTTCTGGAGAAGGGTGTTTTTGTCCCTTTCCTTTACTACCATCTGATTGACATTTCGTATGGCTTTAAGAACGCTGTTTAGGTGTTCGATGCGCTTGTTTATTCTCTTCTCTTCTGTTATATCCAAAAAGGACGCCACACTTCTTTTCGTTCCCGGTATCATTCCAACAGATAGGAAAATGTCCCTCACGCCTCCGTCCTTAGTCACGAATTGAAACTCATATTCGCTTGGGGCGCTTTTCCCATCGACCCTTCTGTTCCGATGGTACTTTTTCATCCGCTCCAGATCGTCTTTTGTGACAAACTCTGTCCATTTTTTCCTGTTTTCCACTTCTTCCTTGGTATAACCACTAAGTTCTTCAAACTTCGAGTTTACAAGCGATATCGTCCTGTCCTCTTCAAGCATGACGATGGCGGTGCTTCCTGTTTCAAAGATAGTTTGATACTTGTTCTCAGCTTCTTTCTTTTGCATGCTGGTTTCGAAAAGCTCCATATACCTTAATATGGAGTTGTATATCCTGTCATATCCTACAAATCCAACATCCTTTGTGAAGTAGTCGTTTGCCCCATGAACAAATGCTTCCCGGGCCACTTGCTCGTCGCCCTGCCCTGTTAGAAATATGATTGGTGTAAAGACATTTCTCTTTCTCATTTCCTTGAGAATATCAAGACCATTTCCCCCAATAATCTGATAGTCGCAGACTATGCAGTCGTATTCTTTTTCATCTATCTTTTGAATAGCTTCTTCAACAGAGGGGACAAGAACAAATGAGAATTCTTCTTCTTGTTTTCTTTTGGCAATTCTGTTCATTTGCAGCTGAAACATATCAGAATAATCGAAATCGTCTTCCACGTGGAGGATTTTGAGTAATTTAGACATAAAATACAACTATTTATTAATGTCTACTAATTAAAATCTTTCTAAAAAATTTACATAATACAATTTTTTTATTTATTTTCTGCCAATACACCTATCAAAATCTTGTGAAACACATAATCATGGCTTCGTATTGTTTAGTATGGGAATAGCAAACTCACAAGCGCCATTCTTATCGGGAATAGATTTTATTATTTTTGATAATATCGGATGCTAAAAGAACATATATTTAAATTATTACAAAAAATAATTCATTATTCATTTAATGAGAAATAACTGGTATGGTCTTGATGATATGAAAAAAATATATGCAGATGTTATGATAATTGGTGGCGGAATTGCTGCATTAAAAGCTGCAATAGAAGCAGGAAAACACACAGGCAGTGTTCTTATGGTCACAAAAGGGCGTGTTGGAAAGGGTGGTTGCAGCTCTATATCTGAAGGCATTCTAAATGCACCGTTTGGAGAAAAAGACTCACCACAGCTTTATTTCAATGATATAATGAAGGGTTCGGCAAATGTTGCGGACGAATCTCTTGTAAAAGTGCTTTCAGAAAACGCAAAAAATTCGGTCCTGTCATTAGAAAAGGATGGTGTCAAATTCGTCAGGAGTGGTCATACCTTATCATTAGAACTTTCAGGCGGGAACTCTGTTGCCAGGACGATCAGGGTGGACCCGCCCGGGCCGGGATGCGGCAGGGCAATACCGCTTGCTCTTTTGGAAACTGCCAGAAAAACTGGCGTGAAGTTCCTTGAAGGGTCATCAGTGATAAAGCTATTTGTGCAGGATAAAAGAGTCGCAGGCGCCCTTGCATTTTGGGATGGAGACTTCACGCACATCACCTTCAAGTCTGCAGTGCTTGCCACAGGCGGTGCAGGAAAACTGTATAAGAACACTACAAACCCGTCAGGAATAATGGGGGATGGCTACTTCCTTTCTCAGGATGCTGGGGCATCGCTTGTGGATATGGAGTATGTGCAGTTTTTTCCAACAGTTGCGCTTAGCTCATACCTTGTCTTGCCGTTTGTATTCACTAATGGTGCCACGCTAAGAAACAGTAATAATGGGAGATTTATCGACAAGTACGACCCAATACTTATGGAAAAGACAACTCGTGACAAGATGTCGCGCGCAATCTTCACGGAAGTGATGGAAGGCAGAGGAATTGATGGGGGCATTTATATTTCCTACAAGGAAGTGCCCCAGGACATCTTATCAAAAAAGTACGGGAAGGAATTAGAATTTTTCATATCCAAAGGAATAGATCTGAAAGATGAACCACTTCTCGTTAGGCCTGCCTGCCACTTCTTTATGGGGGGCGTAAAGATAGATGATGCTTGCAGGACTAATGTCAGCGGCCTTTTCGCATGCGGTGAGTGTGCGGGCGGGACGCATGGCGCCAACAGGCTTGCAGGAAATGCACTTACCGAAGCTTTAGTGTTTGGGGAAATAGCAGGAAAAAGCGCATCTGATTTTGCAAATGTTAATAGTTATCTTGATACGGATACAAAAGACTTCATAGAAAGCATTCCTTCTGTCGGAAAAAACAGCGAAGAGATGGAGATGATAAGCGAGCTTAGGGGGATCATGTGGAAAAATGTGGGGATAACCCGGGACAAGAAAAGCATAAATTGCGCACTAGAAGAAATATCGGACTTGTGGAAACGATTTGAGGATATTGATTCTGTCAAAGAATTAGACGACTACTTCATACTTCGAAACTCTCTTCATGTAGCAAAGGTAATAGCATTGGCAGCATTAGAAAGAAAAGAGTCCCGCGGCGCGCATTACAGAAGCGACTATCCGGAAGAGATGCCCAAATGGAAAAAGGCAATAATAATAAAAGAAGGATTTGAACTGGGATTTGAGGATAAGTAAATCGTGCCCCTACCTATTTTTTTCTACTACCGCGCTCCAGCTTCTTTTCCCTTGCCCTATTTTGCACTACGTCTAGCTCATCGTTTTCTAATTTGTCTAAAATGTGATTCGGGCAGTTTGGATTTAATGCTACATTGATGCGTATCTCATAGAACTTGTCATCTGAGAATACTTCAAGGCACTCCACTGGGGTGTTAGGATTTCCTGCAACGCTGTATCTGACATGCCCTTCACTATCACAAGCTAGTTCCTTTAGTTTTTCAGGCGACAGGCGTTTGTTTGCAGCAACTATCGTGCGAACGTTGTATTTTCTGTCTTTTGTTAGTGATATCAGTGTTTCTAAAGGTGTGCTACAATTGCGGGCTACCTTTCTTCGCACCAGTTCCTCCTTGTCTTTGGAGAGTAATACAAGGGCATCTGAAGGTGTATTTGAATTCGCAGCAACAGCTATTCGAACATGTTCTGAAGGGTCTCTTGTAAGTGTACTGAGTACGTCTTTTGGGCAATTGCAGCTATGCGTTACTGCTCTTCTTACAAAAGGCTGTGTGGATAATGATAGTTCCCTTATCAGAGATTCCGAGAACTTGATACCCTCATTTGCCCAGTTTTCTAATATGTTATGAAGGTATGGTTCATCTTTTAATGTCTTTAGCACACCCTCTGATGCGTTTTCGTTCCAAGCAACGTACGCACGTATGGTTGCATCGTTATCAGATGCCAGATCCATTAGGATATCTTCAGGAGTATCTTTGCTTAATGCTAAGTTGGTCTTCTCTTCAAAAGCTAAGTTCATAATCATCACCAAATAGTATAATGTCGCTACTTAAGGCAAATTCATTCATTTCATACACATCTCCCTTTTTAAAACTTCAGGATGTTATGACACTTAAAATGGAAATACAGACAGTTCTTGTCGTGCCATCAAAGAGGGACAACATTTAAAAACGGCTTTTGTTCTTGTAAAAGCATGAGCGTTGCAGGGGTTATGTTGATATTAATATTTGTCTTAGTAGCGCTAGTAGTGCTTTTTATAGTAACATTCGTTGCATCATTGCTGCTCAAGCCATTGCTATTATTGGTGCTGGTTCTAATTGCTATATATCTCCTGCGAAATCTTTTCGGGAGACCGCATAGGTAGCTATCGTTGTTAGCATCTTTGTGTTTGATACAATAATTTTGTGAAACATGCTAGCATCTGTCTATTTCATATTTTGATGAAAAATTAAAAAGAAAAAAATATTATTGGCATTAATCCGTCTGCGATAAGATGCTTATAAGTTCACTTTCCCAGGAATCGTTCAAGAAGACTATGACTTCACCGCATAGCGAATCTGTGCTGTCGTAGACTAAAAGGGCATCCGTCTTGGACTCTTTTTCTGTTAAGTAATATCCTTCATTAGATGCGTTTTTTATAGTGTCCACATTAATGCCGCTTATCGTAAGGTCTTGCGCCCAGTCACGTATCATGTTAACTGAAATGAGATCAACTAAGTGGTCCTTTTGCCATTCTTTTGCACATTCTCCACGAAAGAACGTCCATTCTTCACATTCAGACCCATCAGGAAACATCACAACAGAGTATTGGCCATTCTCATTTTCTCGCATCTCGCTTTCATAGCCCATGCGTTCAGCATACACCGAGGCAGGATTTGCCATTCCAGGTAGTCCATTTTCTCCATCTACATCTTCTTCAGATTCTGAGGAAATGCATCCTGCAACTAACATAATAATAATTGCAATAGGGGCAATTATGCCAATCTTTTTTTTAGAATTCATTGCTAATTGTATGATGTAAGTGCTATATAAATATTGAGGATTTGTTCAATGAACATTAAACTAATTATAGAAGAATATTTCTTAGATAATGAAACATTAAAAAAACAATGCCTCAGGATGCATATTGCCATGGCTAGACTTCAACAAGGTAGGTTTCGAAATCCTTAATTTTTGGTAGTTTCTTACCTTTTCCTGGTTCTATAGCAAAACCTTCCTCTTCTAGAAGAGCAGACTGCATCTCTATTCCTCCAGGATATTTTGGATTAAGTTCACCTTTTGATTTAAGCGTTCTCCAGTAAGGCGTGATGTCATCTTTTCCCTCCGCAGCAGCCTCATCAGAAGCATTGGCGGCTACCCACGCAAATATGCCTGTAGTCATTGGACAGCCTATTGTTGCATTGTGTTTTCTAGCCAGTTTTTCACGAATGATATTTATGGTTATTAATTTTCCCCTTGGAACGTTTTTCATGATCTTATCTACTTCTCGCGGGGCTGGGATAACTACTGTTCCAGTACCCCATCGTTTGCTCATCTTATCGTCTATAACTTTCACTATTGGAAGATTCTTATCATCCGCAAGTTTTTCCTGCCAACTTCTTTTTATTTTTACCATATTCGTCATCCATGTGTTTTTATTTTAAATTTTTAAAGTGTTCATAATTTTCTGCTACAAAATATTAACCTAATTAAAGAAATGTGCAAACGGTGATGAATTCTATTTATGCATAATCATTATTATCTTGGGCTTTCTCCCTATTTCTTTTCATAACGTAAGCTGAGATGATGAGAATTGCTCCAACTACAAGAATAATTGCCCCATGTAGTAGTAGAACTGATGAGTAGGCGCTCCCTAATGCATTAATAATACTTGCG
>JAUVXU010000003.1 GCA_030603445.1 Methanomicrobia archaeon | reverse complement strand
TTTGATCGTCCCATTTTGTGGCATACAAAAATAGATAGGCGTCATCGGATTCATAATATCCATATGCATCGCCCCCCCATCCTTCTGCTGCAGTTTTTGCCTCGTTTTTTGGAATGTGCTTTTCAAGTATTATGGAGAGCATTCCTTCTCCCAGTGTTGTTTCTTCAAGTGATTCGAGTTTTCCCTGATATGGCACTTCTACAAGAATAGGTGATTCGTTAGATAGGTATTTTTCCAAATGAAGTATTTGTTCTGTTGAGGATGGAGGGCGTTTGTATACGGATTCTAAGTATTCTATGCCATATTTTGAGATAATTTCTTCTATGAATATTGTGCCATAGATATATGGAAAAAATGCAATATCTGCAATGATATTGTTAAAATCACAATATTCATATGAGGCATAATATTCGTAGAGTGCGTCTATCTCTATAGTATTGAGGCCGAGCGTGTAAGTGCCTTCAACATAGGAAGCGTCTCCTTCAAGAAGGCATGTTAGTGCAATTAGCCCATCATCCCCTTCCATACGCGCTTCCATTGACATTATATTATAATGTTGATCTTGGAGAACATGTGTTAGTTCGTGGGCTATTGTTATTTTACAGACTATGGGATTTTCGTTTCTTTCTTCGATAAGATAAACTTTCTTTTCATTATAATTATAGTATCCTATTATCCCTTCATTGTAAAAGCCCAGCAATTCTTCATAAAAATCTCCTTTTTCCCATACGTTTAATGCTAACAGAATTCTTTCTGTAATATATATCTCTTCTTTTTGTTCGATATAATTTTCCTCTTGTTTTTCTAGAAGCTTCTCCCGGGATATATATTCAAAAGGCACGTCTTCAAGAAATTTGAGGGATCTGATGTTCTCCACATTCTCAATTAGTAATGGCATATTAATAGCTGTGTTAACTTTCCACGTATTATCAATTGTGTATTTTCCGTCGTCAACAACAACTTTAACTATGTCTGTTTTTTCTCTAGTGAACGTATATGTTAATTTGTCACCTTCAGTTAGATATTCGTCGTTGACATACCATCGATAGACCATATTGTCTCCATCAGGATCATACGATTTTATAGAAAATGTGATGGAAGTATACGTATCAGGGTATAATTCAAATGTTTCAGGTGTAAAAGATAGGATTGCTGGCGGGTTGTTTGATATGTTATTTGTGATACATCCACTTAGGAGGACACTGAGAAGTAGGGTTATAACGATGAATCGTTTCATCATTATTGATTTTTCGTGATTATTTAAACGTTTTTTGGTACAATTATATATACAAAACATAGGTTTTTAATAAAATAATTATTTAATACTGATAATGGAATTTGATTTCAAGTCCCACAA
The DNA here is from genome assembly GCA_030603445.1 of Methanomicrobia archaeon. Classification (GTDB taxonomy): domain Archaea; phylum Methanobacteriota_B; class Thermococci; order Methanofastidiosales; family NM3; genus NM3. Next base: position 130,381 of record JAUVXU010000003.1, on the reverse strand, counting down.
GCCAGTAATAAGTTTTAAGATAGCTTTTTTTATTATAATGTCTGTTTTCTTTTTGTCAATACTACTTGTCAAGAGATTAGAAGGTATTGGATGGTTAGACTCTTATCTATTGGTGATAGACTCAATGACACATGCTCATTTTGGGGGGTATCCTACCAATAATACAACGAAACTGCTCATGTCTTTTTTGACGATATTTGGAGTTGGAGTTCTTGTTTATGCCATATCCTTTATAACCGAAATGTTGGTGTCAGAAGATATTTTAGAAAAGATGGGGGTGAGAGGAATAAATAAAAAAATAAATAATTTAAGCAACCACATCATAGTGTGTGGTTATGGGCGTGTCGGCTCTGTAGTTGGGGAGGAACTGCTGCGAAACAATATACCTTTTGTGGTCATAGAGAATAATGAGGAGATAGTAAAAAAGCTGCGTGATAGTAACGTTCTAGCAATTTATGGAGATGCTACCAGTAGTGATATTCTTAGGAAATCGGCAATAGATAAGGCCAATTTCCTGGTAACAGTTTTAGGCGATGATTCAGAAACCATCGTTGTTATACTCGCTGCCAAGGAGATAAATCCAAAAATCAGGATCATCGTACGCGCAAGCAGTGAAAATATGTCCCATAGAATGTTTCAGGTCGGGGCGGAAAGAATTATCTCCCCGGAATATGTTGGAGGCCTTGAAATCGCTGAATCGATTCTCCATAAACACATTAGCAAGAGCAAAGGAATAGTAACCAAAGAGGACATGGAATAGTACTTATATACTTAACCAGAAAAGGATAATAACTGGGGTGGAAAAACAATGGCAAGACCAAATATATGCACCAATATTCCTGGGCCAAAAGCCCTTGAATGGTTAAAGCGTGATAGTGATTTTGTTTCTCCTTCTTATGGTAGGCCGTATCCTCTTGTGGCCGAGAGCGGAAAGGGAATTGCTATTACAGATGTTGATGGAAATGTATTTCTAGATTTTTCGGCAGGAATAGCTGTATGCTCAACAGGGCATTGCCACCCAGATGTTGTTACAGCGATAAAAGAACAGGCTTCAAGGCTTATCCATATGTCTGGTACTGATTTTTACTATCCTGAACAGGTGATAATGGCTGAAGAAATATCCCGCATAACGCCTGGAAAAGGCATGAAAAAGTCTTTTTTTGGTAATTCTGGCGCAGAAGCCGTTGAGGCAGGCTTCAAAGTAGCCCGTTACCACACAAAACGCCCCCGAATGCTAGCATACATTGGTGCGTTCCATGGAAGGACGATGGGTGCACTTTCGCTTACTGGAAGCAATTCCAAGTATCGCAGGGGTTTTGCGCCGATGGTCCCTGGAGTAACACATGTACCATATCCTTATTGTTATAGGTGCCCATTCAATCTAGAACAAGAATCTTGCAATTTTGCCTGTATAACATATATAAGAGAGGATGTTTTTGAAAGATACGTCCCCCCGACAGAGGTAGCTGCACTTGTATGTGAACCCATACAAGGAGAAGGTGGATACATAATACCCCCAGATGGTTACTTTAGAGAGATAAAAAAATTATGCGAAGAACATGGAATTCTTTTCATGTGCGATGAGGTCCAATCCGGGATGGGCAGGACAGGAAAGATGTTTGCAATTGAACACTGGGGTGTTGAGCCAGATATAATCTGCATAGCAAAAGGCGTAGCCTCCGGCATGCCGCTTGGCATTTGCTGTGCGTCAAGTGACATTATGGATTGGCATCAGGGTGCCCATGCATCCACTTTTGGAGCAAACCCAGTGAGTTGTCGTGCAGCTTTTATGACAATCAAGCTACTTGAAGAAGGATTAATGGACAATGCAACCCGTATGGGCGATCTAATAATGTCTCGTTTGCAGGAGATGCAAGAAAAATATGATATTATGGGAGATGTGCGAGGAAAAGGGCTCATGATAGCTGCAGAATTTATAAAGAATAACAAAAAGGAGCGCGCCCCAAAAATTTCTGCATCAATAATTGATATGTGCTTTAAAAATGGAATTGCTCTCTTGCCATGTGGCAATAACTCAATTCGCTTCTGTCCGCCACTTGTCGTTACTGAGGAGGAGTGCGAGATAGCACTTGAAGTATTTGAAAAGTCTGTCAAAGCCAATAATGTGTCTTTTTAGAAATTATTGGGCCACATATGAGAAGACTATTGTTCTTTTTGGTAGGCAAAAGTTCATAAAAATAAAATGCCTATGGCATAGCCAATAATACCTAGTGAAACAAAAGGTATTGCCGGCATTCCTTCGCTTTTCATCGTTTTGAACATGAATATAATGCCAGTTATTGAAAAAATACTTGTAAGGAGCGCCGTTTGGATATTTGCGTTGAGAAACGCTGAAACAAAGAGGGCGCTAGGAAAAATGATATCTGCCATTCCTATTATTATTTTTTCATCAATGCTTTGAAATGTCAGTATCTGTGGCCCTTTTTGTTCAACAACATCTTCTGCAAGAACTAGCATATGTTTGGTCTTTCTAACAGCAATGAAGTCATACACGGATAGAAGAACGAGCAAAACGATGATCGGCATGGGGCCAAACGTGATTCCAACTAAGACGGAAATACCTATTGCCATTATCAAGGATGTTGCCATGGTGATATCAGGCGATTTTAGGAAAATCTTAATTCCCATAATAAATATTGAAAATAGTCCCCCTGCAATCATATTTCCAGAAGCATAAGCTGCAACAAAGAACGTGATGAACAACAATCCAAAATACTCTGAGAAGAGATAAACGTATTTTGAGAAACCCATCTTTATGACAATCATGAGAAACAAGGTTGTAGAGAGTATTAGTAGGAAAAAAAGCAGAGAATCATAGACCCCTGCCCCCCCTTCAATTATTTCAACTTCATGCCCTACCATGCGTATAGACAAGAGGAGCGATGTGATTTGAACAAGAATAAGTGTTGCAACTACTTTGAACTCTGCACGCAAGTGAAGCTTCATAGCACTTAGTTGGATGTCGGGTTAATAATATTTCCTGATATGCGGTATAAACTTCTTTTAGATAGGAAATGATCATTCCACAGAGATGAAGTATGGAAAAAAAGGGTTTTCACAATTGTAATAAAAAGAATATTTAATGTAATGCAACATATTTCAAAAAGTATATATTGCTTTTTGTATATATTATTATGTGGGGTGTCTATGACAATTGCATTTGTGTTGTGTGTAGTTAAGTCTGGGTCAGAAAAAGAAACTTTAGATATATTAGGTAAAAATAAAAATGTGGTGGATGCGTTCGTAGTATATGGTGAGTATGACATAATACTAAAAATAAAGTCCGATTCTACTGAGGATATGAGGTCTTTTATGACTGAAACGGTGCGAAATATTCCTTCTATAGAGCGAACTACCACGCTAATAACTATCTGAACTTTCTTCTCTTTTTTTCTTTGTATACGATAAATGCATACTAGTTTTATGAAGAAGTAATTATAAGAACAGTGAAACTTGAAGGTTTTCTTAAAAAATAATATCATTATCGTCTTTCAATTGAAAAGTTTTATAATGGGTTTATTATACACTTCAAGTATGGATTTTAAAGCAGACAGATTTATCCATCCTGTCATTTTTGTTTTCCTTTACGTGCTTTTTATATTTGTTGGAATTGCGACAAATCAGGTAATGGACGACCTCGGCAATGATTTTTCACTAGTTTTCTATTTATATGTGGCCGGGGGCATGTTTGCATATCTGGCTGGCTGCAGATTTGTAATAAATGTCCCAAAACATATACTTTTAATTGTTTTTATACCTCTTGTTATTATTGTAACTTACCGTGAGCTAGGTGTCTTGTCTTTTCTGTGCGCGCTTTTGCTGTATTTTATCTATCGTTATTGGCACATATTGATGCGTTATCCTCTACATCTTTCGGTATTTGGCATCTTTTTGCTTTTGATAAATCTATTTTTCATTGGCTTCATTCCGTCTTTGTCACCAGATATCCGATTTGAGTCACAAACTGCTATATTCGTATTTGGTTACTCTCTATTTTTCATTGGCATAATTGTTCTCTTTTTAAAAGACATAAAGAGGACTGTTATTATTGCTTTATTTGGCGTTGTTGTATTGGGCCTTTATGGGTTTCGTAGTTATATCCTTATACTGTTACTTTCCTTAGGGATTCAAATCCTCTTTATCAGGCGTATCAAATTCAGATCATTTATCATATATGGGGGTGCGTTAATATTGCTGGGGGCAATTATGGGTTATGTTACTGTAAGTCATCTGTCGCAAGATTGGCATCTTTCTCCCATATCCCTTCTATTTTATAGGATTGGGTTTACCACCCATATGCTTGATAAGGCTTGTGGGGCTGCCGGAGCTTTTGGTGTGTTTCATGGCAGCTTGTGGACATATGCGGCTTCGTCTCCTATTGTTGGCGAACTGCTGGCGGGGTCTGGCAACATCACTACAACAATACTTGGGCCCCTTATATTGGATGGGGGCATTCTAGAACTTCCAATAATGGCTTTTGTGGGGGCGACCATGAACACGCTTTACCAGCGAGCAAAGATATCCAATAATATAGTTCCATTTTACTCTCTGGCGTTATCCATATTGATAGTTTCAATAGATATATCTCCTGTTCCTCTTATATTCATAATGTTTTTCATGGCTCTTTTAGTCACCGATAAGCTTTGCACATAAACTGTCAAAAGCCCATGGAAGGAGAGCAGTGGTAAAGCAAACGTAAGTTTATGTTCACTTTCTAATACTTTATGTTAAGAGGGGTACTTTATGTGCAAAGCCTCACCAACAGAAAGAATAATAAATACGTCTTTTAGAGCATAGTATGGTGAAAAAGTATGGCAGAAGATCTCATATGCATAAATTGCGGTAAAAAAATTGAACCTGAATCTAACGATGTTGAAATGCCTTCATATATCATTGATTTTGAAAAAGATGTTGTGTGCATAGAATGCTATCACTCCAAAGAGCGTACACATTCCCCGAGGGTAACCCTTTATCCAGACAAAGGAGGTCCTTTCTGGGTAGATGAGGTGTTTACAGGGTCTTATGACTTCTCTGCAAAGTGGATAGACGAATCCAAGTATAAAGGGAAATGGGTATTAAATTCTACAAAATATAAGAATATGGCCTATTCAGATTTCGATGAAGAGGTAGAAAGGCTAAATAAACAAAGTTCAGAGTTTGCCATAGTTGAGATAAATGGAAAAACAGAAATATGGGTAAAGAAATAAATATTATAGATGCGTGTTTGTGGGTGGTATCATAGTATATATAAAAAAAGTCACTATGAAAGGTTTCAAATCGTATGGTAATATACGAGTATCGGTGCCACTACACAAAGGTTTCACATGCGTTGTGGGCCCGAATGGATCTGGAAAATCTAATATATTTGATGCTATATCATTTGTACTTGGGCGTATGTCTGCCAAATCTATGCGCGCAGGTTCCACAGCGGATTTGGTGTTTGCAGGCACCGATAAACAGCGCCCTGCAGAATATTCTGATGTAAATATATTCTTTTGCAACAAAGAAAAAGAATTTCCAATAGACAAAGAAGAGGTCGTGATATCCCGCCGTGTCGACAAGTCAGGAAAAAGCGTATACCGTGTAAACAATAAGAGAGAAACTCGGACATATGTGGTAGATCTTCTTAATATAGTTGGATTAACTCCTGATGGATATAATATGATAGCTCAAGGAGATATCACACGTTTTATAAAGATGTCTTCATTTGAACGTCGTTCAATAATTGAGGAGATATCTGGGATACAAGAGTATGATGATAAAAAGGATAAAGGGCTTCGTGAGCTTACAAAGGCCGAGGAAAACATCGCTCGTATGGACCTTGTCATCAATGAGGTAAGCTCACAATTGAAACGCCTCGAGAACGAGAAGAACGATGCGCTTAGATACAAGTACCTTAAAGAGGAAATAGACAAGAACAAGGGGGATCTTCTTTATGGAGAGCTTGAAGAACAAACAAAGGAGTATGAGGCGACCACTTCCTCAATAGAGGCCAAGTCAAAAGAAATAACGACTTTGCACGACGAATCAGAAATGCTTTTTCAGGAGATTGAGTGTTCTGAAGAACTTTTTTCACAAAAAGAAAGTGAGATAGAAACAAAGAGTGAACAAGAATATCTGAAAATATCGCGCAATATTGCAGATATTACTTCTTCACGAGATACATATAGGGCCCGAAAAGAGATGAAGGAATCATCTTTGCAAAACACATTGCAGAAGAGAAATTCATTAAAAGATTCTTGTTTAAACAATACATCTGCTATTGAGGAAGCAAGTACATTAATTATTTCACTTCGCGCTGAACTTGAGACACTTGATAATCTAATAAAGGAAAAGGAAGAATCATATACCTCTATTATTGAAAGTCTGGAGCAGACTAGTAACAAATTTTTTGAGTATAAGGGGGAATCCGATACTCTTGAGGAACGCATCACCTCACTAAGAGAGAAGGAGTATAACTTGAAAAATGCGCTAACCTCCTTCTCTGAGCGTTCCATAGCCATCAAGGAACGCTTGCAAGCACTAAACGAAACTATTGGGTCACTTGACATAGATTTAGTAGAAGAAGAACTTGTATTAGCCAAGAGCGAACACAATGAGAAGGAAGCTAAAAGAAGCGATCTCAATGTACAATCCATTCGTGAAAAGGAACAAGAACTATCAAATCATCTCGATGCAGTGGAACGTAGGCTCATAACTTTGCGTAGCACTATTACAGAGATACAGTCTAAGGTGGGCAAAAAAAAGGAGGCCCGCGATGTTTATGGACGCAATGTTTCTGCCATAGATGAGATAATGCGCCTTAAGGATAATGGAAAATTCACTGGTATAATAGGAAAGTTCTCCGACCTTGGCACCACAAAAAAGGAATACTCTGTTGCCTTGGAAGTGGCTGCAGGCTCTCGTATGAAGAATATTGTCGTTGAGGATAGTGATGTGGCAAGAGACTGTATTAGATATCTTAAACAAAATAAGCTTGGGCGCGTGACATTTATTCCTCTTCAGGACATCCAACCACGATTTAATCCTGAACGATTTAGTATGAATTTAGAAAAGGATGGAGCCATAGATTTTGCCATAAATCTTGTTACATTCAAAGAAGAGCATCGCAAAGCTTTCGAGTTTGTCTTCTCAAACACCCTTATCATCAAGGATATAGACGTTTCAAAAGACATGCAGAGGCAGCGTATGGTGACCCTTGATGGGGACATTGTAGAAGCTAGTGGAATAATCACAGGAGGATACTGGAAACCCCGCCGTTATCTGGAGTCTTTTGAGACCGAGGAAGATGAGGAAGAACTCTTGCGCCTTGTGCATGAGAGGGACGAGTTTGAGTCTAAGAGAGAAAAGATAAGGTCCGAGCTCTTAGAGTTGCGTGAGGCAGTTGAAGAGGCATCAAAAGAAGATGCAGGGCTTGCAGCCGAGATTGCTGCAGCAATTAGGAAACAATCAGATTTAACACGCCAACTTTCGGCTTTTAGGTCCCGTGAGGAAACTCTTCTAGAACAGATACAAAGAGCGGATGCAGACTTGAAGGGGCAGGAGAAACTAATTGAGGAACACAAGGCATCCTTGGAATCATTAAATATAGAACTCAATGAGGCTCTAACACAAAAGGAAGTAATAGATGGGAAGGTAGAAGAATATCGCTCAGAAGGCATCGAGAAGTCCCAAGAACTAGGTCAATTAATCGCCCAAAAACGCAAGGAGCGAGAAACATTGGTAGCTAGGATATATTCCTTGGAATCCAAGGTGGAATCCCTTACTTCTCAAAATGTGTCCCTTGAAGATGAAATTGCCTCATTATACGATACTATTGATAGTTTAACTAAAGAGATATCTGGGTTTGAGAAGTCTTTGATTGAGATAGAAGGGGAGCTAGATTTAAAACGAGAAGAGGAAGAGTCCATCTTAACAGCTATGAAGGAAATAAGGGGTCAGCGCGATTCGTTACGTTCAAAAATATTTGCAATGAGAAACAAAAGAGAGAAAACCCAGCAACGTTCTTCCCACCTTGAAGCAGACATAAAAGGGCTTGAAGTACAAAAAGCGTCTCTTGAAGATAGTATTGATCAATTGAAGTTAGAGGTAAATGAATACTCTAGGTCTGATAAGATTGTAGAGGACCTTAAGGAACTGCGTTTTAGGATATCTCGCATGGAAAAGGAGAAAGAACAGCTTGAACCAATTAATATGCGGGCAATAGAGGAATACGATGAGGTAGAGACGCGCTACCTGCTTCTCTCAAGCAAGCGAGACAAACTTTTGGAGGAGAAGGCCTCTATATTAAATTTCATCGGTGAGATTGAAAAGAAAAAGAAAAATATATTTATGCAGGCATTTTTATTAGTTAAAGAGAATTTTGCCGATATTTTTGGAAAAGTATCTCCTAATGGAGAAGGTAATTTAGTATTGGAGGATGAAGAGGATCCATTCTCTGGAGGACTCTTTATAGAGGCGCGTCCTGAGGGCAAGGAGCTCAATAGAACCGAGAGCATGTCTGGAGGGGAAAAAGCGCTAACTGCCATTGCATTCGTTTTTGCAATTCAAAGGTATAAACCTGCACCATTTTACATATTAGATGAAATAGATGCGCATCTGGATGATGACAATGTTAAGCGCGTCTCTAAACTTGTTAAACTTTCATCATCAATATCCCAGTTTATTATCATCACGCACCGTGACGTCATGATGACAACAGCTGATCGTCTTTTCGGAACTTCTATATCAAAGAATAAAATATCAAAAATAGTTTCTGTGGAACTTGAGAAGGTTAATAGTGTTGTAGACACCGAACGCTATGGCGTTGCAGAGGGGTAAGTCGATTTTTTATCATGTGTTTATTTCATTTACTTCTTTTACATTTACTTCCGTAACATTTTAATATCTATATTGATTATACCTCCTTGGGGAAACTATCATGATCGAGGTATCAGTTACAGACTCAAGAACACTAAAATATATCATTGAGTCTATAGCCGAAATAGTCGATGAGGCAGCATTTATTTTTGATAGTAACAGTTTTCGTATAGAAGGAGCGGATCCCTCCATCATATCAAAGGTAGAGGTGTTCCTTCGCGATAACTTTTTTGAGGATTTTTTTGTGGATGACCCTATGGAGTTTGGGGTCGACATGACATCTCTTGATAAGATTGCAAAGCGGATCCTACACAATGATGTAATCACCTTGGTTTCCCGTGATAGGGAAAATACCCTCCAGGTAACGTTGAATGGAGGAATCGAGCGAAAATTTGATGCGTCATTAATAGAGCTTAACAACAACCTACCAAAAATAGACCTTGCTTTTCCTGCCATGATCGAGATTGAGACAGAGGTCTTTAGGAACTGTATAAAGGACCTGGCCGTTGTTGGCGGATTTGTAACATTTGATATAGACGAGGATAATATAACATTGTCTTCTGTTGGGGAGCTTGGCAATGCCACTGTGACTATTAATAGCAAAAATGAAGCTATAAGGGAGATGAATGCACAAAAACCATGTACAGCGCGCTATAATATCTCATACTTGATGTCATTTCTAAAAGCTGGGCAGATCTCCGACTATATAAGGATATATATTGGGGATAAGAACTACCCTCTTAAGCTTGAGTTTATACTTCAGGAGGGTAATATGGTGTTCTTCCTTGCCCCCATGGAATATTAGAATACTTTTTCTCGTTTCATAAGCTTGCCAAAAAACAGGCTTGCCAAAAAACCTTTGCTGTCTTGCTTCATAATTCCATGATAAAGTAGTTCTGTCTCTTTTTCAGAAAGTTTTGGAAATGACCTATTAATCCCTTTCTCCAAAACAATTGGCTTTGTTTTTTCCTTTGGAAAGGTTAGGGTATAGATTTCTTTATCAAGAGATAATCCATACTCCATATCATTCCATACAATGAAAGGGTATTGATCGTAGATTGACATTCCAACGAGAATATCGGAATCCTCTAGAAGTTTTGACAAAAGATTTCTTTTTTTTCTCCTATAATCAAATGGATTTATTATATCAGTTACCTCTAGTTCATGCTTGATTAATCGTATTGCATAATCTTCTGTTGCAGTATGGTATACAAGTGAAGGATGGCTAAAATAAGCTTTTTTCATATTCGTCTCACCCGTACATTGTCACATCAATGAGGTCTCCTTCCTTTGTTCCAAGCTCCTTTCTCAGGAAGTTTGGAGCAACGATTTCTATGATATTTTTGTCATGATGGGTACGATAAGGTATTATTATTGCGCCATCAACCTTATTGTTGATAGTTGCCTTATAAGTTTTTACGGCTCCAAATGTTCTGTCCTCTGTTTTGAATTCTTCAAGTGTTATGAAAAGCAGTTTGCTTATCCCTGCCTGGAATCGTGCAAGGTTCTTGTCATCAAGTATGATATTAAATGTGCCGGGGTACGGTGAAAATCCCATCTTATTGATAAATTGATTTCTATACCCTGATCTGGAGATATAATATTTCCCTTCCCCCATACCTGAGATTAACCTGCCTCGTATTGTTACCTCGTGTTCCTGTTCACTGAAAATGTTGTATAGGTCAAAAAATAGCTCCTTTACCTTCATCTTGCCTATATCAGTAAGTTGTACCTGCTGGCGGCGTGAGCTTCCAGTGCGTGTTATGTACTCCATTTTCTCAAGTATCTGGAGGCGCCTGTTTGCGGTCTGCTGCGATGTTTTCAAGTCTTTTGCAAATTCATTAGAATTTAGGTATATCTTATCGTCTAATGCACCTCTTTTCGCAAGAGGTATAAGACTGGCGATTATTTCTAGTTCCAATTTATCACCTTAAATCTTTATCAACTACTCATTATTATCGAATATATATTTTTTGGCTTGATATAATATAACTTTCCTATGATATACAAATATTTTTGTAACTTAACATTGTAACTTATCGGTAACTTTAGTATTCGTGTAATAGATAATTTGTCTTTTTATCAACCGATAACACAAGATTTTTAAAGCATAATCTATCTTTTTCAATGGGGGAAATTTACATGAGTGAAAAACCTTTTGATCTTATTCATAAAAATTTAGACAAGGTAGTTAATGTATACCTTAGGGATGGCAGACTTTTGACAGGGACCATGCTTGGATACGACAAGGACTTAAACATAGCATTGGACAATACAATTGTGGTTTTAGAGGATGGGGAAAAGAGCCTTGGGCGCGTTATAATTCGACGAAATAACATTCTTAGCATTAGCAGTGAAGACGAGATACTATGGCAGGAGTAGTGGCATAATGAGGGCACTAAAATTTAATGGAGAAAATATATGCCCATCAAAATTAGTATGTCTAATAGTAAATTACCATGCGCATGGCGTTGAACTAAAACATGCCATACCAGAGATGCCATTATGGTTCTTGAAACCCCCTCAATCCATAATAGGCGATAATGAGGACATCATTCTTCCGGATATGTCCAAGAGCATCCACCATGAGGTGGAACTAGCTGTTGTCATAGGAAAGGAAGGCACTAACATCTCTAAGGAGGAGGCGCTAGATTATGTGCTTGGTTATACAATACTGCTTGATATTACAGCCAGGGATCTTCAGGACAAGTATATCAAAGAAGGCAGGCCATGGTCGATAGCTAAGGGTTTTGATACATTTGCACCAATCAAGCTTGACATTGTCCCAAGGGAAAACATAAAAAATCCAAATGACTTGGATATAAAACTTACCATCAATGGCGAGGTCCGCCAATCTTCAAATACAAAGAACATGATATTTTCTGTTGAGGAGACCATATCTGCGATATCCAAAATAACGACGTTGGAAAAGGGAGATATAATCGCCACTGGAACTCCTGAGGGCGTTGGGGAAATTCATGTTGGAGATCGCCTTGTGGCCGAGATAGAGTCTATTGGCGTCCTTACAGCCGGCGTAAGGAAATAGGACCTTTTTGATATTATTCTATTATTGCCGGATTCGCAAACGAAGTGTTGCAGTAGACAACGCCTTTTGTTGTGTTGATGCGCCGATAGGTGTCCTTTATATCAAACCAATCTCCTGAACATGTCAAAACACCCAATATCTTATCGTTCTTTGTAGAGCATATGGTGTTTGATATCACATTTGCTTTGGATTCATACAAAGCATCTTGGATCTTGTTAAGAACAGAATATATTGTTGGATCATACAGATAGGTAATAGTGCCTATGAGGCTATGCGATCCTTTCATAAACTCTGTTTCGCTTACCTTGGCACGTATGAGCTCTGAAATTGCCTTAGAGCGATTCTTGTATTTTTCCTTTTCTATTATGTTGTCAAATTGCTGTATAAGCGAGGTTGGTATGGAAACCCCAAAACGTGTTACTCTTTGCATATTAGTAATATAATATACATACTTAAAAAAGTTATGTTAATCTAGTCTATTTATTGATTATCTTTATGGACCCTAAGCACGTTGATACGCGCATGGTAATTGGTGTGTCGGATGTCTTATAGTTTTCAGACTCGAATATTGCCGCATCTTCGACTAGTTTTTTAGAAAGGCGTGTTATGTTTTTTATAGTTCCTTGACAAATATCTGTCTTGATATAAAGCGGCATCTTATCATCTACTAATATTTTTATAGATCCCAGTTCCGATGTTATATCGTATTCTTGCTTTATGATGTCTATTGGTTTGAACTTGATACGGCCAAGCTCTGTGGATAATGTGGATTTTTCAAAAGAACAGTAGGCAGTAATATTCCCTTTTTCTGTTAAGGCCTTGAGGCGGGCTCCACGAGTTTCGATAATTTTTATGTTGCCGTTCTCGTTTGTTATTTTGGCGTTGTTTTGTATATTTATTTCGTCCAAAGTAATAGCACCATTTTCTATATCTATGGCAGCAGAGGCACAATCACAATTTTTCAAATCAATGTTGCCATTTTCTATTTCTAGTTTGCAATTATCAAAAGTGAGATTTTTTAACAATATATTGCCTTTTTCAACACTTATGTCAAGAGTTTGAGTGGAGGATGGGGGCAGTTCTATAAATAGCTGGGTATTGGCATTTCGTGGCCCTTCAGGCTTTATTTCTATTATATGCGATTGATTGCGTATATAATCTGTACAATTTATCTCAATCTTGTCCAACTTTTCATTCGCTTTTTCCTCATTATCACTTCTTATCATGTTTAGAACTTTGATAATGGTATTTGCGTCAGATCCCTCTTTGATGAATACGCCCCCATACTCGACATCACATCTTACTGTAAGTCTTTCTGACGCTTTTGTAGGGATTTTTATCGTTTCTTCCCGTTTGAATTTATTTTTTGTAGGGGTAACGCCTTTTGTCTTGAGCTGTTCTTTTAGCGTGCGCATGGTGTTTTTCAGGATGTCATTTACATTTTCTGTGACGTTGTCTGGTATGCTATCGATTGTTGTGGAGATTACTTCTTTTATGTCGCTTTCTAGGTCCATTATCCTATTTTGTAAACGAGTTATTCTATGTTGGTAGTTTTTTTTCATCTCCCTGTACGTTTCTTCACCTATATCACCCTCTTGATACATCCGTTCTAAATCATCCATCATAGAGAGGAGACGTTCCAGTTCTAATTTATCTTTCACTGCCAAGACTACACCAGCTCCATATACCTTCTAACTTTCTTTTATACATATTAATGTTATCATATGGCGCGTATTATTGTTATTTTAGTTATGGTTTTTATAATTAACTTTTATATTCAGATATTACCACCTATAATAAGATGTTGAATGTATTTCTGTCACAATAAGTCCATTCATCTCTGCTCGATACTTTTTTAACATTCCTTTTGTTGGTTATAGATTCTTCTTTAATATTTTCTTTTTTTCTTTTTCTCAAAAAAGAGAAAACATCAAAAGAAAAATTTTTAGTTTTTTGTGCATCCATTCTTCCCAGCACCATGTGATTACTTACTTGTGATATACTATAATATCATTCTATTTAAGTTTTTTTTAGATTTTTTTGATTAATTTTACTAAAAAAAGAAAAAATAGCAATATTTTCTTATTTGTTAATAAATTATAAAGTTTTATCAAAACAGAAAAATATATATACAAAAAAGAGAAACGGATTTCATGTTAATTGAGGCCTTGTCTGCAATGTCTAATGAGTATCGCATGATGATATTGGATGCACTAAAGGAAGGAAATAAAAGACCGCAGGATATGGAAAAAATCACCGGTCTTACAAGAGGCGGATTAGAGCGGCATTTGAAGCTCCTTATTGATGTCGCACTTGTAGAAAAAGAAACCTATGTGGAAAAAGGCAGGGCAAAGGTAATATTTTTTCTTAGCGATGACTCAAAGGAGTTTATTGATAAAGTAGAATTATTATACACTGATTTTTACAAAAAGGTAGCACAGCGCAGATCTCCTGAGGATTACAAGAGGGAGAAAATAAAAATATTGTCAATGCAAATTGATAAGGTAAACGAATCACTTGAAGAGATAGAAAAACTAAAGGATGGAGAGGACATCTCTGAAAAAGACTATCTTGACCTTAAGATTCAGTACGTGAACGATCTTATACGTTACCAAAAAGAACTTTCTTCACTCTAATCTCGAGCGAGCTTCTTAAACTTCTTATCGATCTCGTTCTCTTCTTTGAGATTCCACAGGATTGTGCCTTCGTGCCCTTTGCCCTCTATCTTTCCTTCTTCCTTTAGGCGCAGAAGATTAATTGTTACCTTGGGAATAGACATATTTGATTTTTGTGCGATCTCTTCTTTGGTCATAGGCCTATTTTCTGCCTTTATAATGTCATATACTTTCACGTACATATTATCAATTTCCATGCAAAGAATTTATATATAAGTGTATTGTATCACGTATAATAACCTTTCTCTAGACCATATATGCAATAGTTGCTAACATATTTGAAGGGAAGAGAGAAATCTCTGGAAAGAGGTGAGAACATGAGCGATAAAATACAGAATCTAATTGATTATTTACAAAATTATGTGGTATCTGATACAATGGTACCTAGAAATATTAGAAGAGCAGCATCAAATGCAGTAGAGCAGTTGCGCCAAAAAGATGTTGAAGACAAAGTAAAGGCATATTCGGCTATTGAGCTTCTTGACGAAATATCAAACGATCCGAACATGCCGATGCATACAAGGACTGTAATTTGGGAAGTTTTGAGCGAACTTGAAAAAATAGAATAATGTAATGGGTGAGTCTATGCATGGCTGGACAGGCAGGCTTCTTGACATTTCTTTGTCAGATAAGGCTGCTACTTACATAGATACACCTTTTCTTTATGATTACATTGGGGGTCGTGGCCTTGGGGTGCGTTTGTTCTATGAACGAGCTTCACAATCTATTAATCCATTTAGCCCAAAATGCCCTCTAATCTTTTCTTTCGGGCCACTTACAGGAACAATTGCTCCTACATCTGGCCGATTCTCTGCAGTTTCAAAATCCCCCCTCACTAATACTATTTTTGATGCAAATTGTGGCGGGTTCTTTGCCGGAAAGGCTAAAGCATGCGGTATAGATGCTGTATGCCTGATTGGTTCTTGCCAAAGTCCAAGCGTGCTTGTCATTGATGAAAATGGTGTTACGTTTGATAGTGCTAAAATGCTTTGGGGATGTGATATCCCTACTACTGCTACCAAACTCAAGACCAAGTATGGCAAAGGTGTAGGCATATTGACCATAGGTCCTGCCGGGGAGAACAAAGTACTGTTTTCTACGATATCCACAGACGATTTTCGCGTCTTCGGAAGAGGGGGCCTTGGAGCTGTAATGGGTACAAAAAACATTAAGGCAATAGTGGTTAAAGGTAAAAGACGTACAACGGTTGCAGATAAGGAGCAGCTCAAGTTCGTATGTGATCAGTCACGAAAACTGCTTGAGGCAAATCCTATAACTTCTATTGGCCTCAAAGTGTTTGGCACTGCGATACTTGTCAATATAATCAATACCATGGGTATTTTTCCAAATTACAATTACCAATACTCACAAACAGATAAGGCAGATATGATTTCTGGAGAGACTATAACAAATACAATACTTAAGAAGCGTAAGGCATGCCTTGCATGCAGTATACAGTGCGACCGCACGACAAATGCCAACGGCGTGATATCACGAGGTCCAGAATATGAGTCGTTATGGGCACTTGGCCCAGACTGCGGGATATTTGATCTGAACCACATAGCAATGTCTAACAAGCTATGCAACGATCTTGGGCTTGATACCATCACATGTGGCTCTACAATTGCATGCTCTATGGAACTATGTGAGAAAGGATGCCTTTCAGAGGGCATCCGATTTGGGGAAAAAGGCATGCACGATATTATAAGAAAAATAGCTTATCGTGACGGATTTGGTGATTCGCTGGCAAATGGGTCTAAGAGGCTTGCAGAGGCTGCTGGCAGGCCGGAGCTAGCTATGCAGGTAAAAGGTCTTGAGATGCCGGCCTACGATCCGCGAGGGGCACAAGGAATGGGGCTTGCATACGCCCGTATCTAATAGGGGGGCATGCCATCTGCGCTCATATATCCTTGCATCAGAGATTTTGGGAATACCAAAATTGCTTGATAGGGCACTTACCAAGGAAAAGGTATCACTTGAGGTAGTATTAGAAAACATAAATGCAGCTGTTGATAGCCTTGCATTGTGCCGTTTTACTTCATTTTCCCTTTCAGAGGAATACTATTCGCGCATGCTTTCTAGTGTTACGGGTGTTGAATATTCAGAGAACGATTTCATAAAAGTTGGGGAACGTATATGGAATTTGGAGCGATTGTTCAATAACAAGGCTGGTTTCACCCATGAGGATGACACACTCCCATCGCGTCTCACATCTGAACCAATATCCTCTGGCCCGGCAAAGGGGCAGGTATGCAGGCTTGATGAGATGCTTCAAGACTATTACAAGTCACGCGGTTGGGATGAGAAGGGGCGGCCATTAAAATATAAATTGAAGGAACTGGGGTTGGAAAATGTATGAGGAATTCAGGCGTATAGGAAAGATTCTTTTCGGGTTGGGCATTGTAGGTTCCCACTCAGGCAATCTTTCTATCAGATCTGGGGATCGTATTTTTATCACTAGGCGTGGCTCAATTGTTGGTGATCTTCGATCAGAAGACATTATAGAAACAGGCGTGCATGAGGATGATAGCGGGGTGCTGCTGGCAAGTACTGAGCTAAAGGTGCATCGGGCTATCTACAAGAAGACGCCGGCCCTTGCAATAGTGCATGCGCATCCGCCATATGCTGTTGCAATGTCAATGTTATGCAGCGAGATAGTTCCACGTAATGTTGAAGGTTCTTACTTCTTTCATAAGATACCTGTTGTGAGCGCTAAGTTGGGTGTGGGAAGTGATGAATCTGCTGAGAAGGTATCTGAGGCATTACGTGATTATAAGGGGATAATACTCAAAGGCCATGGATCTTTTGTTCATGCTAAGCTATTAGAGGATGCCCTTTCCTACACTTCTGTTTTGGAATCGGCCTGCAAAACAGAATATATGCTATGGCTTGCAGGCAAGAAACCAGATGCCTCTGTTACATGGTAAGTTTTTTATAAGGGATTGTATTAAATGAGAATGCCTCATGCCGAGGTGGCAGAGCTCGGACAAACGCGCTGGCCTTGAGAGCCAGTTCCCCTCCGGGGAGCTAGGGTTCAAATCCCTACCTCGGCGCCATTACTTTCTTTTGTGAAAATATGGCATTATTTTAGTTTTCCGTAATAATATCCTAATGAAATATGAACACTGGCTCGGGAGGCTAGTACCCATGAAATCAGACCTTATTACGTTCTCCGATAAATTTTATTCCCACCTGAGGGCAAAAGGGCTTTCCAAGACATACTGCGAATGGTTGAGGAAGGATTACCTGTTCATAGCCAGGCGAGCTGGGACGCCCTTCCCTTCCGCTGAGGATCTCCTCGCCGTATATTCCCATCTCCTCGACAATGATAGGTCGGCATCAAGGCTGCGCAACTACTGCAAGACAGTGAAGCACTACTGCGGATACGCTGACATCGATCCCCCGGACATCAAGCCGCCGACCGATACCTCGGCGTGACGTATCTCACGGAGATAGAGGCGACGAGGCTCCTGTACGCGTGCGACTCGATACGGGACTACGCCATGCTGTGCCTCATGCTGTGCCTCATGCTGTACGGCGGGCTTCGCCGGACGGAGGTCACAAACATCAGGGTATAAGATCTCAATCTGGAGGAGCGCGTCCTCACCGTGCACGGCAGCAAGACCCCCATACCGAGGCGGACTGCATCCTCCACAAGGACGCCGCCGATGCCTTAGCCCAGTGGCTCCGCCGCCGCCCCGATGCGGAGCACGACTATTTCTTCACCTCGAGCAGGGGCAACAAGATGTCCCCCAACAGCATGGGGGCGCTAGTCAAGAAGTACGCCAGGAAGGCCCACATGAAGAGGCCGAAGATGGCTTCGTGCAAGGGACAGGCTAGACAGTTCTGCAGATGTTGATGGTAAAAAAAAGGGAAGAAAAAGAAAAGGGCTGGGGGTCTTGCTTCTTGCGGGATTAGATGTAGCCGATGTCGCAACCGTATTCCAGGATGTCCGAGTAGACCGATTGACAGACCAAAACCTTGTTCAGTTTGCCGTAAACGTACCCTATGATCATGTCGTGGTATTCTGGAAGGAACTCCTCCATCCTTTCGATAGCCTCAAGGAGCTCCTGGCGAGATTCCTGCCCCCCAATGCCACTCATGATAAGAAACTCCATATCGCTTGTGTGGACCATATATTCTTCAGCTCCCATGTTCAGCACCCCGTAGGTGTAGGTCATCCCGGTCGGGCTACTGAAAGGGATCGTCTCCTTCTTCAGCGCCAGCAGGTCTCCCTCGATGATGATGGTGTACTCGGTCAGTATCGACCTGCGGCAGTATTCCTGCAGCACGCGCTCGTATTCCCGTAACGCCGCATCGTAGTCTGTGTACGCTTGATATAGATCGTCCTGCCCCGAATCCGGCGACCCCGCCAGGGCTAGGAACGCCTCGAGGGTTCTTTGCCATTCCGCCGATGCTGCCTCGTAAGCGGCCTCCGACTCCGCCATCTTCTCCTGCAGGAAGGACGCGTATATTGGCAGGGTGTGTACCGTGGTCGGCGCTACTGTCGTTGTCGGAGGTATTGTTTCTTCGTTGCCCTTGTCTGTTATGCAACCACTGCACATTATGCAGTAAAGGAGGGACAGTGTCAGAATGGTGTGCCAAGGATTATTCTTTATTATATCACAGCCATATGCCATTAGGGTTCATCAATAATAAAGTTCTGGTCCGCGCCATCATCGCATGCAAAGCAGCCGCCGCAGTGTTTATTGCACCATTGGGGATATATTGTATTATCGGGGGGCCAAGACGGTATGCAGCAGGCCTGGTACGTAATAAACCAATCCGCGTTTACGTAGAAGCGATAGTTCCCATTTGATGGCGTGCTGGAGCCGTCATATGAAACGCCATATGTCCATCCTGTGCCATTTGTAAAAGACACCTGCCTCCCCCCAATAGAATAGTTGCCATTAAGGTTATAGTTCGACCTATTCCCCTCGTAAATAGCATTATGCTGGTGTGTGCTCTGATTGGCTATGAAGAAGTATTTTACCTGAATGGACCCAACATTCCATGGATCATACTCATCATTTGCGATAGCAAGGTACCCGTCCAGCGTGTTTTTAGTGCCAGTACAAAATTCCCCTATGAAATAATCTGTGTTTGGGACCTGGCTGCTATACACACCAACCCACGCTTTTACCCAAGCAAAACTTGCCATGTAATATTGTTGGTAACTTTGCAAGCTATCGCCAGTTCCAGGAGTGTCGCATATTACCAGAGATCTCATAAGTATTTCTTGTTTTTCTGCTTGTAGTGAAATATTATACTCCGTCATGAGTCTGGCATAACGTGTATTAAGGTTCGTTAGTTCTTTGTAAAGGAAAAGAATGTTATCAAACACTACTCCATACTCGACCTGTGTGTCCTCTGTAGGGGCATAGTATAATCTCAGAATATCATACTGCGCATCAACTTCACGTGTCAAATTTTCGTATTGCAGAAATGCCATCTCCAGTTCGGAGCGTTCTATCTGCTTGTCTATCTCATTTATAAGCAAGTAATTGTTACTCTCACTTGTCATTGCACTTACTGTTTCTAGAGTCGCTTTCTGGTAATTGTAATGAAGATAGTATATGTAATCTGTGTAGAAATCGTCTATTAGTGAGGAAAGCTCTTCATCTTCTTTGGATGGTACGTTTTTGAGCATCTCAGTGAGTAATTCTGTTTTCTTAGAAATATTCTGAAACAGTGTATCAAGCATTTCGTCGGTTTCGAGACTTGATTCACGCAGATACTGGGAGGTATACGGCGTGACATCTTCAGTACTGCAGCTTTCACAGTCCCCGGAGATCATCATCCCCGGGAAGAGTGCACATATCATCAATACCATCACTGGTATGCAGATGTATTTCCTTTTCATGGTATCACTGGAACAATATCGCAATACCTAGATATAAACATACCGCCTGATATTACTATATTTTTGATTAATATTCATACTATTGGAATTATTTTGAATTAAATCATATAATTAATCAATTATATGAAAAATAATCATCACTATTCTTGCGACATGACGAGCAGCCAGCACGCGGACAGTATCTTTTCCTTTGTCATAGTCACCCTCTGAAAAGGTGGGCCCGGGGCCCTGTAGGAGGAAGAACATTGGAAGGACCAATGTTTGTTTAGATATGTGTGCAAAGGGTTATTTATACAAGTGTCCACGGATACATTGTGCAATGGCGAAAGGCCAATTTCGTAAAATATTAAATATTAGTTCTCCGTTAGTAAGGAGTACAAAACCGAATCAGTGGAATGGCATGGGCGAGGAAGAATACCCCTAGGAGGGTCTTGAGAGCCAGTTCCCCTCCGGGGAGCTAGGGTTCAAATCCCTACCTCGGCGCCATTACTTTCTTTTATTTAGGCAAAAGCTGTATTTCCTATCTTCCCCATTAATTATCCATTATATCATAAAAAAAATCTAATTCGACACAAGAGAAATGTTCACTCCACTTGGGGTTGTGGATCTGTGTTTTATAATGTGCGTGCCTGCCTATTTCTGAGGATTTTTAGATAGTTCTTCCTCAAGTTCCTTAATCAAATTTTCAAGAACATTTAGAAATTCTTCCTTGTCGATGGAAGGCGAATTAAGGAGTGAACGTGTAATCTTGGCTTGAGAAGTCACATTTTTCAATGCTCCATCAGGAGTTAGGAGAAACATTTTCTTCTCCTTGGCATCTAATTCATTTTCCTCCACTTGTACACCCTTATTTATTTAGTATATTCATTCTTATTAATTGTTTGGTTTTTGGTGCATTATAATAATAAGGGGAAATAATTGGTGTATTTTTAGTAACAATCGTTAGTTGTTCGTGATTTTTGCTATATTAAACCAGAACTTATATATCTCTTTGATAGAGTCTTCGAGTTTTTCATGAGAACTTGGTTTTGCAACATAGCAGTTTGCACCGAGTTTGTACGCTTCTTTTATTTCTTCATCCAGGTGCGATGAGGAGAAGATAATAATTGGGGTATAGCGCAGGTGTTCTATATTGCGGATTTTTTCCAAGAGTTCTAATCCGTTGTATAGTGGCAGATTGATATCAAGCATTATTAGGCACGGTGTTTTTGTGCTGTCATTGAAAAAATTAAGTGCCTCTTTTCCATCTTTTAGGATAGTAACGTTTTCATGAGTTAATTGCTTTAAAGTACGTTTAATAACTAGTGCATCGGTCTTGTTATCTTCCACGGATACAATTCCGCATGAAATCATGTCTTATTCCTCATTATTTTTCTGCTTTTATGAGGATGGAGTCTAGCAGCTCCGTTCCTTCTTTAAGTCCATTTGTATTGATGCGTAGTGATACTACAACACTCTGGCCTACGCCTAGACTTACTCCATTTTCCACTATCCCAAAGTCTGTTCGGTCGTTATATGCACCTATGTCCGTTAAAGTTACAGTGACAGTTTGCGTGCCATTGTTTGTTATGGCAAATATGTTCTCTATAATAATGGTGGAGTCTACGTTAAGTCCAGTGGCGGCATTGCCTACCCTTAATTCATACGCACCATCATTGTTAGTGTCAACAAAATATGCTCCATTGGGCCCATTGTAAGGTGTTAATGCTAGAAGTGCATTTGTATCGTCTGCTACTGTTATATTCGCAACCCTGTCCGCCGATACGGATGTAAAGGCACCTGTTGCCGTAATTCCCAGTATGAGGGGGAGTATGAGGAATGCGAGTAGTATCTTTCTCATAAGGTTCAGCTCATAAGTTATACATATAGGTAGATTCATCCCTTTAAAAGGAAAACGAACTTAAGGTAAGGAACAGTGTTCAGTAACGAAGATACTTTTATGATAAAGAATGGCTAATAAAGAGTAAAATCATAAAAAAGAATTGAAGTAGTTCAAACAAGTGTTAAAGTCAGATTATAAAACTGAAAATTATATTTTCATTGATAAATACCCCTTTATTTATCAGTAAGAAGGCTATAAACTGTTTATTTCAAATATCTTGAACTTGTCTTTGGCCGAAAGATTTAAAAAGCATTAACCTAATAAATCTGGTCATACCCATAGATAATACAGGGAGAATTGCTTTAGATTGTTGTAATTCTTGAGTATTTCCGTGAGATTTGATATGGGAAAACTTGAAGTGAGGTGAATTATCCATGGGATTCAATGATCGAAGCAATAGACGAAGTTTTGGGCCACGCGAAATGCACAAGGCAACCTGCGCAGATTGTGGCGAAGAGTGCGAAGTACCTTTCGTACCAGCGGAAGGCAGACCTGTATATTGTCGGGACTGTTACCAGAAACATAAGAAGTACTAATTGTATCTTATAAGAAGTACTAATTATATCTAATATTTTTTCTTTTTTAATTTTTTTTTAACACAAACATCTAGCTAGAATCAAACTTTACTTTTTCTACAGTTTAATAATGGCATACGTTGAAAGTTAGAAAATATAAAAAAATTTTTCACAAAAATAGTTTCATTTATCTAGACAATTTATCTTAAATTACAGCGAGAAGACCTCCTGTAATAGCTAAAATATCATGAATCTGATTATCCAACATACTCAAAAGAGATGACAGTTACAAGCACTCTTTCGCCAGAAGAGGAATAATCTACACCGGTATATTTATTATACCTGATTCATTTTTTGATGTGGAAGTGAAACTATGAGTACAGTTAGATGTGACAAATGTCCAGGCTACTTCTGCTTTGCCGGAAGCTGGGATAAAGATAAAGCTCCGCAAGACTGCCCTATGATATTATTTCCCTCAACTTTTGAGAAGGCCAGGGATGTGAGCCTTTCTGAGGATGTCAAAAACCTAAACGTGCCTGCAGCTAGGGTCGAGAAAGAGGGATTTTGCAAGATCAATGACAAGAATGCACCATGTTATCCTAGGATACGTGAAATAGTAGAATATGCAAAAGAGACAGGGAAGACGCATATAGGCCTTGCCTTTTGCAAGTCGGTAAGCAACGAGGCTGCTGCAATAGGATCTATATTCGATTCTTTCGGTCTTGAAGTTGATGCCGTGCTTTGCAAATGCGGCGGAATAGACAAATCAGAGGTAGGGATACCAAAAGATGTTAAGATACGCGGCCCTGATACATTTGAAGCTTCATGCAACCCAATAACGCAAGCTGAGATACTAAACAAGTTAGGGACGGAGATAAACGTCTTAATAGGCCTTTGTATAGGACATGACATGCTTTTTACTAAATCTTCTGATGGGCTTGTGACGACACTTATTGTCAAGGATAAAGTCACTGGCAACATTCCACAAGCAGCACTTTACAACATATTTGCAAAGAGGGCGTACTTGACAGGATGATTCTGTAGATAGTTTTAGGGCTATCCCATCTATTCTATGAGGCGCATAAACTCCTCGCGTGGTTCTTGATTTTTAAAGACGCCAGATATGGCCGAGGTGATCATAAGGGGTTTTTGTGCTTTTACTCCTCTTATCTCCATGCAAAGATGCCTGGCCTTCACTACGATCATTACGTCTTCTGTGTCAAGGTCTCTTTTCAATCCATTGAGTATCTGCTGGGTCATGTTTTCCTGCAGTTGCGGCTGTGATGCATATTTTTTCACAAGCCTTGCAAGTTTTGATATGCCGCATATCTTCTTGCCAGGGATATAACCTATTGCCACTTCACCAAAGAAAGGCAACAGATGATGGGAACACATGGAGTAAAAGTTGGGCACTTTTAGTATGACCATCTGGTCGTATCCTTCCTCATTTTCAAATACGGTGAACTTGTACTCCCTATTTCTTGCCCACTCTTCAAAGAATTTCTCTATTCTCTTTGGGGTGTTCTCTATTTCCTCATCATTGAAAAATCCGTATTTTTCCCTCATTTTGCTCATTACTTCTCTAATGCTATCTTCCATTCTTAATCACCTGGATCCTTAGCTCCTGCGAGCTTGAATGCCTCTTTTCTCTCAACACATGTACCGCACTTCCCACAGGGGGTTTTCTCTCCTTTGTAGCAACTCCATGTGTTCTTGAAGGGTACATCTAATCGCACACCCTCCTTTACTACCTCTGCTTTCGTACACTCTTTGAAAGGAGCTATTATCTCTACGTTGTTGTACGTCCCCTTTTTTGTAGCTTCGCTTACTGCATCTATGAATTCCGGCCTGCAGTCAGGATATATGGCGCGATCGTTGCTGTGCGCACCGTAGTATAATTTTGAAATTCCCCTATCCTCCGCAACACCGGCAGCGACTGCAAGGAGTATCATGTTCCTGTTTGGGACCACTGTGCTTCTTTGCGACTCTTTAGTGTAGCGCCCTTCGGGAATGTCAGAACCACCCTTTAACAGGGAGCTGTACTTAAAGATCTCATTTAGGGGCAGTCTTATCACAAGGTGCCTAAGATTTAACACCTCTGCAGTTTGTTTTGCCATGGCAATCTCTTTTGTATGTTTTTGCCCATAATCAAATGTTAAAAGCAGGGGGCGAAGCCCTTTATCAAGCACATGGTAGGCAAGCACCGTGCTGTCAAGCCCGCCGCTTAGTATAATTATGCAGTCATCATCCACTAAACCCCCCTCCTGTTATCAAAAATCATAGTATGCAAGCGGGGAGAAAGCGCAAAACTGTGTTTCACGCAAGCTTTCCATATTATTGCAGACATATATCGTGCCTCTTTTGAAGTGGAGCAGAGCGGCTGCAAATAGACCTTCTCTGCAGGAATGTTGTGTTCCTGCACATACGATACTACCTCGGAAATGCTTTCAGGCAGGGGGTCACCAACAACGAACTTGTATACATCTGCCCCAATAATTGGTGCCTTTGAAAGGTCCTTTGGCGACACAGTGATAACATCAAACACATCATCTGGGATTTCTATTGTACCATTTGTTTCTAGGCAATGCGTTTTGTCCTTGGTGTTTTGCACAACTTTTTCTATAGAGCTCTTTTGCAGCAGTGGCTCTCCTCCAGTCCAACAGACATGGCTCAATTTGCTTTTTCTGATGGTGCCAGCTACTTCTTCAGCAGTCATGTCACTGCCTTTTTCTTGTGCGTATGGGGTATCGCACCATGTACATGATAAATTACATCCAGATAGGCGTATGAACAGCATAGGTTTTCCCATGAGGGCCCCTTCGCCCTGTATGCTTTCAAATATCTCACTTACATTCATGATTTCCACTCGACTTCCGCGTAGCTGTCCCTATCTTCCCATATGCGTATTCGAAGCTTGGTAAGCGTTGGGCGTTTGATATCTTCAATTAGCTTTGTTGCGAGATTTTCTGCGGTCGGTTGCTCTAGCATATCGTTTAGATTGATGTGATCATATCTTTTTATTGTCTTTTTTATATCAGTAAAATCTATAATAATTCCGCTCTCGTTTACCTCTCCATAAGCCCACACCTCTACAAGATAGTTGTGGCCATGAAGTGCGGCGCATTTTGATTCATATGGAAGCTTCAGGCTATGCGCTGCTGAGAGTTCACCTCTCCAATATATATGTTTGTTAATCATTTTAATCTCCTCTGACCCATTACCCTAAATTTAAAACCATTTCTCTAGGCTTGCTTGCTTGCTTTTGTTATATTCCATATCATCTTCTTTGTACCCAAGAGGTTCTAAGATGCGCTTAACTGCAGGAAGCACTTGATTCTTGATATAGTAGTTTGTGTCTAATGCCCCCCCTTTGTATTCGCTTACTGGAATTACCTTATCCCTGATAAGGCCGCTCCCCTTTAAAACAAGATACGATACTATGGTCCCGACACGCACGTCCTCTCCTTTCTCCTTTAGCTCTTTGGCTATCTTTACATGGGGCCCTATGGCTTTGTATTGGGATAATGGCATTGTGATTTGTGTATTTATCACTAAATCCTCTACAGGGACTTTGTTTTCCTTGATGTCCCTTGTGACATTTTGTACCAGATCAATTGCTCCCTTGATGTCTCCTTCCTTTAATATTTTGGAGATAACAGCTTCTTGCGTCTTTTTAGCTATGCCTGTCCAGTCTCTGCGGACAACTTCTAGCCCTTTTGTGATAATCTTATTATCCTCATCTATTAGTGCGTACTTTTTCTTAGTGACAAAGACACCGCGCTTGTAAAATCCCTCCAGTTCAAGTTCCATGCTTCCTGGAAGCGATGTGTTGATCTCATCTAAGAATAATCTTGCTTTATCCTCATCTTTTACTGGAGTACGCACAAACAACGAGTCCGTGTCCCCATACACCACGTCAAATCCGCGTTCCTTTGCAGCATCGATGACACTGTTGATGTACTTGCGCCCCCATGCTGTTATTGATTCTGCTGATTCCTTGGAATACCACCTTGACCTTGGATATCCCAGATAACCGTAAAATGAGTTTGCAAGTATCTTAAGCGCCCACTGCTGGCCGTAAAGGGATTTATAAGCTAGTCCCGTCTTTCCTTTCATCTTTTCTTTTATTCTCATGCGCCACTTAAGGAGGTCCTCTAATATTGAGGGAATGAACCCTTCCCGTTTCTTACAAAAACAATGCCCTGTGGGGGATATGTTATCAACGCAACAGTCACAATCAATAGTATTGGGGTCGATGTTGTGGCTTATTATTATTGATGGATATAGTGAACGAAAATCAAAGTAGAATATGTTGTCATGGATGCCACGTATAGGTTCTACGACATACGCACCTTCATATGTTTGTCTGTATCGTGATTTGAGGGCTTCTGATGAGGGTGGATTTGGGATAAGCTCCCCATTCTCATGGCATTGTCTTATGAGCAGCCACTCTACAAGCGATGATGATGAGGCACGTGAAACGTCAAATGGACGTTGGTTAACTATCTTTGTTAGTTCGTATGCAAGAGGAAGCATCTGTTCGCCTATTTCGTATGTTGCAACGGCATCTTCTTTTGAGTAGAGCACCAGTTCATCAAGAAGGGAGGGATCATCCCAATATTGCCATATCTTTGAACCTTCTATGTCACTCTTATCTTTTCCAAGGTACTCCTTGTATACATTTTCTAATTTGTATCTGGACAAATTGATGTTCTTTCTCACGATGGGGAACAGGTCAATATGTACCATTCCTGGAACCTCTGTTCTATTATGCTGTCCCCTTCCCTGTATCTTCATATGTGTTATAAATGGGTGTGATATCCCGTGCATACTGCCTCGCTTCTTGATATAGGGAAAGTCGAAGTTGTCACCATTGTAAGTTACAATTACCTGTGGGGAGAATTCATCCAGATATGCAAGGAATCCCTCCATCATAGATTTCTCGTCTTTGAACACTTCAGCATTGTCACTCTTTTTCCAGCAAAATACTTTGGAATCAGTACCAATGGCAACAGATATCATTATGATGGGGTCCTTTTTTGCATCAGGCATGCCTTTGTTAACGCAGTATGTCTCTATATCTAAGCTCATAACCCTTAGTTGAGGTTCTTCTGCTGTCGTTTTTACTGCATCGATAAAGTATTCTTTTTTGTCACGCTCCTCGGTATGCACATCCACAGGTGTTAGGATAGGAATGCTCTTGTCAAGCAGATAGCGGCGGACATAAGGTATATCATATTCAAATATCTTTGCGTATTTGGAGATTTCATCTCTTAGTTCTGGCACGTCGAAAGGATATCGGAAAAATATCTTTAGGAAATCACGCTCTTTGTTCTGGTAGACTCTCTTGACATCCTCAACGCGAACTACCTGTACTACTTTTTCGTTCGATACCTTGATAAGATCAGTTATTTTTGCAGATGCATCTGGGTCAAGCGCCTCGGCATATATGTAGGGTTCATGCGAGTCATCATAGATAATCTTGGTAGAATCCCCTTCCCTTATATACAGCCTAACTACGGTTTTTTCCCCCATAGCAATATAATCGCAATCATAGATTATCATTAGATAATTTATTTAAGGTATATCTTTAAAGATATAGCGGGTGATTTATTTGAAAATAGAGTTTTTAGGTCATGCAGCATTTAAGATAACATCAAAGAAAAATGTGTTAATAGACCCTTTTCTTACTGGAAATCCAAAGGCGAGCACAAAGCCTGAAGATGTTAAAGATATAGACATCGTGCTTGTAACGCACGGCCACGGTGACCACCTTGGAGATTCCATTTCTATAGCCAAGGCAAATGATGCGGTATTTGTAGCAATGTTTGAGATTGCAAACTATGCAAAGTCCCAAGGCGTTGGGAAAACGGAACCGATGAACATAGGGGGGACCGTGGATGTCGAGGGGATAAAAATCACAATGACTAACGCCACCCACTCATCAGACTTCGCGGGAGGTTCTGCAAATCCGGCAGGATTTGTGGTAGACTTCGGTGACCATCGTGTTTATCATGCTGGCGATACAGGCGTGTTCTACTCTATGAAGCTTATAGGGGAGCTTTATGCGCCTGATGTGGCGCTTCTGCCCATAGGCTCTAGATATACTATGGATATTCGTGAAGCAGTTAAGGCGGTGGAACTTATAATGCCAAAATTCGTAATACCGATGCACTATGGCACATACCCTGCAATAGAACAGGATCCTTATGAGTTCAAAAATGCTGTTGGGGACCTTGCTGATGTAATTGTGTTAATGCCGGGGGAATCAATCACTTTTTAGTCTCATTACTATCTTTTTTCTTTTTGTGACAATTCCGTATAATATGCAGATGATGACTGCAAGGTAGAACGCATTGTTCATGATGTCGTATTTGTATATTTCATCATTGCATGCATTTATCTTGTTCTTTAATTCTAGAAACTTATTGGAATTTCCAAGTTGTTCGTAGAGGTTGGAGGCCAATTCATAAAATTTCTTCGCATTCTCATAGTCCCCTTCATCAAAAAAAGAGTCGCCTTTTATATTGTAGTTTTGTGCCTGTAAGTAGGTCGTTGAAATTTGTATGTAGTTTTCACATATGGTGGCCTCATCGTTTTTCTCGACACGATAAAATAAGTCTATTGCCCTTTCAAGATAGGAAATAGCTGTAGTGTAATCTTTAATCTGATATGCATTAATGCCTAATGTCTTTAGCTGTTCTGCTTGGATGATGGCTTCCTGGACCGCTGTGCCTTTAACCCTTACTTCCGTGCTTGTTGTGCGGTGCTTTACATCACCGTATTTGTCCTCATACATAACGTCTATGGTTACATTGTAATATCCTGGCTGCACCCCTGCGGTGTCTATTATTGCAACGGCGGCCACACTTTCAGTAACCCCAAGTTCAGGTGGGTCTTTGTTAGAATATACTATCGTTTCGGCAGGGGCTAATAGTTCGGGCTCGCTTGAGGTGCTTATGGAAATATTTATGGCAGGCCCAGTACCATAGTTATTAAGTTGCATCGTGATTTTTATGGGGTCCCCCGGAAACACATCCTCTGCAGGAATAACTGATATCGCTACCATGGGGTCATTGCGATAGATCTGCAAAGCTATGTTTGTCTTGAATTCCTCCTGTTGACATCCGCCTTCACAGGAGCCGCTCCTGTAGCGCAGGATAAGGGGGAGAACATGATTTTTAGCTGGGCAGTTCGCGTTTGCCATGATGAGGTAGTCTACTGTCACAGTATCGTTTAGCGCCAAGTATTCCCTATCTCCTATATCGACATCTAATGCATCATCTATTAGGGTAAAGTAGTTATCAACGTCATTTGATAAATCAATGCGTATCTGGGGGCTCCACATAGCCTCATCGCTGGTATTGATAATAGTAAATGTAATCGTCAGCTCTTCCAAAGGTCCACCTCTTTCTGGTAAGACGGTGTCTAACACCACGGTAGGCTCCTGTGCGCTTGTTATAGGGGCTAAACTAGTAATGAGCATACTGATAAACAACAGCAAAATATATTTCCTTTTCATTCCCTTTATGCCCCCATAAGGATTGTAGACATGTTCCTGATCCCCGGACCAAGCCCAAGTACAATAATGACCATTTTCAGGATATTTTTAATGTTTAGTGTTTCTACATCACTTTCTGGTACTATCCATTCCAATAAATATAAACTTAGTGTTATGAACACAATTTTCAACGGAAACATGACAAATGGCCCAAATATATCAATAAAGAATCCAGTCAGGACATGCTGTTCTACATATCCATAGAAGTAGATGCCGCAAAATGTTGTTGATGCATCAAATATATGGGCCCCTACAATGTATTCATTTCCCTTGAGGAATGAAGTGGGGAACTTAGCAGATGCCATTATTATTGGCACGTAAAAAAGGGCAAAGAATCCGAGGATGTAGACAATGGCAATGGCACGTTCTATGTTTAATATTACAAGTGCCATGTTGATTGTTGCTAGTGATATCCCGATATATTGCAGAATCCGTTCAAATTCCCAATCTCTTCTGGAGGAGAGAGTGCGTGCCAAAAGAAGGGATGTCATAGTTATAATCGTGATCGTGAAGTAAATGCCCGGAGTTATAAGCAGGAAGGTATCTGGATAGACCGAAGCATCCACTAGTGCTCGGCATGTTCCACCAAATATCATGAATGGGATAAGTGCTTGTGTGAATTTTTTGTTCACTTTTATATCAAGTTTTTCGAGTAGTTTTAGTACGTAGTATACTCCGATAACAAGTATTATTGCGTATGTCAATGTGTTTATCACGTTGTACCCAGTGTGATGGCGTATTGGGTCGATGAAATATTTTATTATAAAGTTCACTATAGCATCTAGCGGATTTGCCATGCCATTAACACTAATTATAGGATATATAAACCATTTGGAGATGACAGTGTGTTTTCACTAGACACCTTATCTTATTGCGTGCATTTTTTATCTCCTTTTTTAAAAAAACAATGAACCAACAAACCACTATTTTTGATAAGAGCCCTTTTACAAAAAGATTATTAAGTGCTACTTTGTTTATTTAACATATGACATCGCACATGCATATTATGGAAATGCCCCGAAAAGTAGTTTTGGGGAGCCATGTGCTAAAGGAAATACCTTCCATCCTAAATGATCTTGATTATTGTAAACCTGTTGTGTTGTGCGACAAGGTGACTTATGATATTGCCGCGCAGTCTGTAGCAGAGAACTTGGGATGCCCTGTCATTTTTACAGGCCCCGCAAGCCAAGAGGAGGTCATGCGAGTAGAACAGGAGTTGCCCAATGATATAGATGTGGTAGTTGGTGTGGGTGGCGGGACGGTCATAGATATTGCAAAGCTATCTTCGCGCTATAAATCCCTTCCATTTATTTCGGTCCCGACCGCAGCGTCTCATGATGGGATTGCATCATCTCGTGCATCTATTCAGGCTAAGGATCAGAAAACATCTGTTCAGGCACTACCGCCTGTTGCAATAATTGCAGATACAAGTGTAATAGTCAGTGCGCCATATCGTTTCCTTGCAGCAGGCTGTGCTGACCTTATCTCTAATTACACGGCAGTAAAGGACTGGGAGCTTGCATTTCGCCTTAAGGGTGAATATTTCTCTGAATATGCCGCAAATCTTTCTTTGTTATCAGCAAAAATAATGATAAAAAACGCATCTATCATCAAGGAAGGCAGTGAGAGGAGTGTACGTAAGGTGGTAAAAGGCCTTATATCGTCTGGAATTGCTATGAGCATAGCTGGCTCATCCCGCCCCGCGTCAGGGGCTGAGCATCTTTTTTCCCATGCATTAGATGCTATAGCCCCGAAACCTGCCCTGCACGGGGAGCAGTGTGGTGTGGGATCGATAATGATGATGTTTCTTCATGGGGGGTCGTGGCGTGCTATTCAAAGAGCGCTTCACACAGTAAGGGCACCATCTACTGCAAAGGACCTTCAAATTGAGGATACTTATATTATCAAGGCATTAACAATGGCGCATAACATACGTGACAGGTATACAATTCTTGGGTCAGGAGGCCTTACTGACGAAGCGGCATGGGCACTTGCAAAGAACACAGGGGTGCTTGAGACATGCTGACACTTATAGGGGATAGCATGGCTAAAATAGGCATGAAGTTCATTTTTGAGGGCGCAGGTGAGGAATGCAACACATGCAAGCTGCGCTTTACATGTTCCACAATGCTTGAGAAAGGGAGGGTGTATGAGATAGTCGATGTTAAGAACCAGAAACACTTTTGCCCTAAGGATGAGGCCTATTTGATCCTTGTGGAAATAGTGGAACCATCTATTCAGCTTGCAGTCAAGTCGCGTAGCGCAATAGAGGGAATGACAATAGAGTATGAAGAACCATGTGGATTAATTAGATGCCCGCATCGCGATCAATGTATCCCTATAGGTATTTCTGATAGGGAGAAAGTTAAGATAATTAAAATAATAAAATCTGTTGACTGCCCAGAGGGATCGAAAAAAATTGTAGAAGTGCAACGCATCTAAGGATAGATGCGTGCTGGTGTCCTTGGGAATAGGCAAGCATCCCTGATATGTTCTAATTTTAGCATCCACCTGACAAGACGTTCTATACCAAGCCCGAACCCTGAGTGGGGCACGCTGCCGTATCTTCTGAGGTCAAGATACCACTCGTAGTTTTTGATATCTTCTCCTTCCTTTTGCAATCGTTCTATAATCATGTCTAAATTGTCTTCTCTTTGGCTTCCACCTATAATCTCACCGTATCCGCCTGGTGCCTCAAGATCGGCGCATATGGCTCTATCTCCTTTTTGTTTCATATAGAATGACTTTATGTCTTTTGGGAAGTTTTTTACGAAGAAAGGATATTCAAAATCCTCTGTAAGGACTTTTTCCTCATCATAACCAAGATCACTTCCAAATTCTATGTTCAATCCTTTTCCCTGTATTATTGAAATGGCCTCATCATATGTTATACGCTCGAATTTGGGTTCCATATCGTGATAATATGCTGGATCTTGTTTGAAGTAGCGCAGCTCATCAGAGTATTTTTCGCCTATTTTGTTGCAGATATACACTACAAGCTCTTCTTCTATCTTCTCGTTGCATTCTTCGTCGCACCATGCCATCTCAGCTTCTATATGGCCGAATTCAGTAAGATGCCGGCGCGTGCGCGACTTTTCTGCCCTAAAAGAGGGTGTTAGAGAGTACACGTTCTCAAACATAAATATGGATGCCTCTAGATGCAACTGAGCTGTCTGGGAGAGGAAGGCTTTTTGCCCGAAGTAATCAAATGAGAACAAGGTACCTCCACCTTCTCCTGCCACACCAACCATGATTGGAGGGAATACCTCGTTAAATCCTTTCTCTTCAAAGTAATCTCGGGCAGCTTGTATGACCCCATTTTTAACTTGCATTATGTTACGGGCCTTAGTTGTGCGCAAGGTAAGGTGGCGTATGTCTAGCAGCGCTTCAGAACTGGTGTCTTCTTGTATTGGGAAATCCGGGGACGGAGATATAATTAGGAATTCTGTACACTCCACCTCGATTCCATCTGGGGCGCGCGCGTCCTCCTTGACTATTCCTTTTACATGGATGGATGCTTCTATATCCACCACTTTTGCAGCCTCAAAGCTCTCTACAGGCACGTTCTGTTTCTTTATTGACGTTTGCACGGTTCCTGTGGAGTCTCGGACCACGACAAAGACGAGCTTCCCGTGGCGTCTCTTTCTATAGACCCACCCTTTGAGATCTATCTCTTCTCCAACCTTCTCTTTCAAGTCCTTGACGT
This sequence comes from Methanomicrobia archaeon, assembly GCA_030603445.1. GTDB lineage: Archaea > Methanobacteriota_B > Thermococci > Methanofastidiosales > NM3 > NM3. Next base: position 96,253 of record JAUVXU010000003.1, on the reverse strand, counting down.
AATAATCTTTCATTTTTATCCCACGACCTTCATACTATTATCTTTTAAATTTTTCCCGTTCAGAGTAGGAAAGTATCAATATGCCTTATATATTAGAACCATCCTTTTCTGAATAGGAAAAACACACCCATAAGGGAGAAGAAAACTGAAACTAGGACGGTGTATACAAATGCGTTGCCTGAGCTTTGCAACGGAAGGGCAACGTTCATACCATAGATGCTTGCCACTAAGGTTGGCAGCATCAGAATAATTGTAACAGATGTCAGGAATTTCATTACCATGTTTAAATTGTTTGAGATTACCGATGCGAATGCATCCATTGTCCCTGACAGGATGTTTGTATATATATTTGCCATCTCTATTGCTTGCCGGTTTTCGATGACGGCGTCTTCGAGTATATCCTCATCCTCAGGGTAGAGATTTCTAAAGACGGTACGCTGCAGGCGCTCCATCATAAGTTCATTGGATTTTAGGGATGTTGCAAAGTAAACAAGGCTTTTTTCAAGGTTAAGCAAACGTATGAGCTCCTCATTTTTCATGGACTGGTGCAACTCATTTTCTATTGTTGTAGAGCGGGCGTTTATCCTTTTTAGATAATCAAGGTAGGTCAGTGATGTATGGTAGAAAAGTTGTAAGACAAATCGGCTTTTCTTAGAAGGCTGGATATTTTTTATCCTTCCGGCCTCAATTTTATCTAATACGTCGTTTTGCCCCATAGTAACTGTGATAATCGCTTCCTCGCATATTATTATGCCAAGTGTTGATGTAATGAATGGAATTTTTATTTCCTCTTCGTTATATTTTGGTGTACGTAAAACTATAAGGGTCGTTGAACCTTCGCTCTCCGTTCGTGATCTCTCGTTGATGTCAAGAGGGTCCTTTATAAAATCAATGGGAATGTTGTATTCTTGTATAACTTTCATTATCTCTTCTTCAGTGGGTGATATTAAACTTATCCAGCATCCTCTCTCGAAGTTCTCAATAGGATGGAGTTTTTCTTTAATAGTAGCATATATCTTGAGCACCATGGTCACCCCCTCAGAATTTTGTATATTTTTATGTTATAAATAATAGGTTTTCCTGAATTACCTTAAAAATATTTTCGGCATGTGCCTTTATATGCGTTTGGATGTTTCACAGCCAAGAAAGAGCGTTATTGTTCCAATAAATTTTTAAATGATATCCTTATACCTTCGATATAAATTATATTGATGAGGTGTAAAATTGGGAAGAATCAGACCACGATTTATAAAGCGAGCCGCTGTTGAGGTAATGCGTAAGTATACTACTGAGCTATCAATCGATTATGAGCATAACAAGGGATTCTTGGAAGATGTGATCGAAGTCCCTAGTACAAAAGTGCGAAATAGAATAGTTGGATACGTGACAACACTCAAAAAGATCGAGGAACGAGAAAAGTTATCTTGATATCATATGCAGCCATATAAGAGTGAGGAGCATATGGTTTTACATTTATCTTTTGAAGGATGGATGCTTCTTTTCCCTTCAATCTTGCTTGCTGTTTTATAAACGCTTCGCACTTATCTTCTTCTCCCTCCGACACTATCGTATAATAATGTATTATTCCTTCTTTCATAGCTCCAATTGCACTGTCAAGGAATTTATGGGAAAATTTTGGTAAATTCATCACGATTCTATCAGCGGAAGGTATATCAAGCACTTCTTTTTTTGCATCGCCGCATATCGGAACAATGCCTGACACTTTATTTAATTCAATGTTTCTTTTGAGATAGTATATTGCATCAGGATTTAGGTCAATGGCATAGATGCATTTTGGATTGGAGTACTTTGCTATGGATATAGAGAAAGGCCCTATGCCACAAAACATGTCTATTACATTCTCGTTCTCTTGTACCAACCTAGCGATGCGTATGCGTTCTGTTGCCAATCTGGGTGAAAAGAAAACCTTCTTAAGGTCAAGTTCGAAGCGCAAGCCGTACTCCTTATGTATCGTGCTCGTTCGATGTTCGCCTGCGAGGTGGGAGTATTGGCGTGTCCTAAAATCGCCTTCCAAGGATCCGGCCTTGCATAGGGCGGTCTTGAAATGGGTGTGTGTAGACAAGAACACCTCGCCAATTTTTGTAGCATAGGGGATTAGTTTGTCTTGTAACTCCAAAATTGCTATATCCCCTATGGAATCAAAGGTATGTACCTCCTTTATGAGGTCTTCTGGGAGAACTGATGCAAGCTTTTCTATATAACTCTCGTTCCTATCGAACTGCTCGAAATCTAGATCTAAACACTCTTTTCCCTTCACATTGGCATCAGTTGGAAAATATATGTATTTATCATCGGTAAATATCTTGCATCCTGTTTTTAATAATCCTTTATCCATCAACATTTTCCGTGTTTCTTCTCCTTGGGATTTTAGGACCCTTATCCCTAACACACTTTCACCGCCTTGAATACTTTGTAGCCACCGCTTCGTGCAACTATCTCTACATTCCCAAAGACGCTTTCTACTTCTTTTCCAAAGCTCTTTGCGCCTTGCTTGGTTCGCACAACAGCATAGAACGAACCGTTTTTGTTGAGGTGTGCAAAACTTTGTTCTACGATGCTATACACTACTTTTTTTCCTGCACGAATAGGGGGATTCGTAGCTATAAGGTCAAAGGTGTCTTCTATGAAGTCAAATATGTCGCTATTATGGAGGGTTATTTTTACCTCGTTTTGTTTTGCATTTTGTTTAGCAAGTGATAGGGCACGTTTATTGACATCTGATAAATGAACAAAAGCATCTGGATTGGATTTTCCTAAAATGATCCCAATTGCACCCCAACCACAACCTATATCCAAAATCTTCCCGGACCCCATCTTTGGAATGGCAGTTAGCAGGAGGTGCGTGCCTTTGTCAAGTTTTCCTTTTGAGAAAACACCTGAATCTGTCTTGAATGTGAACCTGTGCATATCAAAAGTGATAATCACTTCAACAATGTCGTGTTCTACGTTCTGGCGGCGTGAGAAGTAATGTTCCATTAATCCAACTTCTATAGAAAGCTTTTTAAACGTTGGGACATTCACCTAATCAAGTATCATTTACGTATATTATTCAGGTGTTATTTATGGGTTTTTGGCAAGGAATATCAAAACGAAAGAGCACTGGCGGACTACTGAGGCGTGCTAAAGGAAAGAGAAAGAGGGAGATGGGCAGTGAGTTCATCGAGCCAAAAATTGGAGATTATAAGAAGAAAGTAATGAGGACATGTGGCGGACACATGAAGATAAAACTTAAATCTTCCGAGTTTGTCAATGTAAATACTCAACAAGGAACAAAACGTGCAAAAATAATCAATGTAGTGGAAAATCCAGCTAATATTCACTATGTGCGACGAAATGTTCTTACTAAAGGGGCTGTTGTAGATACAGACGTCGGAAAGGTACGTATTACATCCCGCCCTAGCCAGGATGGCGTTCTAAACGCTGTTCTTATAGAGTGATTTTTTTCACTCTATTAATATTCTTTTATTCTAATAATGGGCAATAATTTATATTATCCTCTTGCATATTCTTTTTAGGATTAAGGGGGGAATGTATGCTTTCTATTATACAAAAAGCCGCAGATGATGGCCGTTCGCTTCTGGAATCAGAAGCAAAAGAGGTATTAAGGTTATATGGTATTGACGTTCCGCTGTATAGGGTGGCGAAGACGGATGATGAGGCCGCTAGTTATGCAAAGGAACTCGGATATCCTGTGGTGATGAAGATATTGTCTCCAGATATCCTGCACAAGAGCGATGCAGGAGGAGTGCTCCTTAACATAAAAAATTCTGCAGAGGCCAGGTCCGCTTTTTACAAGCTTATGAAAAATGCACGCAATTATAAAGAGGATGCTAAACTTATAGGCGCTTTAGTGTCGCCCATGGCTAAACAAGGCGTTGAGGTCATAGTTGGGATGACAAAAGATCCACAGTTCGGACCGGTCATAATGTTTGGGTTAGGTGGAATTTTTGTGGAAGTGTTCAAGGACGTATCATTTCGCGTGACACCACTGGAAAAAAAGGATGCAGAAGATATGATAAGGGAGATAAAAGCGTACCCAATCCTTCGCGGTATAAGGGGAGAGAAACCAAAAGATGTAGGGGCGCTTGTGGATATGATACTTAAAGTATCACATCTTTGCGATGACATCCCTGAGATAAAAGAACTTGACCTAAACCCCATATTCGTCTACGAGAAGGGTATATCTATTGTTGACGCACGAATAATATTGTAGTTTAATTTTTGAGTCATATGTTACTTGGCATCTCTTGTAAGCTTCCACGTGATTATCTTGGTATTGTCCTTGCCTTTAATCTTGGTGGCTATTTTTATAATAATAATGTCGGGGGCAGTTGTGTAGATGCTTGCTAGCTTTCCAACCTCACTTCCTTCAAAGAATATAGAACCGTCCTCCCCCGCCACGCGCTTAATGGTGTAATTATCTCCTGTTCTTAAGTTTACTTCTTGATTGGTCGTTAGCATGAACTTCATGGCCTCATCCATGTTTTCATTGTCAAGATAAAAACCCAAGTTATTAATGGCATCGTATTTTTGCATAGATAGCTCTTTCATAACAATGTGTGTGCATAGAATGCTTTTATTTATTTCTGATATCTCCTTTTTCTCGTGTTATGTTATGTCAAAATAAGAACGCTATTAATAATGGATTATTGTGTGTGCTAAACAGCATGATATGGGGGTAAGCAATGTTTGAAGAGTTATACAATGGATGCACAATGGTGCAGAAATTTATTATCTATTTTTTAGAGGCAGTTCATTTAAGAAATATTTATATGTTTGTAACATCTTATATTTTATGAAATCTTTTTTTCAGGTGGGAGGTATTTATGAAAATGGATTTGATTGTGAAAAATGGAAAAATTGTCACAGAATCGGATACATATACTGCCGATATAGGTGTAAAAGATAAAAAGATAGTGAAGATTGCAAAGTCTATAGACGACCCTGCAGACAAGATAATCAACGCTAAGGGAAAGTATGTGTTTCCAGGAATGATAGATGTACATACGCACTTGCATATGCCATTTATGGGCGCGTTCTCTACTGACGATTACAAGTCCGGCACTATAGCTGCAGCTTGTGGAGGTATAACTTCTATTATTGATTTTGATATACAGGCTGAAGGGGAGACATTGCGCGAGGCAATAGAGCGCAAGAAGAAAATGGCATATGACCAAGGCGTTGCGATAGACTTCTCATTGCATCCAGGGATAACACAATGGGGAGATGCCACAATAGCCGAGATTCCATCCCTCATAAAAGAAGGCATTCCTTCATTCAAGGTATTTACTACGTATGGGGCCTGGGAAGTACAAGACGAGACAATGCTCCAACTTTTAGAGGTGACTCGGGATCATAAAGGATTAGTCCAGGTCCATGCCGAGAACAACGATGTTATACAGTTTATGAACAAGAAGTTCGATAAGGAAGGAAAGCTAGATCCCCTGCACCATGCCCTCTCGCGTCCACCGGAAGCTGAGCTTGAGGCAGTCCAGCGCCTGATAACACTTACCAATCTTATGGGATCGCGTATTTACTTTGTGCATCTTTCTACAAAACTCGGACTCGATGCCATCAAGCAGACTAGGTCTCAAGGTAACAACATAATGTGCGAAACATGCCCCCAGTACCTGCTGCTCTCATCCAATAATTACAAGGAACCGGACTGGAACGGGGCAAAATATGTCATGTCCCCTCCATTACGTACAAAAGAGGACCAACAGGCACTCTGGTCTGGCCTTAAGTACAACTATGTTCAGATAGTATCCACAGATCATTGCCCTTTCAACTTTGGGCACGAGAAACGAATGCTAGGCGGGGAGAGCGACTATAAGAAAATACCGAATGGGGCGCCAGGAATAGAGACATCGCTTATGATGCTGTATTCAGAAGGCGTTGCAAAGAAGCGTATAACAGTAAATGACTTGGTCAGAGTACTTTCAACAAACCCAGCGCGCATTTTTGGAATGCAAAACAAAGGCAGCATCGCCGTTGGAAAGGATGCGGATATGGTCATATACGACCCGAATGCAAAGTGGACGATGAGCATAGATAAACTTCATATGAATATCGACTACACACCCTACGAGGGATTTGCCGTTACTGGAAAACCAGTAGTTACCATTTCCAAAGGGGCCATTATCGCCCAGAATGGAGAATTTACAGGAACTACAGATTGGGGGGAGTTCGTAAAGCGCAAGCTTTCATACTAATTTTTATTTTCCTTTATTTTTTCCTTATTTTCTTAATATTATAAGACTTAATTTTATATAGGGCGCTTCTGACCTTAGGATAAGTGATGTGTGCATGTTACAACTTGGATTAGAAGAACTATACAAGCAAGTATGCAATTACAATCCTCGCGTTATAGGCATACAGCTTCCAGCAGGGCTTCGAAGAAAGGCTCAAAAAATAGCAAATTTCTTTGAGAGCAGGGGGCATGATGTGATCTTTTCGGGCGACCCAAGTTATGGGGCATGTGATATTGCAGATGAGGAAATGCATAACGCGGGCGCTGATTTGCTTGTGCATTTTGGGCATTCACCAATGTTAAAAGATTCTGCATTGCCTGTGATTTATTGGTGCGTGCGTGACGATGTTGATCTTATCCCTGTTGTTAGGGAACATTTTGAAATGTTTAAAGAAAGCGGAAAAGTTGTTGGCCTTCTTACCACTGTGCAGCATATCCACAAGCTAGATGATGTTAGGGGATATTTAGAATCAAAAGAGATGCACGTTAACATTGGAAGCCCTATGTTGCGTGTAAGTTATCCTGGGCAGATCCTTGGCTGTTCATTTGAAACAGCACACGTTGCCAATGCAGACTTCTACATATTCCTTGGGACAGGTTTCTTTCATTCCATGGGCGTGTCCTTGGCAACAAGAAAGAAAGTATTTTGCTGCGATCCATATTCCATGCAGTGTGAGAATATTGATGATATCAAGAGAAAGATAATATTGAGCCGCTATGCAGCTATAGAAAATGCAAAAGAAAAACATTCGTTTGGAGTAATCGTCTCTACAAAAAGAGGACAATACAGGCTAAATGAGGCACTTGCAATAAAAAAGCTTTTAAAGGAAAATGGCAAGAAATGCCAACTTATCTTTGTGAGAGAAGTAACTAGTGCACTTATTTGTGATTTCGATTTTGATGCATATGTTGTTGCGGCATGCCCGAGGATTGCTATAGATGATAAGGATACATTTGATAAACCCGTTCTGACAGTGGCAGAAGCGGAACTTATGTTTAATAATGGAGATTATTTATTTGATGAGATACATAAACTTTAAAAGAATGATATTAGTACTATTGTAAGAAATGGAGATGACACGATGAAAGATGAAGGATTAAAATCAGGAGATTTTGTTATTCCAGGAGATGTTTTGGGCGTGGGTGAAGTGTTCATGCCAGGAGAAGGCACATACGAGGATGAAGGCATAATTTATTCTAATGTGGCAGGAGTTGTGGATTTAGACATGAACAAGAGAAAGGCTTCTGTCGAGGCCAAGAGCAACGTTCCCCCTGTGCTTGTAGAAGGTGATCCGGTAATTTGTGAGATAGTTGACCTAAGGTCCCAGATGGCGCTTGTAGACCTAATTGCCAAGTGCGGCCATGAGGACAGGTCTCTTACAATGTCCCCGAAGGGCAGGATATACATCTCTCAGGCCAGTAAGCATTATGTAACAAACTTGCAAAACGAGTTTAGAATTGGGGATTTGGTCCGTGCTCGCGTACGTGACGGAAGAAAATCTCCTGTCGAGCTCTCAACAATTGGGGACGATATGGGTGTTATATTGGCTTTGTGCACCAAGTGCAGGACATCCATGAAAAAGAAGGATGGCAAGGTAGAATGCCCCAAATGCGGCAGCATAGAGTCACGCAACATGTCACAGGATTATGGAAAAGGGAATCTTTAAGAAGTGCTTTTTATGAAAATTGACATAATTAGTGAAGATGAGAAAGAGATGGAGTTATTGCTCATTGGCGAGAACCATACTTATGCCAACTTGTTGCGTAGCTATCTACAAAAGGATGAGCATGTTATATTTGCCGCCTATAATGTAGCACACCCACTACTTGATCATGAGAAACCAAGAGTGAAAATCAAGACCGATGGGACAAAAACACCCCGACAAGCAATAGCAGATGCCAATAAAATATTGCTTGAAGGGATCGAATCTATAAAAAAGACGATTTGAACACATATGTCAGATATTTCAAAGTTTGGAGACGTTTTGGTAAACTTTCTTTTTTCTGCAGCAAAGCTAAAGGCCACCGCTTCCTACGATGGGGTAAAGGTGTCAAATCATGTACTTATGCAGGCTTTGAACACCTCCAATATTAAGTCGCCGCCACGCACCGATAAACACCAGAAGGGTGATTTTGTAGAATCAATAATCGCCAAAGCGTGGAATGTACTTTTTTCTACTGAAGAGATGATAGATATACTTGCAGAAGGGTTGTATGGAAAGACTATCGATTCGCGTAAATCCTCTGTGGAAGCAGAAATAGAATCTTTTGTTATACTTCTAAATAGGATCCACTCTCATCCTAACGTTTCTTTAAGTATATTGTCACCATAATTAAAATCCCTGAAACAATTAGTGCATATATAAGTTGGGTGTTATCTTCTCGTGCCGTTTGGTCTTTTGCATCTGGATCTTCAAGAGCATCAATGTAAGCGGAGTGAAGCAAATCGGCATATATTTGTGCATACATCTGGAGTTGGGGATCTACTACTATTTGCAATTCTACCCAGGTTTCATTTTCTCCTATCTCTACCATGGGGGCGTAGTAATCATGCACATTAAGTGAGGCCTCTACTACATATGTTTTGATGTCCTCTATGTATTTTGGAGAGTAGGGCTGCACTGTGTATTGTGATATTGTATCATTTACGTATCTCTCTATAGGCCCATGCACATCCACATAGCTGTCCGTATGAAGTGCACATAAGGAATCTCCAAGATAATGGCTCACTACACCTGCATCCATTGCCGCGGCATGGTACTTTTCTTCCCTAAGATGGTTCACTAGTTTGGCATACCATTCTTCAACGGCTTCTGGCGCTTTTCCATAACCTGTGGCATATGAAAGATGGTAAATTATATCGCCTCTGGGATCGTTGGCATTTCTCCATTCATCAGGCAATGTGGAAAAGCGCACTATCTCACTTGCGTATTGGGAGTAAAATTCGTATTCTTCCCCACATAACAGATGTATAGATGCGCCTGTCACGACCTTATGCGTCTCTCCCCCCCACGCTGCAGCAGTAGGTAAGGATAACAAAAGCAACAAAATAAGAATCCCTGTTGGCGTAATTTTCATAACCACAATAGGGGTATTACATATATTAACATTGCCGTATTGGTGCATTATAACAATTGCTCTTACAAAATTAGATTATTTCTTTTAGATATTGTATAAATCATGGTAAATCCAGCTAGATGCGGTAATAACATGAAAAAGTTTAAAATGTTCCTTCTTTGTGCCTTTATTCTAAGCCTTTTTGGAATGCATACACCACCAATTGCGTCAGAGGCTCAAGATATCATAGTAATAAATGAAATAATGATAAATCCATCTGCAGTCTCTGATACTAGGGGGGAATGGTTTGAGATTTACAATTCCTCTGCATCACCTGTGTCTCTTGATGGATGGACCATCAATGATGGAAACAACGACTCGTTCACTATTAACGGGGCTATAGTTCCTGCAAACGATTATTTTGTGTTTGGAAGGAATGGGGACAATAGTTTGAATGGCGGTGTTGAGATAGATTACGTTTATAGCGGGATGTATCTTTCAAACAACGGTGATGCTCTGTTTATTTATAACAATGAGGGGATTTTAGTAGATGTTGTGGAGTACTCGGGGATACATTCTTTTGAGATACCTAATGGGTGCTCTATTGAACTTATCAATCCTACAAAGGATAATTCAAGAGGTTGTCATTGGCACGAAAGCACTGTTACATATGGTGATGGGGATTGTGGGACGCCAGGCGCACAAAACAGCTGTTATCAAAATATTTCAGAGACGCTTGCAGCTGTTCCTTTTTATGCCATCATGAAGGTTTTCTCCTTCCAAGCTGCCATGATGATGGGGCAGTTGGAACAATCTATACAGGATGTGGCCTTGTACAGTTTTCCACACAATACGAACGCTAATGTGATAAATTCTTATGCCACGCATATGGCGTTGGCTTTAGATGCGTACCAACGTGCGTTGTATAGGGTGCAATCTGGTGATTTTTTGCGTGCGAAGCATTTCATAGCCCTTTCACAAGAACAAGTCGTGATTTGTGAACATCTTACGAACAATTCAAAAAATGATGTGGGAACACAAAAGCCCAAAGTAGTTTTTTGTGACAACATGTTACAGTATTATGATCATGTTAAAGCAGTGCAGCTGCTTGACCTTCTCGAAGAAATGTCTTTTTCAGTAACAGTATGCAGTAGCGGGGAGATAACAAAAGATGTCATTTCCGATGCGTGTTTGGTAATCATACCAAATCCACAACGCGCATTCTCTGATGCAGAGGTAACAACGCTTGAATGTTTTATGCAAAATGGCGGAAAGTTGCTGCTTTCTGGGCAATACTACAAATATCTATTTCCAGACTTTATCAACCCCATATCAGAACAGCATGGCATCAGATTCACTAACAGCGAGGTAGTTGATTACGAACATAACACAGGAAAACACTACTATCCTCTAATCACGGTATTTGGGCCTTGCGTCTTTCCCGAAACTGTCACAGAGATTCATTTTGCATACGGATGTGCACTTGAAGTTTCCGATGGAATGGCATTTCTACGCGCTTCACCCACTGCACAGACACTAAGTGTGGATGGAGAAATTTTACATGAGGAGGGGTCATGCCCCATTCTTGTGGCCTTGTCTAGTGATAATGCGTTAATGTGTATTTCATCCTCAACGCTTTTGACTACTTCCCTTAATAGAGGGGACAACAAAGAAGCTGTCCGGGCCCTGATATCATTATTTGTAGAAGGAGGGCATAAAACAACATCAGCCCAGATTAAAATGGCACAAGCAACAAAATTTAAAGATGCATTTAGATAAATCTATCATAGCACCCTCAGGGGTATCTTTATACAAGAGAAAAAATGAGGTTCTCATGTATTGAAAAGATAATTTAGACAAACCGAAAAATTTATATACACTCTCTGAAAAAGGATATTTAGCTGATTTTTAAAGCCTTTAAGGTTAGTCTTCTATGAATAAAATAAACTATGTGAGATAATATAGATTATTTATAAATCTAATATTACAATTTAGCTTTCAATTTTCTTGAAAGTCACATTAGCTTATTTTTTCATTAGAGAAATAAACCAGCTTGTAAATTCAATAGGTTGCTAATTTATGATAGTAGCATATGTAGTTACAGTGAACTGTAATATTTAGAATATGTAAATTATTACTAAGGTGATGTTTTGTCGTCAGAAGAAATACTGAAGAACATAGAACAAATAGTACATAAGTCTATCCCGCCTGGTGCTACCATCACAAATATAGATTTTGAAGGGCCTGAAGTTGTCATTTACACACGAAATCCTTCTATGTTAGTAAGCGATGCAGACTTGATAAAAGATCTTGCAAAGAAACTTCGTAAGCGCGTTGTAATACGACCTGATGTATCCATTATTACTTCCGAGGAAGAAGCAGTTAAGAAAATCAAGCAGATAATTCCTGACGAGGCCGAGATAACGAATATAAATTTTGATCCAGGCATATCTGAAGTAATCATAGAATCAAAAAAACCCGGGCTTGCAATAGGAAAATCAGGGAGCACGCTTAGGGAAATAACGAAAAATGTTCGTTGGGCACCACGCATCGTGCGAACTCCCCCCATGACGTCAACAACAGTTCAAGGCATACGTGCGACATTACACAGGGAGCATAGTGAACGCAAAAGGATAATGCGCGCTGTGGGACATAAAATCTATCGTAGCGAAAATGTGCGTTCGAAATGGATTCGTATCACCGCACTTGGGGGATTTAGGGAGGTCGGGCGCTCCTGTGTTCTTTTACAGACTGATGAAAGTAATATTCTCATGGATTGCGGGGTAAATGTGGCGTCGGATGATCCATCTAAGGCCTATCCATACTTGAGCTGTCCAGAGTTTAAATATATCCTCTCGGCCAACGAGCTTGACGCAATCATCGTTACACACGCACATCTTGATCATTCGGGTTTTGTCCCATATTTATACAAATCGCTGTACGATGGTCCAGTATACTGCACACCTGCAACACGCGATCTTATGATGCTTCTACAAAAAGATTTTGTAGAGATAGCAAAACGCGAGGGAAAACCATGCCCTTATGACATAAAGGAGATCAAGGAGGAAATCCTGCATACCATCCCACTCGATTACAAGGAAGTGCGTGATATTGCACCAGACGTACGCCTTACACTGCATAATGCAGGCCATATACTTGGTTCTTCTATAGTTCACCTGCATGTAGGAAATGGATTGCATAATATTGCCTATTCAGGGGATTTCAAATTCTCCAGATCCCGATTATTAGAACCTGCGAACATTAGGTTTCCACGACTCGAGACCCTTATAATGGAGAGCACGTATGGTGGAAGCAAAAATATCCAACCCAGCAGGGAAGATGCAGAAAGTGACTTGTTGAGAATTATTAAGAGAACTATCGAGCGCAAGGGAAAAGTGCTCATACCTGTTTTGGCGGTTGGGCGTGCGCAGGAGCTTATGCTAGCTCTTGAAGAGGCAGCCCGAAAAGGCATAATTCCTAGTGTTCCGATATATCTTGATGGGATGATATGGGAAGCAACTGCTATTCACACGGCATACCCCGAGTACCTTTCAAAGGCGGTACGAGACCAGATATTCCATCAAGAACATAACCCATTTTTATCCAAGGTTTTTGACGGCGTTGCAAACTCCACTAGAAGAAGAGAAATAATGGAAGGGGATCCAGCAATTATATTGGCGACATCCGGCATGCTTATAGGCGGCTCTTCTGTTGAATACTTTAAGAACTTTGCACCAGATCCACGCAATGCGATAATTTTCGTTAGCTATCAGGCAGAGGGTTCTATGGGTTCACGTGTACAGAAAGGATGGGATGAGATCCCAATAAGAAATGGCAACGGAAGGACCGAAGTTATCAACGTTAAAATGGGGATCCACACTATAGAAGGATTCTCCGGGCACTCGGATAGAAACCAATTGCTTAAATTTGTGAGAAAAGTTAACAACGGGACAGAAAGAGTATTCACCAACCATGGTGAGAGCAGCAAGTGCATCGATCTTGCATCTGCCGTATATAAGAATTTCAGGATAGAGACCCGTTCGCCATTGAATATGGAAACTTTCAGGGTTTATTGATGCCAGTCACATTAAGATGTCCCAGAGTGCATCGTGTTCTGGCATTGCAAGGGTGCGTCCTGATGATTTTATAGACCCTATTTTGGAAGCATCTATCCCTGCATCATTTAGTAGGGATAATACTTTTTTTACATCAGGTTCCCTAACTGTTGCAATAAGGGCACCAGAGCTTATGAGCGTTAATGGGTCACAAGAATAAAATGAGCAGATGGCGGCCGTTTCTGGTGACACAAGAACAGCTTCACGAGGGACAGAAAACCCACATCCTGATGCTGCAGAAAGCTCATTAAGCGCGCCTGCTATCCCTCCTTCGGTAGGGTCGTGCATGGATGTGACGTATTCTCTTATCATCCTTGCCTCCGGAACAATTGAAAGTTTGGATGAATAGGTTTTTGCAATCGAGGTAACCTCTTTTCCAATGTTCCTGTTTAAAGTTTCCTCATACTCGTTAGCAAGAATAGAGGTGCCTTCGATGGCAGCGCCCTTGGTAAGAATTATGGCATCACCCGGAGATGCACCAGACGTTGTTATGTAACGCTTTGTGTAGCCAAACATAGTGCCTACTATGATGGTATGGTCTATGCCTGGGGTTATCTCAGTATGGCCCCCTATCACACTTGCCCCGACTTCTTTGCATGCAACATCTATTTGTCTGGTAATTTCTTTAAGGTCATCCTCGGTCGAGTCTTTATGCAGGAGAATTGCCGGCATGAAGTATTTAGGGTCTGCCCCTGTCACTGCCACATCGTTTGCATTGACGTGGACTGCATGGTAACCAATGTTCTTGTTCGCCCCAGTAACAGGGTCGCATGCAACAACTTGGTATATGTCCCCTAGTTTCAATACCGCGGCGTCTTCTCCAACAGATGGGCCAACAACAACGTCCTTTGGAGGTGCCCCAAGTGAGGAGAGAACTATTTTCTTGAGCAGTGCAGGAGGTATTTTCCCGGCATACATAGGATGAAATATTATAATTTAACTTATAAAGGTTTACTAAAATAAAAAGAGAGAATGGATTTTATTTACTAATCCAGTTCTTCAATGAGCTGCATCATCAACTGATTTTGAGCTATAGATGATTCGTTTAGGACGTCCTTTATGATATATGGGACATGTGCAGCTACAATTTCCTTTAGGGTATCAGCCTGTTCTACGTTGCTAGTGTGTATGTGGCGTCCTTTGTGATCCATGGAAATAGCATCATCCTGCACCTTTAGCTTGAAATCATCTATTTTTACTGATACTTTCTTTTCTTTTCTCACTATTATATCCAGATTAGGCGCTTCAAGCCTTTGCATAGATGGCATCTTAATATATTTTATACTCTTGATGTTGAACTCAAGCAGGTCATTTTCAACAGTAATAGTGCCTTCTTCTGTTGAAAGGTGCGTATTCCCATTGTTTGTGACAATTGTGGTCGTGCCATCTGTGGTGAATATTTTAAACACGAGATCACTTGGCATGTCTTTGTCTTTCTCATATCCATTTCTTTCTACAAACTCCTTTCCTTTGAAGCGTATACGGCTGCCTTTGTCATGAAGGTCCACGACTTCAAGAGGGCCTATCTTCACATATTCCCCCTCCTTGCTTTCTATGATTTTCATAAATGGCAAGGTTATCTCGGTGTTTCTAGACTTTAATCGTGCTTTCACGTCATCTATTCTTTCATGTGCCGACGAATCATTAGTGGAAAGTATTATAGCTAATTCCTTAATATCCTCTTTGGTCAGACCAATGGCATCAAAATGTTTTTGTTCAGCTTTTACAGCTTGTTTTTTTGGGGCGTATTTTTCCCATTTTGCACCATGCGAGTAGCAGTAACCCATAAACGGCTCCTCAAAAGTGTAAATCTCTGTTGCTACTTTGTAGGACCCCTCCCCAAAGTAAACTGTTCCTATGCGCCTCTCATCTTCGTATATATCTACACTTAACGCACCCTTTTTGATAGTTACAGAGGGATCTTGTCCTATTTTGACAGATTCATCAAGTGCCATCACGTTTTCTGCGGTCTCCGTTAAATCCGGCACTTCCCTCATTTTTTCTGATATTTCTTTCTTTACATCTACAAAAAATTCAAAATCGTCCTCTTTTTTTGAGGCACCTATCACAAAACCAATTGCCAGAAGAGCAATGCCTCCAATAAGTATGGCATCTTGCGAGTCGACATAGCTGCCAGTATACTTAAGCGCTGCCCACACGATGACTATTATCATGCCTGTCGTGTAAAAAATGGATCTAATCTGCCAGTATCCTCTTTTCTTGGCAATAGAGTTTATTATCACTGAGCTAGAAAAGCAAAGGAGCGAAAGCCACAATGCATAAATGCTATATCCTTCCCACCAGGCACCCAGCCACCCAAGAACTTCAAATATTAATAGTAGGACCCAGATGCCAAAAAGAGTGGTTCCACCTTTTCTTAAGGATACAGATATCCTCCTTTTAGCATAGCGCCTCTTAGTAAGCCCATCAACAAACGATCCTAAAACCCAAAAGGAAAAAGCAGCAAATAGAAATGTTTCCTTATATTCATAGCGGCCTAACACATTTGTAGCTAGACTAACAAGCCATAATACGAAAAATACAAGCGCAATTTTATCTATAATCCTCTTTGTTATATTATCTTTCATTTTTACACTTCCTGTTCACGCATCAAGCGGAAAAAATATGATGATATGGAAAGGGCTTGTCTTCCCAGATCCGTTATTGCATACTTGCCTCTGAAGCGTTCCTGGGAGATTAGATTTACTTCTTTTAATATTGTAAGATGAAATCTTAAAGGGCTATTATCAAGGTTGGATAGCGCAATTAGCTGGGCAAAGTAGTGGTCCTCCCTCCCAAGGGCAGTAAGCAGTTTGAGGCGCTCCTCATTTGACAGGGCCTTGAATAGGTCTGCACATAGTGTCACATCCACACCAATAGGTTTAAGGTTTTCAAGTGATACGGTCTCAACAATACTGTTATCACTCGTGTTTTTTTTTATCTGCTCAAGATCTTTTTTCATATCTTCTAGCAATGCCATTATATCCGTAGGGCTCTCCATAGTTCCCACTTATATACTTATGTATTTAAAGTATATAGTTATGTATTATATATAGTTTTTCCCTGATTGGGGCGGATATCATATAGTGGCGACCTGATATACCTTCTTTGTAGATCTATCTTGAACGAAGACTACAATACCTCCATCTTCTGGGATCTCAAATGCAAGCGTGATGTTCTCGATATTATCAAAAGATGTCAATGTCCGCTTTGCTCCATCAACTACGACGTGATTGAATGTCTTGGAACCACTAGACACGCCGTTGCTATACGTGACAAAGAAGACATCTAAGTCTTTGCCTGCTGGCAGGCCTGTGGACTTGATTACGGCGTTGACATTCGTGTGGCCTGGCACAGATGACTCTGAGAGTGATAGGTCTATACGAAGCTGCAGTTCTTCTTGGATAAGATCCTGGGTCTTTGTCACATACTTATTGTAAGTTAGGGGTGAACCACCTGCTTCCTTGCGCGTACCATCAAACATCGAAGTAGGTGTCCCTGGGATGGAATAAAGTCCAGCACGCGATGACGAGAAAGTTATGTTTAAGCTGTCATTGAGATGATATTCCAAGGCTATATAATTGTCCGGATAATCAAAAAGAAGCTGTTCTACTGCATTTTCTGCATAGGGGCAAAACGTGCAGTTCACAGACGTAAAGAGTTCCACAAGCACAATCTTGTTTTGTCCTTCTGCCGTTGTTACTTCAAAATTTTGGTTCTTTGTTTCCTGATTGCCTGCAGATACGATGTTTACATTAACAATACCACTTTGATTGGGCGCTGCGCTTTCTGGAACCTTTATACTCACTCCTATTGTCATCTCTTCGCCTTGTCTTATTGTAACTGAGGTCTTTGAGAGTTCCACGCTCCACCCATAGGGCATGACAGGCACTGCCTGAAGATCATACGTGTCAGAAGAGTTACCCTGGTTGCGTATTTTGAATGTATAAGATGTTGTAGATCCAGGGAGCACAACTTTGGAGTGATCACCAACAAGAAGATCAAATCCATAAGTTGGATTCACTATAAGGCTGTATTTCACAGTCTTAACGTCACTAGAGTTATTTTGGGACATAATTTTTAAAATAGTCTCTCCTTTTTCATTACCAGGTGCTGCGTCAGGCGACTTGAGGGTTAGGAGGACCTGGGCAGACATGTTGGGTTCTATTGTTACCTTATCATAAAGTAGAGACGACTGCCATCCAGATGTTGTGTTCTCAAGACGGATAAAATACGTATCCACAGTATTTCCCTTGTTCACAAGGGTTGCAGAGAATGTGGCAGTCCCACCTGCAGATACGTATTTTTGGGTATCACTTTGGATGACTTCATAGCTGTATATGGTTTGGGATGTGATAGTAAATATTTTTTTGTCACTATATTTTCCATCACGTGACTCTACAACTACCATTACGGTTCCCTGTACTTCGGACAAGACACCACTGGCGCTAGTGACACGCAAACGAAAGTGAAAGGAAGAACCAGGTTCAACAACAGTGGAAAGTGATTTTCCATATTCAGGGGTATCATCCATAAGGACAGGTTCCAATTCATCAGGCAATGCGCTGTTTTTGTCGTCAATATATACATTGTAATGTGAGATAATATTACCACTGTTCTCAAATGATATTGGGAATTCCACAGCCTGTCCGGGAATCACCGTTTTGCTGAGCTCGTCGGCCGAGAGAACAGGCGCATACCCAACATACGTCGTAGTTACGTAGTAGGTGGATGCCAATAGAAGCAGCACAATGATGAAGCTTATGAATAGACCACTGATGCCTTTTTGTTTAGGTGATTTTTCTTTTTTAGGAGAAGGCGCATGTGGCTGTGGCGCTTTTTTCTTTATCGTCCCCCCATATACAAAAGATGATTTTGGAGAAGGTGTTTGTGATGGCATCTTGGCAGTTGGTTCTTTGGATGGTTGCGGTGCTGGCTTTCCTTTATTACCTCTTCGATAGTGCATCAATGATGATGTCCTGCCACAGCGGGGGCAGCTCTTGTTAGTAAAAAGATGTTCCTTTATACAGCCAAAATGGTAGGGTGTGTTGCAGTGCATGCACGATGCTATTTCTGAAGGATTAATCCCTTTGCCGCATATTCCACATCTATTTGCCATATACTTTCACAGTCCGATTCTATATTATAAAAGCTTTTTACTCTTTTATATTAATTTTCATTTAAAAGTATCTTTGTGGAAATATGTGGGAATAGCTCTTTTTTATATTTTTATTGTTAAAGTATTCACAATACAAAATCATGGATTTCATGATATGCATGAGGTTACTTGGAGTCTATGAACTGTTGGTAGGTCATACTTTTATAGGAATCCGTTGCAACGTATTCTAATATTAATAAGAACTCTTCAGAATCCTTGTATCCTGGAATTGGACCTATTAGGATGCCATCTGGGTCTATGAAACCTGATGATGGCGCGCCAGGAATTTCAAAAGCACTCCCTAAATAAGCACCTGACAATCCTGGATTTTTTGAAGATATCGGGTCATTTGACCAGACGTTCACAGCAACTACGGCAAAGTTCTCCTCAAGATACGCAACAACATCCGGATCTTTGAAGGTGCGATCTTTCATCATATCACAATAGGGGCAGCTTTGGCGCCACATGTATACGTAAACATGCTTGTTTTCATCAACAGATTGTGCAACTGCATCATCATAGTATTGCCATGTTACATTACCATATATTATCGGTGGAGTTACCGTTACCGTAGGCGCTGTTGTCGGCGGCAGCGTTGTCGGAGCTATGGTGGTAGTTGGGGCGGCTGTTGGTGAGGGTTCTTCACTCCCTCCTGAAATGCACCCTGATAAGAGCAAGCCTGCTAATAAAAAAAATGTAAGAATTATGCGTTTGTTCATGTATTCACCTGTCTTTTAGTATTTTTGCAATATTAAGTGCAGCCTTGCAACCGTCACCGACTGCAGTAGATATCTGTTTATATGGGTCTGTTGTCACATCGCCTATGGCATAGACCCCATCAATTGAAGTCTTCTGGGTAGCATCTATTACGATAAATCCTTTTTTGTCAAGAGCAATACCACCCTCATGAAGGAATTTTGTGTTTGGTATTTTTCCTATGTTAACGAAGATCCCATCTGCATCAAGGACTTTTTCCTCGCCGCTGTCCTTGTGCTTTATAACTACCTTCTCAAGCATTTTTTGCCCTTGTAATTCTTTTATCGTGGTATTTGTGATGACCTTAACATTGCTTGCATTTATTTTGTCAAGATATATCGCTTCTTTTGCCTTTAATTCCTTGGTGGGAGTAACTAGTATGACGCTTTTTGCAATCTCGTCGAGATACAAGGCGGCCGTTATTCCTGGAATTCCCCGTCCGGCAACGACCGTCTTTTTCCCATTGTAAAGCGGGCCATCGCATGTAGTGCAGTAGACTACGCCTTTGCCAATAAACTTCTCCTCGCCTGGAACATCAAGTTTCTTGTGGGTAAGCCCAGGGGACAGGATGATAGATGAGGTCTTGATATCCTCATCTTCAAGAATTATTTTCATGTTTTTAAAGTCAATTTTTTTGACTACACCATATTTTATCTCAACATCTGTATTTTTTACTTGGTTTTCCATTTTTTGTCCTAGTTCGAACCCTTTTATTCCTTCGGGGAAACCAGGATAATTTTCAATTAAACCTGCGTAGGACACATTCCCTCCAATAAACTCTTTTTCAATGAGAAGTGTATTCAAGTTTGACCTGATACAGTAAAGTGCTGCTGTGAGGCCCCCGGGGCCCCCTCCGACTATGACAACATCATACATACTAAAATGTAAAATATGAAGATTATTATAAATATTTTGGAAAGTTGTGGAACAACAATTCACATCGTTATTTTAAAAAAAGAATGATCTCTCACGTTGCCTGGTGAAAAAAGAGGTTAAATAGAGTGGATCACTCTATATAGATTGCCACTCTTCTAGGCATTGCAATATCTTTTTTGTTTTCAGGATCATAGTCTGTGTCTATCTCTATTTTCGCCCCAATCTCTTTTGATACGAATAATCTTGCTTGTGTTAGTATGCTTTTTTCATCTATATAATCCATAAACATCCTGTTCTTGATGATGGTCGTTAAGAACTTAGAAACCTTTTTGCCATGCTTTCTCATCTTTTCATCTTGCATGACCTGCCCCATTGCTTGTTTCATATCCTGCACATCTGTAGCTATTTTAACGACGTCCCATTTCCATGAGGGGGTGGTGTAGATATATACTGTGTTTGGATTCTCTATTTTTGCGACCTTTATTATCTCTTTTATGTCATCTATTACATCCTTGATATAATCTTCTGCTGCAATCATATTCTCGTCTGGTTCTGCCCATGGAGTTGGCCATGCAGCAGTTGATATGAACTCATGATTGCCTATAGCTTCCCATATCTCCTCTGCCACATGCGGGCAAAATGGCACTAGGAGTTTTGTCTGCACTTCTATGAACCTGCTGATAAGCTCCTTGTTTGGAACTTCTGTCCTGCGTAAGTACCACTTGAGAGCACGTTGCATGTCAAAGTAACCCTTTTGGATGGCAGTCCTATACATCATCTCTTCAATCGATACACTTACTTCTGCCATGAGGTTTAGTACGATGGACTCAAACCATTTGTCTATATACTGAACATCCTCGCGCCCCTTGTTGTAGTGTTGTGTGGCAAAGTTGTACCATGCTGTGAGTTTGTCTCCAACACCTTCTACGAAGCTTGTTTCCCAGTTTGGATCATCAATACCCTCCCCGCTGTACATTAGGCCAATGCGCACAACATCTGCCCCGTATTTCTCGCCTAGTTCTTTTGATAAGTAGACATTTCCTTTTGAAGTGCTCATCTTCTCATTGTCAACTAAGAGCCAACCGTTGACGCCTATGCCCCGGGGCCAGTGTTTCTCAGGAAAGATGGCTGTATGATTGAATATGCAGAATGTGAGGTGGTTTTGTATAAGGTCTTTTCCAGATGTTCTAAGATCAAAAGGATACCAATAGTTGAACTCGGTCTTTAGCGACTCTACGAACTGTACATCCTTTCCAATCTCCTCTGCCACTTCAAGTGAAGTTGGTCCGTTGTCTAAGAAGACATAGTCAAAGAATCCATCATAAATCTTTTCGGGATCTATCTCACTTATTTTATGGGCGATGGTGTAGTATGCCATGTATATGGTAGAATCCGATAGTGATTCTATCATCCATTTCTCGTCCCAGGGTAATTTAGTGCCAATCCCAAGTTTTCTTGTACAAGCCCAATTGTTAAGCCAATCCACCACGTAGTCGAACTGCTTGTGAATAAGCTCAGGATAGAATTTTATGTTTGAGAATGCCTTGTGCGTAAGCTTCTTCCATTCTGGATCGCCGTAGGCTATGAAGTATTGGTCGCGCACTATTTTTACAGTGCAATTGACTAGGCATCTGCATATAACATCGCCTGATGGTTCATGCATAACGCTTGCATCGCCTGTTTTAAGCATCATCTGCTTTACTTTTTCCTTTGCTTCCTCAACACTCATTCCAGCATATTTCCCGCAGGATTTGTTCATGATACCTGTATAAAATCCAGACTTGTATATTTCCTTCTTTGCCATGGTGAGTTTTTCACGGTCATGCTGATTTTTTATACACATCTTCTCGCAGATCTCTTTTGCAGGGAACGGACCCCATCCTTTTGAGATTAAGATAGATACAGGCTCTATTTTCTCTATTTCTTTTTTATCTATGTTATACTTTGCAAGCATTTCAGGATCATTTTTAAGGTCCACTAATCCCATCCAATCATCCGGGGCATCTGATGGCACGCTCGTAACTATGCCAGTCCCCTTGCATGGATTGCAAAACGCTGATGGCAGTATTGGGATTGACTTCTCTATTACAGGGGCAATAGCGTTCTTGCCTATTATCTCGCTCCCTTTTACAGTTCCTAATATCTCAACTTCCTTTTCCTGGTCTGCAAGCTTTTGTGCGGCTGGCATGGAGATTATCCATATCTCTTCATCGACCTTTGCACGCACATATTCTTCTTCAGGGTCGACCCATAGATTTGTCTGGCCAAACACGGTCTCCGGGCGAAGAGTTGCTGCAATAATGTATTCGTCGCCATACTTGAACTTTAGTAGAGTGAACTCTTGCGGAGTTTCTCCTTCCCCTTCTAGTCTGCTGTGGTCGCTTACTGGATTTTGGCATTTGCTACACCAAATTACAGGGTGAGCACCTTTGACGATATAACCTTTCTTTTTAAGGGTCCTGAACTGCCACTGGATGAAATTGTCATAGTGGGGGTTTTGGGAGGTGGTAATAAATGAGCGTCGCCAGTCAATTGAAAGCCCCATGGCTTGCAGGTGTTCCTTTGTTTTTGAAGGAAAGAATTCTGTCCAATATTTGGGACTGGAGAATTTAGGTATCTGGTCATCCTCTATGCCCATTTTCTTTAGGATATCTACCTGTTTCTCTTCTCCCTCAGCTATGCGCTTAGCGGCGTTTACTATTGGGCTCCCAGTACAATGGAACGCAAACGGGAAAAGCACGTTATAGTTATTCATGCGCTTGTATCGTGCAAGAACTTCTCCCCTAAGATATGTGAATAGGCGCCCCATATGTAAAAAGCCATTCATGTAGGGGTAAGGTATGTTTAGAAAGAATTTTTCCCTGCTATCTGGGTCTGATTCAAAAATATTATCTTTAGCCCATCTTGCTTGCCATTTCTTTTCAAGTTTGTTGAATTCTAAGGATTCTAATGTCATTTAACCCACCACATTATTTATCATAGAATCAGAATTAGGTGTTGGTATAAGGTTATCATCGTTTTTGCAGCAAAAAACATTCGCCAGTATCGCTACTCATGTCCATGGATATCACTTTCAAAAAAAGATTTTGGTGCTTATTATACTTTTCGGTAAATTTAGCCCCCTGAGTCCATCGGACTTGCTATTTAGTTAATTATTACAAAAAGGCCTTGGTTTTGTAAGTAATAAATGCATGATATAACTTATTATTAAATAATAAAGAAAAGGGAAGAAGTCTACACAATTGTTTCTTTTCAACGATAATTAGGAACACTTATGAATTCATAAAACACATCTCTTGCATATGAAAGAAAAAATACGATGTTGGGGAACGAAAAATCCATTATATCAGGCGTATCATGATAAGGAATGGGGTGTTCAGGTCCACGATGACAGGACACTTTTTGAGTTTCTTATTCTTGAGGGCGTCCAGGCTGGATTGAGCTGGGAGATAGTGCTTAACAAGCGCGAAAGCTACCTCAAGGCATTTGACAACTTCGATCCCGTGAAAGTGGCCACATATACAGAAAAGGATTTTGAAAGGCTTGTTGGCAATTCAGGCATCATACGTAATAAGCTCAAGATACGTGCCGCAATTACAAATGCCAAAAGATTCCTTGAGGTGCAAGAAGAATATGGAAGCTTTGATGCATATATTTGGGGGTTTGTTAATGGAGAGCAGATCAAGCATAACTACTCCTCTTTTGCTGACGTCCCTACATTTATCCAGGAAGCCGAGGATATGGGCATAGACCTAAAAAAGAGAGGATTCAAGTTTGTAGGTCCAATAATATGCTACTCTTTTATGCAGGCAATCGGGATGGTAAATGATCATCTGACTTCCTGTTTTAGATATGATGAAGTGTAGTTTTTTCTCTTTTTGTTTTACATATTGTTTTTGGATTTGAAGTTACCAGTGGATTATTTATATACTATTGTTAACTCTCCTTTGATGAAGTTTGTAACTGTCGGTGCCGGGCCTTGCGGGTTGCATGTTTCACAGTTGCTTTTGAAGCAAGGCCATGAGGTCACAATCCTTGAGGAGCACGACAGGGTGGGTGCCCCGATACATTGCGCCGGGCTTGTGGGAAAGAAGCTTGTGGATAAATTTGGATCTCGCCATGTCATTAATAATATCGACGGTGCGCATATTTTTCTAAATGACACTGGGTTTTTCCTTAAGCGAAAAAACGTGGCTTTTGTTCTTGACAGGTACGGATTTGACAGGTCTTTTGCAATTGATATCTCTATCGAGTATGATCAACGGGTCGTGTCGGTGGCCAAGGATCCCTCTGGAAAGTTTCATATTAAAACGCCCGGCTCATCGATTTGTGCCGATGCCATCATAGGTGCCGATGGCCCAGTTTCAATAGTGAGAAAATCATTGGAAATGAAAAGCAGCATACGTTACTTCTCGGGATGCCAGCAGAGGATAAGGACAGAGCTTGAGGATGAACATATGGTAATTGTTGATATAAATCGACCTTTTTTCTCATGGGCAATACCAGAAGGAAATGGTATCGTGCGCGTTGGTGCTATCGGAAGCATGAAAGGCGTAGATGCCATGAGAGAGAAGTTTGGCATCAAGGGCGAGGTCATAGATTTTATACAGGCGCCGATACCTGTTGGAAGAGCGGAGCTTGTCAAGGATGGCGCTTTTCTCTTGGGGGATGCTGCGGCACAGACAAAACCCACGACAGGAGGCGGACTTTATTATGGGTTGCGTGGTGCAGAACTGCTTGCAAAGGCTGTTGGCGAGGGCGCACCAGAACGTTACCAAAAATATTGGAACAAGGAATTTGGCCGAGAAATTCGCTTAGGGCTTGCCGCCCGCAGGCTATACGAACACATTTCCAAGAACGATTTGAGTCTTCTTTTTTCCGTATTAATGGAAAAGAAGAAATATATAGAGGCAGAAGCAGACTTCGAGAAGCATTCCACTGCCATCAAAACATTTTTGTTAAATCCTAAAACATTGTCTGTAATTATGAGAAATTTAAAGCTGTTTTTGCATTAGAATTGAAATAAAGATGTTTGCTGGGATTTTACTGAAGAGGATTTTTTTATCTGTGGTTTCTTTTTTTCCTCGTCTTTTTCCTTTTTCTTCCTGGCCTTTTGTTCAAGCTGCTTTATCTTTGCTTCCTCTTTTTTTATTAAAGATAAGATGTCTTTTGCTGTTTTTGGGCAGACAAGTTCCAACTCATCAGGGTCAAATCCGAAGTAGCGGGCAACATTTACACCGCTCTCAGGTTTTATACATGCGTAGTTTAGCATTGGCAGGAACGCTTTGGCGTCATATGTGGATGAGTGTGTCTTTGCACCTATCTTGAAAAGGGCAGACTTCGTTAGCTTTCGTTTAGCTTTCGTTCTTCCTAGTGATTTGAAGTAACCCGGGGACTCGTAGCGTGCGAAGTTAACGTTGTATTTGTGGCATACAGATACGCCACCTGTCATTAGGTCAGAAGCGTAAGCCCATAGGCGATAATATTGTCTTTTGTTCACCCTGCCAAGGAAGACATCGGCACGGGAGAGATAGTAGTATGCGCATGCCACGTCCCGGGGATCATAAATTCTTGGCATATTCTCATCTATCCAGTAAAGTATCTCTTCAGGAGGCATGTCAATATCATAGAATACTTTCCGGCATGATGTGCCTTTGCTTTTGAAGATAGCTGTAAGCCCTTCGAATATGCTGTTCTTAACATCCCTGTCAAACAGCTGCTCAACGTCTTCTTGGTAGATGGTGCGGCCAAGCGATTCTAGATCGTTTATCGCTGCCCTCATATCCCCTGCAGATTTAGATGCTAGCTCCTTTAAGACATCTTCACTTATCTTTATGTTCGCTGCTGTAACTATCTCTTTAAGCCTGTTTCTTATGCTTGCGCTTCTTAGTGAGTTGAAACGTATGATATTGCAAAGGTCTTTTATCGATATAGGCAGCTTATACGGGTCGTTAGCAAGGAGTATGATGGGATTTTCCGTTTCTTGAATAACTTTTGCAAGGGCACGGATCCCCCCAATATCCGAGCGCCCTTTTATGTTGTCTGCCTCATCAATTAGGATGGCCTTCTTTGTTGAGAAGAGTGCTTTTGAGCTTGCAGCATTCCCAACTATTCTTGATATGGTCTCTGCATTACGGGTATCAGACGTGTTGAGCTCTATTAAGTCTAGGTCCATCTCATTTTTGATAACATATATTGCAACAGTCTTTCCTACACCAGAAGGGCCGTGTATTAACAGTGCCTTCTTGTCGTTTGGCCATGTGTTAAGCCATGCTATGATGTCTTTTAGTGGTTTGTTTTGTCCATGTATTTCTTTAAAGGATCTAGGACGATACTCTTCGTTAAACATCATTCTTACCTTTGTGTTTTGGATATTCTGGCAAGGAGCGCCTCAAGTTGTATGCGCTCGTTGGCGCCTTCAACCAACCGGAACTCATGCTCGCCGATCTTGTCTATGAAATCTACTTTTATATCCTCCGGGATGTCTAGTGAGATGATTTGTTTGTGTGTTTGTGTGATAATGTCCTCTCCGGAGAGCCCCTTATCAATTAGTAAACTATCCAAAAGTTTTCTGGCTGCCATGAAGTTCCCAGTTATTGCGGCTTGTATCATATCCTCTATCTCTTCAGGGCGGGCGCGAGATGATACCTGGTATACAAGCTCATGGTTTATTTCCTTTCCAAGAAATGCCGCAGCCTGCAATATGTTCTCTGCTTTTCGCATATCTCCTTCGGCAATATACTTTATTGCTTCAATGCCGTCTTGGGTAATTGTAATGCCTTCACTTTCTTCTATCCTTCTTAGTTTCTCCTCGATAGCGTCTTCTGCAAGAGGGCCGAATCTAAAGACGGCGCAGCGTGATTGTATTGGTGCAATTATTTTTGAGGAATAGTTGCATGATAGTATGAATCTGCAAGTAGAGGTGTATATTTCCATAGTCCTTCGCAGTGCGTTTTGGGCATCAGATGTAAGCGCATCCGATTCGTCAAGAAATATTATCTTGAAGTTACCGCCTAGCGCCATCGTTCTTGCAAAGTCCTTTATGCGTTCCCTCACAACGTTTATGCCCCTCTCATCAGAAGCGTTTGTTTCCTGGAAGTTTTGGTGCCATGACTCCCCATACATTTCTCTTGCCAGGGCAAGGGCGCATGTTGTCTTCCCAACACCCGAAGGCCCTGCGAATAAGAGGTGCGGCATATTCTTTCGCTCAACATATGAGCGCAGGCGCTCAATGATATAAGGCCTTCCTACTACCTCGTCAAGTGTCTGTGGCCTATACTTCTCTGTCCAAGGTTTTTCAAAGTTCATGTTGCTCATCCCTACTGTTGCAGTTTATTCATATGTGTGGCGGTTTCCTGCGGAAATGTCTCTATTAATGATTCGATTATTTTGCTGACTACTTCTTTTTCAAACTCTTTTTTAGATATCTTCACGCTGTAGACGTATTTGAGCCCGCCTCTTCCTTTCTCTATTCTCTTATTAATAAGGCCTCGTTCGCACAGCCTGTTCATTATTATAGATATGGTGGAACGCCTTATACTTTTCTTCTCATCCTTTAGTACGTCATATACTTCGCGTGCAGTCCCTACCTTGTGGTTCCAAACTATTTCCATTATCTCCGTTTCCAGCGGGCCTAATACTTTTATATATCCTTTTTCAAAAGGCCTGTACTCATGCCATTCAAACACAATATCACCAAAACTTATGTTTACTAATTATATAATGGGTTATTCATACAAATATTTTACGTATCTGTAATCCTTTATCCTTTGACCACACCTATGGGTTTGAGGCGCACGACCCTTGTAGCAATACCTGCGTTGTGGGATATGGCTGCAACGCGGTCTATGTCCTTATACACTGCTGGAGCTTCCTCAGCAATAGTTCTCATGCTCTCCGCACGCACTATTATGTTTTTTCTTGCCAGTTCCCCCTGGATATCTTGTCCTGTGTACGTTTTAATTGCCTTGGAGCGCGAGAGAACCCTTCCAGCACCGTGGGCTGTTGATGCAAATGATTGCGAGGAGCCTTTTGCTCCACATAAAACGTAGGATGAAGTGCCCATGCTTCCAGGGAGAATAACGGGCTGCCCGGTTTTCCAGTAATCATGTGGGAGCTCTTTTCTTCTTTTCCAAAGTGCACGCGTAGCGCCTTTGCGATGAATCATGTAAGTCTTATTGTCATGTTTTTCATATTTTGCGATGTTATGTGCTACATCATAAAGCACTTCAAGCTCGGGGGTATTAAATACTGCATCAAAGGACTCTCTTACCCAGTGGGTTATCATCTGCCTGTTTGCCCAGGCGAAGTTTGCCGCACCCCCCATTGCCTTATAGTAATCCTGCCCTTCCTTGGATAGTATGGGTGCGCACACAAGCTCCCTGTCTGGCAATCGTATGTTAAACTTCTTTGCGACCTTTTCCATGCTCCTGAGATAATCTGAACATACCTGATGCCCACAACCGCGAGATCCTGTATGTATCATAACAACGATTTGCCCTTCAAAGAGGCCAAACGTCTTTGCAACAGCGGGGTCGTATATATCCGATACATACTGCACCTCGATGAAATGATTCCCTGATCCCAAGCTTCCAAGTTGTGTAGATCCCCTTTTTTTTGCTGTAGGACTTATCAGTGCCGCATTAGATCTCATCTCGCCGCGCTCTTCAATATGATTTAGATCTTTGATATCCCCATAGTCGTGCTCCACTGCCCAGCGTGCACCAAGCTCAAGCACGTTATCCATCTCCAGGGAGGAGAGCCGCGATATCTTTCCTTTTGATCCAAGGCCTGAAGGCACGTTCTTAAAGATGATTTCAAGCAGCTTTTCAATCTTCCCTTCCATATCCTCTCGCACGAGATCTGAGGTCAGTAAGCGGACACCGCAATTTATGTCATAACCTACCCCCCCAGGTGATATTACTCCCTCTTTCTCATCAAATGCGGCAACACCACCTATCGGAAAACCATAACCTTGGTGCCCATCCGGCATCACAATACTAGCTTTAATGATGCCTGGCAGCATTGCAACGTTTTTTGCCTGTTGAATTGTCATGTCTTTTTGCATTGCCTGCAACAGCTGTTCGTCTGAAAAAATTCTTACAGGTACGTTCATCAAGCCTTCTTTTGGCATTTCCCATAGGTTTTCTTGGATCTTTTTAAAATCCATTTTCCCTCAACCTTTCCAAACACTCTCGTACATTTTTTTGCATAGTCCCAATACACTCTTCGTTTATTATCATAAAATCCGCTATAGCAATTGCATCCTCTAAACCGAAACCTAGTTCCCGCCGGTCACGGGTATTGAAGTCTTCATAGGTTTTAGGATCGTCATCCCTTCCCCTGCGCCGTAGCCGTTCAAACCTTGCGCGCGGTGACGAGTGGATGGCGACTAGTACTGTGTTGAAGTGTTTCTTGAACTCTTCTACCTCGCTTATGCCTCTCACACCATCGATTATATACTTTTTTTCTTTCCCTATTTTTTGAAGTGTTAGGTGTGCTATTGCAGCAGCCCCCCTTTCATCGCGCAGCTTCTTTGCAACATTTCCTGAGTCCTTTATGTCTAGTCCCCGTTTTATGGCCTCTTCTCTAACAACGTCGCCCATTACCAGAGGCGTATACCCATATTCCTCTGCTATGGAGATGAACTCTCCTTTCCCGCACCCAGGCATCCCCACTATAAGAATGAGTTGTGTCATTACTTCTCCTCATTTAGCTCTTTTATTAGCATGAGAATGTGTGAGCATATGATTTTGTATATTTTATTTCCCTTTTTTGTGCTTGCACTCGTGGCATCGCCGGTCATTCCATCAGGAAGCATGATTTTCCTTTGTGGTATTGATATTTCGTGTGCAAGCGGCCACATGGGCCCAGATGTGGCCTGCGCCATGTCCACTAACTTTTCATCACACGCAAGCATAAGGGAGGTCTCGTCCTCTCCGCCATGCCCAGTGCCTGGCGCTATCTTTTTTATCTCTTCAAAATATTCCTCCCACCAATTGACAACACGGCTCCTGACGCCGTCATATGAGAGCAACTCTGCTGCGTCTTTAATGGCGCGGGTGTTGCCACCATGTCCATTTAAGAAAAGTATTTTGTTTATCCCATTTCTATTGATTTCCTTTCCAACGGCAACGATATAGTCTCGCAGCACATCTGTTGGGATATTGATGCTTCCCGGCCAGTCTTCTAGGAAATATGTATGCCCATAATGTATTGGGGGCGCCAGGAGAACCTCATCTCCAATCTCTTCTTCAATGCAGGATAATATCTTTGCAGGTATGATGTTATCGCTGCCAAGAGGCATATGATTTCCATGCGCCTCTATCGTGCCAACAGGAATAACGGCACAGGAGCACTGGCATCTCTTAAATTGCTTTGATGTCAGCGTTTCAAGATACATAGATTAACATCACATTTAGTGGTTTATTAACCTTGTGATATTGTTGAGATATGTAAGGTGTAAAGGAAAGAGCAGGCGAAGAGAAGCAGTACTTCATAGTCTACAAGTCCAGTCTCTATACCTATTAATGCATAACCTAGTGTGAGGCCGTAGAGTGCTGTCATGTAGCTTTTCCTTGTGCCGGATGCTGCTTTTACAAGCATATAGGAACGCTGCAGGAAAAAACCTAGTGCAACCATTGCTACTATTGTTCCAACAAGGCCAAAATCTAGTGCTATCGGACCCAGTATTGTTGATGTCATGGATATGCCTCCAGCTCCTGCGAATATGGCGATATATCTCCTTGGGGAAAATGCAATACCCGGCATAAGCGTCGCAAAGGACCTTATAGCCGCCATATAGGTCTGCCCCTTTGTGAACCCAAGATAACCTCCTAATTGTGCCATGGTATCATAAATATCAAGTGTTAACCCTGTGCGTATGGAGATAGATTCTAAGATGCCTACATGGGCGCCTGTAGTTTCTGTCCTCAAAAAGGTCATTATTGCAAAAAATCCCACGGCAACAGATGTAATAGCAAATAGCTCTGCAACCGTTACAAGTTCCCATAATATCACTACTATCATAGATGCAACAAGGGTGATTAAGACCTGTGTCCTGTATCCTAATAGTGCCATTAGGATTACAGAAAATGTAACAGATATCAGGGTAAGCATTCTGGCCTTCCCGATAGATCCTGTCTTTTTTGCATATTCTCCTAATAATGATACAAGAAGTATGGTTCCAATGGGCAACAGGTGGGAGCGCATGGTGAATGTAGGGTCCAGGCCCTCCCGGGTTGTTAGGAGGGGGATTCTTCCAACGAGTGCTATGTCAAACACCCAGTAAAGGGTGCCTATACCCATTAACAGGAATGCTATAAGGGTGGCGTTATCTTCCAGGAGGGCATCAAATCTTGTGCTGCGAAAGTTATGTGCGCTTCCCAAGATGCCGATAAGAAGATATGGCATGCCCAGTGTCAACATGCCTTGGCGAAATAACACATATCCCCCTAGTGCGGCTGCAAGCGATATCTTGCCTCCATATGTTCTTGAAAAAATCAGTATTACTAAAGGTATGATGCTTATTTTTGCAGATATATCGCCAAAAGGGATAATTCCAAGGACCAGGATGATTAGTGAGGCAAGAAGATAGGGAGCGGCCTTCTCCGGGATACTTCGCATATGTAGTTTTGCAACTACTGTTCCAATGGCGTAGGCCACAAGCGCCATAACAATAGAAAAAAGGGCGAAGGAGGAAATTCCATGATCGCTCATCCCTAAAAATGCAATAAATGCAACAATGAAGATAAAAGGGGACGTGAGGCGGCAAACATCAGCCTTGTTTAAAAATTTAGTATTGGCTAATAAGGGAAGTGCTGGTAGGCGCGATAATATGGTTTTTAGACTTTTTTTTGTCAGGGCGCTTCCCCTGCTTTTTTGTATCTCTTCATTGATGGCATCAAATGTCTTGTCGATTGCGCGTGGTACTATCGAGATCGTTGTTTGGATATCATAGCGTGCCAGAGCATCAGGCATAAATATGGGGAATTTCCTTTTTGTAAGGCGCCCTATAAATGCCAAGGTGCAGTTGACTGTTTTGACAACCAGTTTATCAAACATGCTCATAACCTGATGTGGATGGAATTCTCATCATCGTCTATAATCGATGAAAGATTGTCCGTAATATGCTGTTTTATCCAATATTTGTCAAGCTCCCCTATCTCTGTTCCTGTACGCACAATAGTTATAATATCTGACGAAAACACGTTGCCTATCGTTATACCGTACTCGTTTAGGATATTTTCCATTTTTGCCAGCTCTTTTATACTAGCCTGTGAGAAAGAGAGGGTAAGGCCATTTTGGGTGTCGGCTATTGAGGTGTCTTTGACATAGTAGAGCCCCTTTCTTAGGGCATCGTTTACTTCTGCGATAAAGACCGCTGTCGGGGATTCCCCATAATCGAAGGTAATAGAGCTTGTGATAGCGATGTCGTCGATATCAAATATATCTAAAAAAGAAGCAGTATCCTCTATAGTTGCGAAATAGTTCTCTAATCCAGGAAAACTTTGCGCATACATCCTGTAAGACACTGTTGATTTTGTCTTGATCTTTAGCCGTATCTCGTTTGCCCCAATTTGTTCCTTATAGCTCATGCGCCCGCCTATTGTGACAAGCTCTCCATTGGAGCGCAAAAGTATGAACGAGCCTTGGCCAGTATCTATGACATAACCCGTCTCGTCGAACTCTAGGTAGTCTGACCACCAGTATCCCTTGACGTACGTGTCATACAGGAAACCTTTGGAATCAAGGTAGTTCATGTAATTTGTCGCTTTGTATATTTGCGATCCCGAATAATAATACTCGTCCACCTGTTCGTTTACTGAAGGCTCATGTGTGATAAAAGAATAAAAGGAAAAAAGTACAATAAGAATTATGGCGGCATCTATGATGTTAATCCTTCTCATGCAGTTCCTCCACTTGGTGCTATTATCTCGCCTATAAGCAAGCAGAACAAACGAATGTCCTGATACTGTGGTATCTCTACAATTATGACACCGTCGTAGGGCATGACTAAATTGTTCTTCATTGCACCGTGTGGTTCGGTCATTACATAGATGACGGGTTTTGCTGGTGTACCTATCTTCTTCTTATATATGTCTATAAAGTGCTGGTCTGATATCTCTGCTATTGATATCTTGTCTATATCTCCTATGCGATTTCCAACTGCCTTTGATATGTCTGCCATGCCATATGCAAGCTGCTGATTCTCTATTCCTGCTTCCTCCCATGCCCCGAATAGCAAGTATATATGATCAAGATAATGGTATGACACGGTTTCAGGGATAGCCGTGAAGGGATCTGTCTGTACATAGCTTATTATCTCAAAAAATAGGTCTATCTCCTCTGGAGGCGAAGAAACGTTCTCTCCTTTGAGCTCTGCGTACCACTGGTCTACCAAAAGGCCGTTAACCTCTTCCTCTTCACAATAAAGTATTAAGGTGTATGGCACGTCGTCATTACCAAGTATGGAGTATTCCCTTTGGTCTTCTGTCTCACTTACCTTCTCACTTATCTCAAAGTTGTAAAGGCCCGTTCCTGCAAAGTAGGATATGTACCAATGCTGTAGATTTTGTTCTGGAAGAAACGCGTTATTTCTTGCAAAATCGGCATCTATTCCTCCATCGCGATTGCTTATAACATATAATGATGAAATTAAAACTACTAAAATGAAAATGGCTCCAATGAGCTTGGAATTTCTCTTAAAAAATGAACTATTGCCAGTTTCTGGCGAATTAAGATTGTCAGAACCCATGATTCCACCTGCGATATCTAATATATATTTCTTTTTAAACGTTTCGTCTTTGGCACGGACGACCTTTTAATCACCATTACAACAATCGCCCCTTGGTATGGGCTTGCCGTGGGGGCACGTATCCGGATGATTAAGGAATGTGCATATCTTCTTGGCAATATCGGGCGTAACGAAGTGTTCTGCACCGCATGAGAGGATCTCAACGTCTTCGTTGCTGCCTTCAATAACATCGGAGAAGAGCACTTCCATAAGGCGATGGTAGCGTACAATGGCCTGTCCAGCATCCTTGCCCTTTTTTGTCAGGCATACCTCTTTGTGTTTTATGTAATGGATAAGGCCAACTTCTTCTAACTTCGTTAGCATTTGCACAACGCTAGGCGGTTTTACAGCAAGCGCTGTGGAGATATCTTTGATACGTATGGACTTGATGTTCTCTTCTTCTAGGACCCATATGGTCTTTAGGTATTCTTCCATGGTCTCGCTCATAACAGCATCCCGCCTATGCGCACCAAAATCGCCATGATAATTGCCACAACAGTCCCGATTAGGACAGCAAAAAATGTGTCACGCCTTCCAATCTCTTTTAACATGACGCCTATTGTTGCTACACAAGGGATGTAAAAAACGATGAACATGGTAAACGTTAGGATCTGCGTCTTGCTCATTATTGAGATGACGTTCTCGGTTCCCAGGGCCTGGAAAAGCATGAGCATGGCCAACTCCTTTCGTAATACGCCAAACACCAGGGTTACCCCTATTACTGTAGGCAGGCCTAAGAGCAGTGTTAAGGGGGATATGGCAGTGTTTAGGTAGGAGTCTATGTTATAGTAATTTAGAAATGATAATGTTATTGACCCAAGGATTATTATCGGCCAGGCAACTATGATAAATTCCTTTATCCTAAACCAGGTCTTATTAAGCACAGACTTAACTGATGGCATATGGTATTTTGGTATCTCAAGCATCATTCCAGCAGCCATCTCCGGCATCAATTTTGAGAGAATGTACCCTACGATGGCAAGTACCACTATGTTTATGATAAATACTCCAAGCGCCCAGTTAGCACCCAGGTAGATTCCAACTAGGGCCAGTATCACGGTGATGCGAGCAGCGCATGGAATCATGGACGTAAGGGTGATTACAATGAAACGGTCGCGCCTTGATTCTAAGATTCGTGCCCCCATAATTGCCGGCACGCTGCAACCATATCCGAGTATTAAGGGGATTATGGATTTTCCGTGCAGTCCTATCTTGTGCAGGAAAGAGTCAAGAAGAAATGCTATTCGCGGCAGGTAACCTACATCCTCCAGAATGGAAAGGCCTATGAGGAACGGGACCAAAAAGGGAAGCACTATACCTATACCTCCAGCAATTCCATCAACTGTTCCGGAAACTATGGTGGTAGCAAACCCTTCTGGTACAAACTCCAGGATAAAAGGCTGAACGCCCGTAGAGAAGAAGTCTAGAATAGGGGACTCTATCATGCTTCCAAGCCTAAACACTATATTAAACAATGCGACTAGCACAATTACTAATGCCACGTACCCATAAAATGGGTGCATCAGGAAATTATCTATCTTTTCAGTTGTCGTATTTTTTGCATGCGTTACTACTGCAACACGCTCAAATATATTTAGCGCTTCTGCATGCCGCTCTGATGATATCACAATATCGGATGGATGTCCATAACTGTCTTCTAGTTTTTTACGCAGTGCATATACTTCTTCTAGCAGGGAATCGCTGTTGATTAGTGAATCGAAATACTCATCATTTTCAAGCAGTTTTATTGCAACTAATCGTTCAGGCAGGGAATGGCGCGCGGCAAGAGAACGTATAGAAGGGATGAGGGCAGATATGGCATCTTCTACTTGTTTGGAATAAGTTATTGTAGCCGATTTTTTAGTTTTTTTTCCATCCCTTACAGCTGTTTGGAGAAGATCTGTTATGCCTATACCCTTATTGGCAACGGTCTCAACAACAGACACACCCAGCTCTTCTGAAAGTGCCTCTTTATCAATTATGACCCCTTTCTTTTTTGCTTCATCCATCATATTGAGGCATACCAAGTACGGCACATCAAGCTCAGAGAGCTGAATTGTAAGCTCTATGCTGCGTGCAAGGAGGGAAGCGTCTATGACATTTACAGTAATACCAGATATCCCTTTGAGCAAATAGGTCCTTGTCTCTAGTTCTGCAGGGTCTAGTGAGGTTAGTGAGTACGTGCCGGGAAGGTCTGTTAGTGTGTGTATCTCTTTTCCAATTCTTATCTTGCTCTCTGTATACTCTACGGTCTTTCCTGGGAAATTTGCTGTTATGGTCTTGTATCCCGCAACATCATTGAATATGGTGCTCTTGCCACTGTTAGGTTGGCCTGCCAGTGTGATTATCATGTTCGTTCCCCGATGATTATTCTATGCACAAGCGATTTGTTAATGGCAATATGGCAGCATCCTGTCCTGACCATTAGTGATTCTCTTTCATTCATCTCTACTTGCATCGTGACACCAGGAAATATGCCTTTTTTGATGTCTGTTAAGTAAAGATGCTTCATAGTATCCCTTTTTTAGGTTTGCCTAAATTATATAAGAATGCTTTATTATTAATATTTTGTATGATGGATTTAATATTTTTCTGTTTAGAAGACAGATATGGCCAGTATCTATGACATTTACAATCGTTTTATTCCTCTACAATTATATTTCTTGCAAGCCCGCGCCCTATGGCTATATGGTGGTCGCCGACCTTTAGCATGAATGGCCCACCCAATATACCTGTTTTTTCTATAGTAACGCGTTCTCCTGGATGGAGCCCAAGTTCACACAGGCGTTGTCGGATCCCGAGGCCTCCTTCGATGCCTTTGATCTCTACGCTACGTTCTTTTGCAATGTCTGATAATCGTTTTGTCACAAAGTTAGGTTAGCCTAATTTATTTATAAGGTTTTGGGAATAGTTTTATAAATTATAATATATCACATTCGAAACAAGGGGATTCTATCATGCAACAAATAATCAAGGGGGGAGATACTTGCAACAAAGCTTACTTTCGGTAAATGGAATTTCAAAATCATATGATGGCGCCAATGTTGTAGAAAATGTTACTTTTGACCTGAAACCCGGTGAGATCCTTGGAATTATTGGCAAGAGTGGTTCTGGGAAGTCGGTCCTTATTCATATGTTGCGTGGATCAAAAGGCTATAGGCCCGATAAAGGGGGCATAGCATATAATTTTGGATATTGTGAGAAATGCAAAAATTATGATTTTCCAGCAAAATCAGGAAAAAGTTGTCCAAAATGCGATGGAACTTTTGCAGCGAAATCTTTTGATTTATGGGACCTGGAAATCTCAGAATTAAAAAGAGTTAAGAGCCACATTTCAATAATGCTCCAGCGAACATTTGCCCTTTATGGCGATCTTACCGTATATGAAAATGTCTTAAGGGAGCTAAACGAAATAAATTATCCTCACGATAAGCGTATCTTGCGTGTTACCGAATTATTGAAAATGGTAAAGATGGGGCATAGGATGATACATATCGCAAAAGACCTTTCTGGAGGGGAAAAACAGCGTATCGTATTGGCAAGACAGCTTGCAATGGAACCATTAATACTACTGGCAGACGAACCCACAGGGACATTGGACCCTAAAACATCTAAAATAGTGCTGCGTATCCTAAAAGATGTTGCCATACGAACAGGAATGCCCCTTATACTAACCTCACACAATCCATCCTCTTTCCAAGAGATCGTTGATAAGGTGCTTTGGATGGATGGGGGAAAGGTCAGGGGATTTGGAAAACCTGATAAATTAATATCACAGTTCCTTGAGGAAATGCCTCCCTTTGAGGAAGAAAAATATGAAGGAAATTCTAATCCGAAAATAATAATTAAAGGAGTCAAAAAATATTTTTATTCTATCATGCGTGGGCTTATAAAAGCAGTTGACGACGTAGATCTGGAAATAAATGAAAATGAGATATATGGGCTTCTTGGAACAAGTGGAGCAGGGAAAACCACGCTTTCACGCCTTATAGGCGGCGTAACAGAACCTACTGAAGGGGAAATATCAGTCAAGGTCGGAGACGAATGGATTGATATGACAATACCTGGATTCTTGGAGAGGGGAAGAGCAAAGCGCCACGTAGGTCTGCTTCACCAGGAATACTCGCTGTATCCATCAAGAACGGTGTTTGAGAATCTTACTGATTCCATCGGGATAACACTGCCAAAGGAACTAGCACGCATCAAGGCCATACAAGTGCTTACCTCTATTGGATTTGATAGTGAAAAGACTAATAATATCCTCAACAAGTACCCAAACGAGCTCTCAGTAGGGGAGCGCCATAGAATCGCTTTATCCCAGATACTCATCCGAGAACCTGAAGTCATAATCCTTGATGAACCTTCTGGAACGATGGACCCTATAACAAGAACGAAAGTTGCTATGGCAATTAAAAACGCCAGAAAAAATCTTGAAGAGACATTTATAATTGTAACACACAATATGGACTTTGCACTTGAGGTGTGTGATCGCGTATCCTTGATGGAGGATGGAAAGGTAGTGAACACAGGCACTGCAGATGAAATAGTAAAGAGTATGCAGGAAAGTGCAGATAAAAATCCCAAGGTGCTGGCATAAAATGGAAAGAACACACCATATTGTGAACTGCAGGGCCGCAATGGGAATGGGCCTTGGCGGAGGCATGGCACAACGTGGTACTATTGCTATATGCGGCGGCGATGTTTTAGCAATGGCAATGTCGCCCGGGAGGAGGCATATAACAAAACCTGTGTGTGAGATTACCTACGCATTGAGAGAGGAAGGGATTGATACCTCCGTACTCGTACTTAATGCCGGCACAGGAGTTCCATCCGACTGCCCGTTCGGGAAGATGGGGGCAAGGTTCGGACTTGAGGATGAGGAGATCAAAAAGTCCAATTGTTTCAAAATGGCCCTCATACATCATGGAAATGTGAAAAACCATCTTATATACAAGGCTAAGTTCATATTAAGCCGCATAACTATTCCTGCGATAGTTGTATGCCAGATACCGGTGGACTTTGAGGATTTTGCAAAGGTCGGCATAAAGACCCGCATAGTTAGGCCACACAATAACGGAACTGGCGGGGAGCTCTACGACATCATATCAGGCGTTACTCGCGGGGTAACCGTGGACCAGAAAAAGCTTGATGAGATCGTATTTAAAGTCAAGAAAACATTACATGTGATTGATAATAAATGAAAGCCATAGTCTTTGATAAATCAGGAACTATAGTAGATACCTTTAGAGTGGCTTATGACCTAAAATCAAGTGATATTTTGGAAGGCATCTCTTCTACTAGCATAGTTGATAACATGGAGATGGGTGCACTCCTTATTCTTGAAAAGAGCGTGAAAGAGGATATATTGCCTGCAAAGGATGATATGGATTTTGCAACCTTTTGCAATGAGAACAACTTGTGTTTGAAATGCATTTATTCTAACAATTTTGAGGTCTTATCAGTTGATGATGCACTAGTTAGGTGCAACACAGTGCCCATGGCTGCTTTTAAGAAGACCCTAAAGCGTATTTTTGAAAGATTTGGCAACGACATATACACTAATAACGGCATCATTTATGATATAAAAGAAGAAAAGCCTACTTACGTACTTAGCACAGGCGGGCATCTCATGCCAGGCGTGGAAAGGCTTTTCACATACCTTTGTGATAAAGGTTGGGACATATTTTTAGCTACGGGTGATACTGGGGCCGGCATGAGAAAGATAGCCTCATCACTAAACGTACCTTGCAGAAATGTGTTTTATTTTCAGACCGAGAGCAAGAAGGCCTCATCTATCAAGCAGCTTAAGGAAAAGTACGATACTGTCGTGATGGTGGGCAATGATTCCAACGACCTCGCGGCATTTAAGGAAGCAGACTCATCGATTCTAGTCCTACAAGACGGGCTTGAGAAAAATCCTGCACTCTTCAAGGAGGCAAGCTTTGTCGTTGATGCCATAACAGACATAATGGATATCATATAGGTGTGCGGCATGGACAGGGAATCCGTATCGTTGTTGCTTTTCGCTTCAGCAATTTACGGTCTTGGGATAATTGTGGTAAAGGAGGGGCTAAACGATGGATTGCATCCCCTTGTGTTCTCATTTCTTCGCACTTTGTTTTGTCTTGTTCTTGTAGTGCCGCTGGCACTGCGTCATGGAGCTACGTTACAATGCCTATCAAGACGCAACTATAAAGACATCGCCATTGTCGGCATCATAGCAGAAGGTTTGGTAATACTAATCCTCTTCGTAGGACAAAAGAATACTTCTGCAGTAAATGCAGGTTTTCTTATTCGCCTTACATTCCTATTCACATTTCCTTTTGCATATATATTACTAAAAGAAGACATTGGGCGCATATTTATTGCAGTTGCGGCAATGATGCTTGGCGGCGCTTTTCTGATATCAACGGGAGGAAACATAATCTTTCCAATGTTGGGCGATATTTTTGTAGTAATGGCCGCTATCGGGCTTGGCTTTACCAATGCATATGCAAAAAAGACAATGGCAATAGTGCCGGCAGACTTGGTGACCGTAGGCAGATTCTTTTTTGGAACTTCTTTTCTTTTGGTGTTTTTAGTCCCTCATATACATCGTGAAATTTTGGCTGTAACAGGTTTTCAGTGGGGTATAGTGCTGTTATCATCAGTCCTATATACTGGTTTTGTCGTTGCCTTTTATAGAGGAATTTCACTTGCAGGCCCAAACATAGCTTCGCTTTTCTTCACAGCAGGATCTGTTTTTTCTGCCTTGTTTGCAGTATTGCTGTTAGGGGAGTCTATAACGTATGTCCAGATAGTGGGTGCACTGCTTCTTATCGGCGGTGGAGCGCTGGTAATATGGAATAATTAAGCAGAGAAAAGAAAAGGCTTGCAAATATATCAGTTTTGATATAATGCGCCATTAGAGCATGCATCTATACATACGCCGCAGTCGTTGCATAAATCTTGTTCTATGACTATGCCGCAGTCGTTTTTTATGGCACCTGTGGGGCATGCATCTACACACATCTTGCAGCTGTTGTTCACCTTTGTACATGAACAGCTATTGCAACTGCATTTGGCCTCATATGTGCAGCATTTATCGTGGTCTACATACACTGTCACTATTTTCACCTCATAGAATGTTGGTAGATAGATTTGCCATGTTTATTAAGCTTTTTGGTATAATTTAAGAAGGCAGCATAATAGTAAAACTCCATTAATTTAGCATTAATGCTATTTTAAGAATTATTTTTCCCAATGATTTTTTTTTGCCGGACAAATTAGAATACCAGCAGTAGTTTTGGAAATATAATAAAAAAATGGATGCCTTAATTGGCATCCATAGATTCCTTAGTCTGTGGAGCAATGCGTTTTCGTTCCAAAAGCCACACTACGACAAGAGCTGCTGTTGATAGTGGCAGTGCCAGCATTAGCGGGTCTACTACAGGCCACGGCATATCTAGAAGCGTTGCCTTCCCAAAGAGCGCCTGGGATATGCCAAGGGGCCCGGATTCCTTGATATGCACAAATGCAGTCCATGCAAACCATACAACTGCCCCAGTTATGAGGCTAGTCTTTGCTGCCGTTTTTGAAGGATTTTTTGAATAAAGCCCCATAACGAAGCTAGGAAGAAATGCAGAGGCACATAGTCCCATGAACATTGCAGTTGCACGTGCAATGATGCTTATAGGCAGCATATAAGCCAGAAGCACACTGACTATCATCATAAGCAGGGTCCCTTTTTGGCTGGTTCTCAATGACGCTTCTTTGTTGTTTGCCTTATGCCACAGGTCATGGCCAAGTGTGCTTCCCATAGTATGTAGTAGCGAGCTTAATGTTGACATAGCGGCAGAAAGAAGCACTAGCATTAATAAGACGATTAAGATATCTGGCATGGCGGCGTTGATGTATGTTGGCATGATGGAATCTATGTTGCCTCCTGCAGCCTCAATTGCGATTTGTCCTGTTGTATTTTGGAAATATACATTGGTAAGTGCGCCTACGGTAAATGCTACCCCTGTCATTAATATTATGAATGGGCCTCCAACAAGCACTGCACGATTAAGTGATCTGTTGTCCTTTACAGTCATGAAGCGCACGATAAGCTGTGGTTGTGCAAGTACGCCTATCCCTACACCAAGAATAATTGTCGTGACGAGGGTGTACCACAATGGAGAACCCAGTGATGGCATCGAAGTCCATCCGACCTGGCCTGCAGATGCAAGTGATGATGGCGTTAAGTGAGAAAGTGACGTAAGGGCGCTATGCGCTTCTGAAACCCCTCCTAATTTTATGTATGTCAATACAAGCAAAATACTCATGCCTATTGCCATAAGCGTTCCCTGCATAGCGTCTGTGTACATAACAGCTATGAGGCCCCCGATGATGACATAGGCAACAACGACTATGGCAAATCCAATAAGTGCTGTATTGTACGGGACAGAAAGCGTTGTTTCAATGAATCGCGCCCCTCCAATGAGTATGGCTGCTGTGTAAAGCGGCATCCCAACAATTATTATAAGGCCACTGGCGTTTCTTAGGAACTCTGATTTGTATATCTTTCCCATCAAATCCGGAAAAGTGACTGCGCCTAGTTTATGCCCAATCTCCCTGGTCTTCTTTCCAAAGAATACGAACGCAATGAAGATGCCGATGCCTATATTTAGCACGGTCAGCCAGATAAGCCCCATGCCCATATATCCTGCAAGCCCGCCGAAACCTATTATGGCAGATGTGCTGATGAAGGTGGCACCGTATGAGAGTGCGAGGATAATAGGCGAGATGCTTCTCCCTGCGATGAGGTAGTCATCCGCTTTTTTAGTCTTCTTGTAGCCTACATAGGCCAGCACTATTACGACGGCCAAATAAATGGCAGTAGATACGGAAAGCACAAGAGTGTTAACTGCCATCGTTTTCATCTCCTTTGTTCCAGTTAATGGCACCATAAATTATGCATAGCAACGTTAATCCTACTGCAAGGAGGTATCCTATCCATATTTGTGGATCAGCTATTCCAAGCATCTAGGCGCCCCCCGGGGTACACTTAACAAAACTTGTGTTAATAAAATCAGTATTTTTTAGAAGATGTGCGTGATACTTATGCACTACCATACTTTTAGAAGAGTACGATTTTCTAGAAATTTTGCACGGGGATAAAAAAACAGCGCCAGTAACGGCTGCCCCCCTTTTTTGTTTGTTCTGAAGTTGTTTTATATGTTATGGAGTTCATTGTTGTTCCCTCATATATTTTAAATAGTTTCCACTTGAGATTTTTAAGTAGTCCGGCCCCTTATGATTTTGCATGTTAAGTTAACATACTTCTCTCACAAGGGAGAATTAATCAAAAATAGAAGTGGCTAAAGCTAAATATATCATTTGTGAATGTTTGTATACTAAAAATGATATTCATAGCTATCGGAATAGGATTCATAAAATGATATTTAAAACTTTTGGTGCAATCCTTGCATAATTGTCGTTTTATCTTCCCCACATATGCAAAGTGGCTATTGCTTCTGCTGTGATGTTTGGACAGCATTTATTATCTTCGTCCTTCCAGCACCCATTTGGATCTTGCATTTTTAAAAGCAAGTCAAGAAGCTCATCAGCAAGCACGTTTTCCCTTTGCGCTTTCCATAGGCAGTTTAGGCACCACACGATATGCTTGGGGTCATGGACGATGTTGGTGCGTATATATGGCACTAGCTTCTGGGCGGCATCGGTCATATCCATCTGCGAATAAATGGAAAATACAATCCAGTTAGTTATTGGGAATCCTTCAAATGTTCCATCTTCGCGCATGTATTGTTGTAAAAACATTAGTGTACTTTGTGCTATGCGCTTGTTTTTATCATAGAATAATATATCGTTTGCTGCTTGGGCACTAAGCCAGAGTTTTGTATTAAGAGCACCTGGTTTTATGAGTTCTGGCGGATTTAGCACACTAATTTCAGGATTTTCATCCCACGCGCCGTTTTTTTGATTATCTAAAATATAATTGAGGC
Organism: Methanomicrobia archaeon; assembly: GCA_030603445.1. Classification (GTDB taxonomy): domain Archaea; phylum Methanobacteriota_B; class Thermococci; order Methanofastidiosales; family NM3; genus NM3. Next base: position 52,239 of record JAUVXU010000003.1, on the reverse strand, counting down.
AGCGTTTATAAGAACCGCTATATGTTATATCTAATATTGTGTACCAGGGGAATATCGAAAGAGTTGTTGCAACCGAGGATGGGTTTCCTTTTTTTAAATTATATGCAAATCCTCCATCTTTGTTTTGGTAGGCATTGAAAAAGTCCAGAGGTATTTTGTCGTCCCTGCCCATATGAAGAACAAACTCTATTTTATAGGTTTCAAACATATTGCCATATTCGAAAACATAGCTTAGGGATTTATTCACATCATAATCCATTTTTTCCCATCCTACATTAGCAGATACAACTGATGTTTATTCATCTTATTATAATTTATATATACTATCAAATTTAAATAATGTATGGAAAAAAATTCGAATTTTCGGCCATTTAGTTTCATGGCAGTGTTTTTTTATAGTGTCAATGAAGATGATACCTAAAATTAGATGCCCTAAGATGAATAATAGTTTTATTCGTATCTGTTATTTAAAACATATGTTTTTTAAATAGTTAGGGAAATATTATGAAACAATTTTGGAGGCATTAATATGTGTGTAACTAAAATATCAAGATTGGTGCGCGTGGCAAATCTAAATCATCATGGAACTCTTTTTGCAGGCGAAACTGCGAAATGGGTGGTAGAGGCATGTTTTATTGCAGCAGCAAAGGAAAACAAGAAGTCAGACAACGTGGTATGTGTCAATATCCAGGGATTGCAGTTCAAGAAACCAGTGGAAAATGGCGCTATTGTAGATATAGAGTCTTTTGTTGCATATGCTGGAAGGACGAGCATCACGGTCGTAGGCAGGATGTATTGTAAAAAGTATGGCAAGCAGAACATCCTTGAAACGGCCTTAACGTTCGTAACTCTTGGGGAAGACGGAAAACCTGAACCACATAATATAAAGATGGAAAGACCTGCAGATCCGGACATGGCCGTATATTGGGATAGATTTTCAAAAAAACATGTGTAGATTCTTTTTTTTAAGAAACTAGGGGATGATGGTGGCGGGGAAGGGATTTGAACCCTCGAACCTCTACAAGAATGGATTTCCCATCACATCCTACTACCCAGGTTACAAAGGCATATAAGGTCTTCCTCTAAAGGAACCTGATCTTGAGTCCATCGCCTTTGACCAAACTCGGCAACCCCGCCAGGTTATACAGGGGCGTAATGTTGCTTTTAATTCCCCATATAAAAAGTTATCGAACTCCCAATCATGCTGTTTTTTTAGGTAAAAAAATATGCTGTTTGCCCCAATTATTTATGTATTATTATGTATGTATTAATATGCATGCATGGTATATTTTTGGCAGGCCAACTATGCATGCCTAATTAAAAAGTAAATATAATCTTTTTTTCATGCAACAATTTAACAATAAGTTTGATATAAATAAAAAAATGTTGCATATAATTGCAATAGTGTAGGAAACTAATATAAATTAACTTAAAAAGCAGTATAAAATGTTATAAATGGCACTAGATTATATGAAATTGTGGCGATTGTTAGGTAGTTTATTTGCCCGTTATGACAACAGCTGCCATTATTGCCCCATGATTATAATAAAATATAAAAACATAAAAAATGAATAGTGTCAACACGTTAAATATAAGGAAGTGAGATATTTGTCTGAGGAATTAAATCCATTTAAGATAGCCCAAAAACAGTTGGAAAAATCTGTAGAGGTTCTTGGGCTTGAGGAAGAAGTACATGAGATATTAAAGGAACCAATGAGGGAATTTAAAGTACGCATACCAATCAAGATGGATGATGGCACAACTAAGACCTTCACAGGGTTTAGGGTGCAGCACAATGATGCACGCGGACCGACGAAAGGAGGATTACGCTTCCATCCTGATGAGACGCTTGATACAGTAAAGGCGCTTTCAATGTGGATGACATGGAAGTGTGCAGTCGTAGGCATTCCTTATGGCGGAGGAAAAGGCGGGGTCATATGCAATCCAAAAGAACTTTCAGTTTCTGAATTGGAACGCTTATCAAGGGGATACGTCCGGGCTATAGCACAGATAATAAGCCCGCTTAAAGACATACCTGCCCCTGATGTATACACAACGCCCCAGGTAATGGCATGGATGATGGATGAGTACTCAACGATTGTAGGATACAATGCTCCAGGTATCATTACAGGCAAACCAATTCCTATTGGCGGCTCGCTTGGAAGAGGCAATGCAACTGCCCAAGGAGCAGTGTTTTGCATTCGCGAAGCAGAAAAATTGCTTGACATGGATTTGTCCAAGTCCACAGCTGCAATACAAGGTTATGGCAATGCAGGGTATTATGCTGCACACATCATGAAGGGAATGGGCGTAAAGATAATCGCAGTCTCTGACTCTAAAGGCGGGATATATAATCCTAAGGGCATGGACCCAGAGGCAATACTTGAGCATAAGAGAAAGACACGCTCGGTAATAAACTTCCCTGGAGCAAAGAACATCTCAAACGCAGAGCTTTTGGAGGTAGATTGCGATGTTTTGATGCCAGCAGCGCTTGAAAATCAGATCACTGGCAAGAATGCTGACAAGATAAAGGCAAAGATAGTTGCTGAACTTGCCAATGGCCCGGTGACCCCTGATGCAGATGAGATCTTTATGAAGAAAGGTATATTCGACATTCCGGACTTTTTGTGCAATGCGGGCGGCGTGACAGTATCATACTTTGAGTGGGTGCAGAATCAGACCGGTCTGTACTGGCCTGAGCAAGAGGTATTTGAACGTCTTGACAAGATAATGACAGAGTCTTTTTGTGCAGTACACAATACATCAACTGAAAAGAATATCGATATGCGTACTGCAGCATACGTTCTGGCAGTTTCACGCGTAGTTGAATCTATGCGACTTAGAGGATGGTTTTAAAAACTTCCTTTCTTTTTTTTATTTATTCATAAAATTTATTTAGCTGCACAGATTCTTGTGTCCCAGTTTTCATATCCTTTACAGTGACAGTTTTGTTTTCAAGGTCCCGCTCGCCTATTATAATGGCGTTTTTTGCTCCGATGCTGTTTGCCTCGTTCATCTGATTTTTCATGTTCTTTCCTGTAAGGGCATACTCAACTGTGGATGATTCCCTTAGTTTTTTGATTAGTGCAAAAGCTTCTTTTTCGACATTTCCAAGCATTATTATAAAATAATCTGGTCCGAAGTCTGGTTCTGGCCATTTTCCCTCTTCCTTCATAAGGAGCTCAAGCATTGGAATTCCAATGGCAAAACCTACAGCAGGTGTTTTCTGTCCATCGAAGAGTTCTATAAGGTCATCGTACCTTCCTCCCCCAAACAGTGAGCGCATGGACTTCTTCTTGTCAAATACCTCAAATACCATATCCGTATAGTATGCCAGGCCGCGCACTATGGAAAGGTCGATCATGCAGTGCTTCGAAAAGCCGTAATGATCTATAAATGCGCCCATTTCCTTAAGATTGTCAAGTGCTTCCTTAACATGGGTGTTTGTATCCTTTAGGGCATCTGATATCTGAGGGATGCATTCACTTACAGTGCCAGAGATATCAAGGAGCGACGTTAGCTGCAAATAGCACTCTTCTCCTGCCCCTAGCGTCCTTATCATTTCCTTAAATTCCTCTTCAGAGACCTTTGAGCGCTTATCAACGATAGTAAATGCCTCCTTTACAGGGATGCCATGGCTATCAAAAAATGATTCTAATATTTTCCTGTTTGATATGTGGAACTTGAAGTTGGAAAGCCCCAGAAAAAGCATGCATTCGATGCCTGCAGCAATAATCTCAAAATCCGAACGGCTGGATCGAACTCCTAAAATGTCCGCGTTGAACTGGTAAAACTCACGCTGTCTTCCCTTTTGCGGCCGTTCATAACGCCAATGCCTGGAAAAAGAGCACCATTTAATTGGTTTTCTAAGTTCTTTTTGGCGCTGCACGACCATACGTGCGATGCTTGGGGTAAGTTCGGGGATCAAGCATATATCCCGCCCCCCCTTGTCTTTGAAGGCATATATCTCGTCCACGATCCCAGCGCCAGACTTCTTTGTAATCATCTCTAGGCTTTCTATAGAGGGTGTGCATACCTCTTTGAAACCAAATCTCTTTAGCGTGTTGTATAGCGTTTCGTATATTACCCTTCTTCCGTACTGATTCTCAGGGTAGAAGTCCCTTACGCCCCTTAGTTTCTCTATCATAGTTTCACCAATCATATCTCTTTTAACAGATTGTCTCGGGTGACTATGCCAACATATTCTCCCTTGTCCTTGACGATGATAGCATCCCTCTCTTCCAAAAGGCGTGCCACTGCCCTAACAGAGATGTTCTTGTCAACTGTCGGGAACGGGTCCCCCATCAACTCTGAAATGCGCTTGTTCTGCCAATCCTTCACATCTTTTAAAATAAGTGATGTAAATAGTTTATCAGTGACAGATCCCACTATCGTCCCTTTTTCCCCTATCACAGGGAGTTGTGAAAATCCCTTCTCATGCATCTCCTTTGACGCTTCAATGAGGAGGCGGTCATATTTAATAAATGTAATATGTGTCGTCATCAGGTCTTCTATCTTTTTTGACGCCGTTTGCTCCATCTCTAAAAGTGTGTCAAATATGCGCTTTGCCTTCTCATAGCTCAGATTTAGCTGGTCACGCTCAACCTTTGCTATTACGGATTGTGATACTCCCGCTATTTTAGAAAGCTGTTTTTGGGTAATCCCGAGCCTTTTGCGTATCAGCTTTATATCGCTTAACTCTCTCATCTTCCTCTATCATGATAGTGATGTATATAATTCTTTTGTTCGGTTTTTTATCATGGCAAATATTCTTAAACAAAGTCTTGTTATTGGATGTGGGTAATAGCTATGAAAATATCACTGGCTCAAGAGAAGATCGAGGCTTTTTGCAAGGCACGCAACTGGGATGATTTTAGTGCATCACTTGTTTACATGCATTTGATTGAGGAGATATCCGAGATAGGAGAGGAGATACTCTTTGAGGAAGGTTACAAGAAGGAAGGGGCAGGACATGAGCGCTCAAATCCTGAAGTTGCTCGCGAGTTTGCACAGTCGTTTGCCCTCATGTTACAACTAGCAGCACACTTTGGAGTGGATCTTGAGGACGCATTTGGAAAGGAGCTTGCGATAATGGAGGAACGTTTCCCTCCAGACAAATGGAAGTAACAATAGATTTATTATTTACTTGTTTGTGAGTATATCGTATGCGTTATCGTTTAGAGGCATGGCATATTGCGCTAGCCGCAGTTCTAGTGCTTGCGCTTTCCCTTATGGCAATAGCAGTATTTCGTTTTAAGCTGCCATTCTCATGGGACGTTTGGTATCATGTGAGGATGGGGGACTTGTTCAAGGAGGGTCTTGTTTGGTGGGACTGGGGTTCTTTTGGACCGACTGGAAGGCCCAATTTGTACTCTCCCGGATTTCATATGTTCTTAGCAGGATTATCTCTTTTTTTTAGCGCATCGACCCAGACCATCGCACGATATCTGCCGCTTGTGATGTATCCTTTAACAATAGGTGTTTTCTACTGGCTGATATCCCTATTATATGATAGGGAGACCGCCATTATCTCAGCAGCTCTTGCAATTACAATACCAGTGTCTGTTGACAGGGGGGTAATATCCTCTTCCCAGGCTTTGGCAACCATATTCATGTTGCTTGTGTTTATCTTTTTCTTTAAATCGCTAGATAATAGGAAATGGGCATTTGTCGCAGGCGCATTTGGGGCAGCCGTCGTGCTCACGCATGGGCTTACCCTAATAGTCACCGCATCGGTGGTATTGCTATTTACTCTCTTCCTCATCCTTAATGTAAGACATGACAAGGATTCCATACGCAACATATTGTTGATTTTAGGGGTGTTTATCATAGTTTCCGCGATCATACCCTCATACTGGATCCATCACCTGCTTGGCCACGGGATATATTCGCGCCTGCCAGAAAGCATAATTATACCTCTTAAGTCGTATCCTAACAAGTTAGGGGCACTGCAGCTTGGCCTTGCATGCATAGGATTGGGATGGGTTGTTACAAGAAGAAGACGCAGCGAACAGTTGGTGTTTTCCTGGTTTTTAGTCACGTTTGCCCTCTCGACATCGATGTTTTGGATACTGCCATCAAGGTTCATAGAGTTTATGGCGCTTCCTGTTGCTGCACTTGCAGGGATTGCTATAAAGAGGATGATATTGTCAAATCGGCTTGCTGTAGGTATAGGGATATGCGGGCTGATTTTGGTGTCTCTTGCAGGCCCATACATGTACATGCATTCAATATCCCCCCTAGTCTACGAGCATGAGGGCGAAGCGTTCACGTGGCTTGGGGAGGAGACCATTGTGGACGGGCAGGTGATAACTGGTTGGTTCTTCGCACCGGTCTGCGCTGCCATTTCCCATAAAGTCCCGATAAAGGGCGCCTACTATTCAGGCTCTTTTAACTACAACGAGCGTACCAAAGATACGAACAGCTTCTACAGGGGGGACCCGGCAATAGTTGAAAAATACCTGATAAGATACGTGTATTTTGGGAGAAAGGAGCTATACGATTACAAAGACGATTCATTCCTTAATGAGTGTGATCTATTTAATAAGACATATTCTGGTGCCACATCAAACTTCTACTGTGTTTTGGAGGAATGAAGGTGCTAAAGAAGCTGGCATTCTCATCTATTATAATCCTGGCGCTGATATTAAGGATGGCCCCGTATCTTAAGGGAGGGGCTATCATGGGTGCGGACCCTTACTACCATATGCGCCTCATACAGGGTTTGTTCCTAGTGGACCATATGTATGCCGGCAGTCGCACTGCACTTTACCCTCCATTGTTTCACCTGCTTATGGGATTTGTTCCTGGGTCTCTTGTGGCAAAGGCGATCTTGATTCCACCCCTCCTCTCCACATTAACAGTTCCTGCGGCATATTTTCTTTTAAGGGAGCATGAGAAGGAGGCATTTCTTGCAAGCTTTCTTATTGCCCTAAATCCGGCGCTTTTGATGAGAGTCTACTTCTTCCCGGAGCTTCTTGCAATTTTTGTTGCACCATTCTTTTACTATGCGCTTATCAAGGATAACGAGCGGCTTTTCGCTATTTTAGGGGTTGTGCTGTGCCTTACCCATGTTTTTAGTGCATTGTTCTATTTCGCATCGGCGCTTCTCTTTTCTACAAATCGCCGCATGAGGGTATTAACGGCGGCGCTTCTTTTCATGGTAATTGTTTTTGCATTTATACAGGGCCCCTCCCTTGATTATGTCAGAAGGCCATTTCTTCTGCCCTTTTTTGTGTGCGTTGGCATATACGTCCCGCTAGCATCAATTGCAATGCACTATAACAAAAATAGTAAAGGCCTGTTTTTCTTTCTTGCATTGTTTCTTGTTTTGTGCATCTTGCTTCCCCAGGAGGTAGCAACGTATCGAATACCTGCACTTGGGGCAGTGATCCTATGCATTGTTGCGGGAACAGGCATGCTAAAGGTGGCGCAGAAGAGCACGCCTATGTTCTTCACGTTGCTGGTGTTGTTCTTGGCTATTGGCATCATGCACTCAATGGACCGTTCCCCTATCTATTCTGAGCAGGACGTAGCAGGAGTTTCCTTTCTTGGGGAAAATTCGTTAATGCCTGTGATGTCAACTGCCGGCCACCTTGCGACATATTATGGAAGCACGGTGCTAGTTGACGAATACTATCCCTATTCACCCGATCACGGAAAACGGCTTTCATCTCAGACCGGCATAATATTAATGGGCAGCAAGGATTACAGGGTCCCTGAAGCATATGGGATTAGCCATATCTATGTCGAGTCATCAGTCCCTGATGCAACAATTGAGCATATGCAGCGCATCTATGATAGCAAAGCGCGCATATACTTTTTAGAGTATGAGATACCTTTTTATTGATGCTGCATTCATTCTTGCACATGGGAGAGGCTATGGAGGACATTATCCGTAAGTTAGCACTAAAAAATGCGGCCGTTCACGGAGGCGTTGCAGATAAAAAAGCAGTTATCAGCAAGCTTCTTGGGGAAAATCCAGACCTTCGCAAGCATGCAAAAGAGGTAATCCCTGCGGTCATACAGGTCATATCAGTCGTGAATTCAATGGATGCAGAGGCCCAGCGTGCAGAGGTAATGGCAATTGACCCAGGTTTCTTTTCGGCTGAGAAAAAAGAAAAAAAAGGCCTGCCGCCCCTTCCTGGGGCCGAGGATGGAAAGGTCGTAACGCGCCTGCCACCTGAGCCTAACGGATATCCTCACATTGGCCATGGTCTTTCTTTCTTCTTTAACTATTATTATGCGAAAAGGTACAATGGAAAGGTCATCTTGCGTTTCGATGACACAAACCCAAGAGCGGAGAAGCTGGAGTATTATAATGCTATCAAACAGGACATGAAGTGGATGGGCCTTTCTTGGGACAAGGAACACAACATGTCTGATGACATGGATATCTACTACACTTATGCAAGGGACCTTATAGATGCAGGCAGCGCATACATGTGCGATTGTGAACAGGAGATCGTATCAAAACTGCGATTCAAAGGACAGCCCTGCTCTTGCAGGAACAGGAGCAAGGAAGAGAATCTGGTGCTTTGGGATGATCTCTTCTCAGCTGATGAGGGGAAGATGGTACTACGAATAAAAGGGGACAACGCGTCGCAAAACACGGCAATGCGCGACCCGACGCTCTTTCGCGTCATTAGACACGAACATCCTTTGCAGGGGGATAAATATACTGTATGGCCTGTCTACGACTTTGCCTGCGCAATAGAGGACTCGATACTTGGAGTCACCCATGTGCTTCGTTCCAACGAGTTTACCCTTCGTATAGAACTGCATGATTATATCAGGTCGCTTCTAGGCCTGCGTTGCCCGATAACAAAACAGTATTCACGATTTGGCATACGGGGAGCCCCAACATCAAAGCGGCTCATACGCCCCCTTATCGAGAATAACATGGTAACGGGGTGGGACGACCCGCGCCTTGTAACAATTCGCGGTCTTAGGCGTAGAGGCATAATTCCGGAAACTGTCCATGAGCTTGCAAAGGAGATAGGGCTTTCTACTGCCGAACCAGAAATAGATTGGTCGCTTTTAGAATCCTTGAACAGGAAGTTAATCGACCCTGTTACAAAGCGCTTCTTCTTTGTTGAAGACCCTGTTCGAGTAGACATAAAGGGAATAGATCCCAAGACACTGACAATTAATATGCATCCGACCAAAGATCTCGGAAAGCGCACTCTTGAAGTAGGCACCTCGATTTACATATCGGCCACTGACGCAAGATCACTTGATGTGGGAAGCGTCATACGCCTAAAGGACTTTTGCAATATACGCATCGAGCATGCGGATAAGACGATTGGGGCATCACTTTTTGAGGAAGAGGTGGATTTGCGCAAACTCAAGAAGATCCAGTGGGTCCCTCTTGACGGCATCAACGTGCAGGTCATGGTGCTTTCGCCTTTATACGTTGGCAAGGAGCTTCAGGAGGATAGCATACGCTTCTCAAACGGGCTTGGAGAAAAGGACATAGCTTCTCTTCCTGTTGGCGAGATCGTGCAGTTTGAGAGATATGGGTTCGTGCGTATCGACTCAAAGGAAGATGGAATTAAAGCGGTGTTTGCCCACAGCTGATTAAGTAGTATTTGATTTTAAGGAGCAATAAGAGTATGGATGACATATGTTATCTAACGCAACTGGTACCTTTCGAGGAGCGTTATCTTGGATTTCTTGATGCACTATGGAAAGACTCCGAGGTCGCCTGCTACACAGGCATCCCTTCCCAGGGAATTGATATTAAAAAATGGTATGAGGGATATCTGCTTGCTAAGTCACGCTCAAAGGGCGCTTCAGAGCAATATATCGTGACCTTGGATGGAAAACCTATCGGCGAGACGGCATTTGGAATGCTCCCGAATATATTTTCATTTGGAACGTGGGTAAAGGACGAGAATCGGACTTGTGCTCTTGCAGATATCAAGCTAAACAAGCAGTATTGGGGAAGGAGCCTTGGGCATGATGCTTTCATGCAGCTTATAGATGTGATTTTCTCGAAAGCAGGGGCAGATGATATGATAACGCTGCCTTACATAAAGAATGCGCGGGCAATCAAAATGTACAAAAGATGCGGTCTTACAGACCTAGGATGCGTTAATCCCCGTGATGTGGCGGTGCATGCTATAACAAAGGAAGGGTGGAAGCAGTGACACAAGTGGTGATATACCATTCGAAGCAGTGTGACCCGAAAAAATGCACAGCATACAGGCTTGCAAAATTTGATCTGGCCAAGATAGTTGACAAAGTGGCACATATCCCAAAAAATTCTATTTTTCTCAACCCCTTCTCTGAAAAGGCACTTTCACCTGCGGACGTGATATACCTTAAGCATGGTATATCGGCACTTGACTGTTCATGGGAGGTTGCAAACGAGGTGTTCATGAAGATATCCCCTCATGTACAGGACAGGGCATTGCCGTATCTTGTCGCTGCTAATCCTGTGAACTATGGAAAACCTACAAAACTCTCCACCGCAGAGGCAGTTGCGGCTGCATTGTACATACTTGGGGAGAAGACAAAAGCTTTAAATACGATGGATAAGTTCAGGTGGGGTATAACCTTTATAAAGCTCAATGAAGAGCTCTTGGAGCGATATTCAAAGGCCCGCGACAGCCAAGAGGTCGTTGCCATTCAATTAGAATACATGGAAGAGGATTAAAGATGAGATCACCTGTTGCTGAGATGAGATTATTCAAAATGAAGATTTGCATGAAATGTAACGCGAGAAATGGCTGGAAAGCCACTAAGTGCAGGAAATGTGGTTCTGCATCACTTCGTTACAAGGCCAAGGATAAGAGGGCGTAAGCCCTTTTTGTTTATAATCTCTTATTTTAAATAAACATTTTTATATATTGGCATTTCTATATTTTTGTAGGTGCTTGTATGATTGGCAAAGTTGAAACGTATATTCTTTCAAAATTAAAAGGTTCAAAACTCCACTTCACGCTTCTTGATCCCGATTCAATAAGTCTGGATAGGGCAAGCGTAGTTGTGCACCAGGCACAGGAGGCAGGGACCGATGGTATAATGATAGGAGGTTCCACTAATGCATCCGGCCCGGGCCTTGATGCGCTGGTCAAGACGATAAAGGCAACAACAGACTTGCCGGTAATACTATTCCCAGGCGGGCCTTCTGCTGTTTCCCCTTATGCGGATGCCATTTTTTTCATGTCGATATTAAATTCACGTAATCCTTATTTTATAACAAAGTCCCAGGCCCTGGGTGCTTTGCCTGTGAAGATGGCAAAAATAGAACCAATTCCTATGGCGTATCTTGTTGTTGAACCGGGCATGACCGTTGGTTTTATTGGAGAAGCTGACCTACTTCCAAGAAATAAACCTGATATAACAGTAGCTTATGCACTTGCTGGACAGTATCTAGGCATGCGCATGGTATATCTGGAAGCAGGTTCCGGGGCAGATGAAACAGTTCCTCTGGAAATAGTGAAAAAGACAAAGTCAATTATTGACGTTCCTCTTATCGTGGGAGGGGGGATTCGTTCCCCTGAGAAGGCAAAGGAGCTAGCAGATGCAGGCGCCGATATAATAGTCACTGGGACGTTGACAGAAAAAGACACATCACAGCTAATAGCAGTGATACGTGCAGTAAAAGGATGAACTAATGTCTCTTATCAGCGAGGTGAACGGATTCCTTGACAGGACATCATACGAGTTCTCTTCTCTTCCCGATTCCATCGTGGAGTGCTACTATGCGCTAAAGAGCAATCATGCGACCCTTAAAAAATTCAGGGGCGAGATGGATTTTTATGGTTTCCAAAATCCTTATTATGTCGTAAAAGGCGTGCGTGACTCGTGGAAAGACCCGTTTTTCAGGCAGACTGCTACAAAAAAGAAGATAGCTTTTGACAGGATACAGTATTCTATTGCCGCCCACAAGATAGCCATTTCGCACCTTGCAGATGCAATAGAAGTCCGTGAGGACAAGAAACGCATCACAGGGGACAAGGCATATGCAGCAATCACTGGCGATGGGCTAGAGTACTGCTTAAATCCTGATGGCGTGTATAACTTTTCTGTGCTGCAGCATCTTCCTTACAGGGGGGAGTACATGTTGCTGCTTTCAAATCTTCCCAAAAAGGACCGCTTTGCGTATCGTAAGATAGTAGGAGCGCTTGGGCAGCGCCAACAGATGGAGACAGGCAAGGTAAGGGGATTTAAGTTCAAACGCGAGCCATCTTCTCTCAAGAGCTTTTCTGGTATGCCTACTGGAAAAGACTATGAAGCGTTAATGATGGGAAAAAAACATTCAAGGGCGCCTGCTGATACAGAGCACAATTATAGGAAGCATAAAGAGCTTATAGTTGACAAGTATATACGCAAGTGCTTAGGCATCGGCTATGCCAGGCTCTCATACGGCGTTTTTATCAAAGATGTGTTGAAATACTATTTAAAGAAGTCAAGGTTTGAACGCGAACGCTTCACATCCATATTTCCAGGGATAGACCCATGCCCCAACAAGCAGCTATTCGGGAAGTATGGGAAGGCCGTAGATAAAAAAGAAGAGCTTGAACAAAAGATGGAAAAGCTAAAGATGCATGAAAAGAGCTCCCTTGTGGGAGCAGCAGCTTTTTTCCTTATAAGCGAGAATGAGAAGGAAACAAGCGAAATGTTTAACATTGACTTTGAGAAAGTAGATAGTGTGATAGGTAGATTCAGGAAACTGGGCCTGCTTGAAGGGATACCTCTTATCAACAAGCGCACCCAGGAGTTTTTAGAGTTTTTAAAGGCAGAACGATGAAGAAATTTAGGGCGTCAAATAAAGAGGAAATTATAAGGCAGATACGCGAGGGTTTTATTGAAGAAGAAGTTTATGTTGCCCTTCGTCCGTCCATAGACATTGTCGTAGAGCTACTGGAAAATGGGCCTAACTTGTCTTGCATATACTGCCCGCCGTCACTTTATAATCTTACTTCAACGCGCGTGAAACGTGCGTTGGAAAAAGTAGGGGTCTTGCTAAACCCGCTTGGCGGCGGTGCAGGAAGGCCACGCGTCTATTCTGAACAGGACGTAAAAGAGATACGAAAGATGCAAAAGATAGGGGTTTCGATAACACGCGTATCCAAGGAGCTTGAAATTCCGAGACGAACAATATATTATCTTCTAAAAGAGGACGAGAACAGGGAAAAAGAGGAATAGCTAGTCATATATAAGCCCAATTTTCTTTACTCTCGCATCTATTGCCTCTGGTTCCATATTTAAATTTTCTAAGATCTCTTTTGGCATATTATCCCCCAACTTTCCTGTGCGTAGATTTTTTAGGTAGTGTTTGTGCTCCGAGAGCAGGCGTTCCTGTCCTATGAAACCTATTGATGGGAAGAGGGTCGTGATATATGCGTCTAATGTTAGGTATTCGCACACGTCATCCACACACTTGTCAAACGCCCCGCCTATCGAGAACGTCTCCTTCCATACGTTGCGTTCTACTGGGGCTACCGGAAAACCAAACTTAAAGCCCATGTCAAAGGCAGAGTAGACCATTGCCAGTGAGAGCGTTTCTGCTTTTTTAACGCCTGTAAGCGTGATAAATGAGAGCAGCGTCTTGTACGCAAACTGCATTCGTTCTGTGATGATGGCACCGATGCGCTGGGGAGAAAGGCCTGGAGCAACTTTAAAGAGGCCTGAGAGCGCCTTGTCGTTGTACATGCCATTGAAGTGGCCATCGATTTTTGTTAGCGGTGTTATTGTTATACTTTGAGGGTCTGCTTCTTTTACGGCCCCTCCCGACATAATTATTCCTACTGCATGCAGCACTTTGTCGATGCTATTCTCATACTCTTGGTAAAAGGGGGGAGGGTGTCCTGAGATATAGCTTTTTATCGCGGAGAGGTATGTTTGGTCAATAGCGCATCTTAAATTGAAGTTGCCATCGTCTTTTGATATGAATATATGAAAATACGTTTTCTTGGCATTGGACAGGTCTGCATGAAAAGAGCGGATCCTCTCTTCTATAGATTCGGGGGCGCAGAAGTTGTAAGTGACTAAAACGGGAGCACGATGGGGCGATGATTTCATGGCATTTCTAAACGCATGCTGCAGTTGAGTTTCACTACCTTTAACTGTAACCATGTAACATATTTTTGATATCCTTTATATAAATCATGGGGTCGTGCATTGATGTATATTCATCAGAGAGGATTTGGATATTCAAAAAATAATTTTTTGTATCTTAAAAACGAGAAAAAAATATTCTTTAATAACTATAATACCTTACAAGCGAAAACTATTTAAACTAATAGGTAATAACTATTATAACTAATAAAAAAATGGAGAGTGATAATATGCCAAAATTAATCGATTACCCACGAGCATCATTTAAGAATTCTTTAAAGCTAGCTAAAGCAGTAAGTGAGTTAGGTGGGAAATGCAATAAGGAAATTTGTGCAGACCACATGAAGAGAAAATTAGGTGGCGCATATACTGACTTGATAAGTGCCGCCAATAAATTTGGTTTAATTAAGTTTTCTGAAGGTAATCTTGTACTAACGCAACTTTATAAGGATTACAAAAACAGTTACGATGAAAGCGAAAGAATTGAAAACTTAAGAAAATCATTTTTTAACATCCCTTTATTCAAAGAAGTTTATGATACTTATAAGGATAAAAAATTAGTTACAAAAATTTTTGATAAAATTTTAATTAGGGAGTTTGATGTAGTTAAAAAAGATGCTTCAAAAGTTAAAGGTTACTTCATTGAAGCTGCAAAATTAGTCAAATTGCTAAATCCAGATGATTCTTTTAATGAATTAAACCAAGGAAACAAGCCTGAGGATAATGAAGAGGATGTAGAACAAACAACAGAAATTATACAACAGCAAACCATGCAGCCGAAATCAACTTTAATATCCAATAGCGGAAATTATGTTATTGATATAAGTGGACCTGCAATAAATCAAACTATTGAAATTGTTGAAGAAGATCATCTTACTTTAGTAGAAGCTGCCTTAGGAATAATAAAGAGGAAACTATTAAAGAGAGAAGAAGATGAAACTGATTAATCCGCCAATTTAAATAATATCAAATATTCTAATTTTTTTTGAATGTAGGAGGAAAGGAAAAGATTGCACTGAACAAGATATTCTGAACTACTTAAATAAAACCCCTTCCTACATTCAAAGAGGTCTTGATTTTCTGAAACAAAAATTAGTAGTTTCAAAAAATAAACAACAGTTGATTCTTTCAGAAGGTATCTTCAATCAAATTGATGGTACAGAAGAAAGTTCAAAAAGGACAATCGAAAAAATTTTAGCTGAAGATAAAATTCTAATTGAATATGTATATTTCTTGTCAAAGAAAAAATCAAAACAAGATTCCATTAAACTTCTAAAAAAATTTTATGATATTGAGCAAAATCATGCGACTATTGAAAACATTTTGGATGGATGGATAAAGATACTTAAAATAAGAATAAGTGACAAAACAAATAAAAATAAAACATTAGAAAGTTTAGAAAAATCAGTACAGAATAAAGTTTTAACAGGAAAATTTTTAAAAGAAGAATTTGGAGATTATTATAAACGAATTTCTCCAAATGTCTTAAAAGATTTAATTACTGCAATAATCCATACAAAATCTGATCCAGAAGAATCAATCAATGATTTAGGCAGAGCATTAGAGGATTTTTTAAGAATTGATCTTAATAGTGGTTTAAACTTATCTAAGTGCCAGGGAATAGCACAGATAGCTCAATTGTTTAATCAAAATAATAAATTTCCAACAAAGCTAAATAATTTAACAGCGGGCCTTTCAAGTATTAGGTCAATGGGTAAAGCTCACGGTGTTGATAAGAAAGAAAATCAAAGATGGAAAATTATGGAAACTACCTCATTATCAACAACTCTAATAGTAATATCTTTAATGAAGAGTTACATGATTTATACTCAAAAAAGTAAATTAATTTTTTAGAGGGCTTTTTTTCTTAATTTTACACTCACTTTGTTCGTAATTTATTATAATTCTTAAATATAAAAACTCCGTGGGTTTTGGTTTCGTCAACCGTTGCACTAACTCTTAGTTTCTTCAAAACAGACATAACAAAGATTTAGGGGTTCCAGAAAATTTCAGTTTCTTCCATTCAAATTTTTAACTTCGTCGAAAACTTCTCTAAATCTCGATATTATGCTCAATCTAAAAAATATTTTTCTAAGATGAAAAGGAATAAATTGATTTTTTCTAAAACAAAAGAGGGGGATAATATTGTATTTTTGACAATAAATTATTAGATGAAATCTATGCTTAGCGTCCATGCCTTTTTATAGAGAAATTTTAATTTCAAATCTGCTTCAATCCAACTTTATAAAACTTCGCTTTAACTCTGAGACAAGGTATTAAGCGAACAAAAGGTTCGTTTAATATTAGTTATATAAAATTCCAAACCCCGCTTTTAGAAAAAATTTTATATATATTCAAATTTAATTTAAATAAGATAAGGAGGTGGATAAAAATGCCAGCAATAACTCATTTTATGGTGCCAGCAGATGATATAGAGCGAGCAAAGAAGTTCTATACTGAACTATTTGGATGGAAAATTGAAAAAATGCCAGGCCCTGTGGAATACTACGGAATTGAAACAGTAGATGAAGACGGTAAAAAAGGTCTTGGCGGCGGGCTTGGAAAAAGAGAAAACCCGTCAGATGCAATTGTCAATTATATTGATGTTCCCTCAATTGATGTATATATTGCCAAAGTTGAAAAACTCGGTGGCAAAATAGTGATGCCAAAAACAGCTGTCCCAAGTATAGGATATGCTGCGATTTGCATTGACACTGAAAATAATACCTTTGGGCTTTGGGAATGTGATGAAGATGCAAGAATGGTTCAGTGTGAAAGTTGCGGAATGCCGCTTTCGATTGATGAAAGCACAACATCTAAAATCGACAACCGATATTGCATCCATTGTCAGAATCAACAAACAGGTGAATTGGCAAGCAAGGAACAGGTAAGAGAGGGGAGCATAAACGCGGCAATGAAATTTATGGGTAAAACAAGAGAGGATGCAGAAAAAATGATTGATGAAATGATGCCAGAACTACCCCGATGGAAAAATGAGGCTAAAAAATAATCAAGAAGATGGATCAGTGATTTTATCAAAGAAAATTTCTGAATAATGATTGATTGAAACGGGTGGGGTTCGGAACTCAAAGGAACGCTGCGCTTTCGTCATTATCGCTCCTCACCCAAATTTTGCTTCGTTTCATTCCGCAAAACTTCGTATATCCCAAATGTTATATATAATTCAAAAAATATTTTTCGTTCTTATACATTAGATAGGCTTTCTAAAAAGAGGGGGATAATATTGTATTTTTTCCTACTTAATTCCAAAAAATGATTATATTTATAAATTTTAATTTTTAATATAGTAATTATGGGGGCAACAACGAAAAGTCTTACACCAAACATCAGTGTTAAGGATGCAAGCAAAACGACTGATAACTATCATATCAATTTAGAAAATTTTAGTATTGAAAAATACCAGAAAGTGCTTGAACAATCAGAAATGATTCCGAGTAGAATGATTTTAAAAGAGCAAATAGGAGAAAGAATCAAATGCCTAAAAAAACAGGGGATTAAAAATCTTCAGGATATAGTCAATGTTTTGAAAACACCAAAAAATGTAAAAGAATTTGCTAAAAAATCAGGTTTGCCGGAGGATTATCTTACAATTCTAATAAGGGAAGTTAATAGTTATCAGCCAAAACCTGTAAACTTAAATAAATTTCCTGGTATAAAAAATGAGGTAATAGATAAACTGGGAAAATTTGGCCTTAAAAACACGAAGCATTTATTTGGAAAAATTAAAACAAAAAAGGAAAGATCTGAATTAGCCAAACAAGCAAATATTTCAAGCGAAGAACTAATGGAACTTGTAAAATTAACAGATATATCAAGAATAAAATGGATTGGACCAATATTTGCTAGAATTTTCTTAGAATCTGGAACAGATACAGCGGAAAAAATATCAAAATCAAAGGCAGAGAATCTTTTTAAGAAACTTGCAGAAATTAATAATAAAAGGAAGTATACAAAAGGGAAATTTACCGTGAAAGATATTCAGTTATGTGTCAATGTTTCTAAAGATGTTCCAAAAGTCATTCAATATTAAATTACGCTAATTTAACATTATGAATGGAGAAAACACCATGATTACAAAAAATAAATCCGGCGCAAAGATCCCAGTAACGGGCAGAATAGGACGATTTGCAAAAATCCTTATGGCAGAAGTTGATCAAGAGATTTTGGAGAAAATCATGCGGGGTTCGGACAAATACAATTCATTTAACCCCGTCAAACAAGCTGAGTGGTGGAAAGAAGCTATTGAACAGTTAGAAAAAGAATTGGACAAGGAAAAAGTAGTCCAGATAATGAAGGCCTGCGGTCAAAAATGCTGCGGGCAGGGACATAGAAAGACTGTGAAGAAATTGATGAGTGAATCAAAGTCTATTAATGAATTTCTTGATAAATTAAATGAAAATTATAAAGGCGTTAGCTTCAAATTAAAAAACAAGAATACAGTTATCGTGGAGTATGATAAATGCTTTTGCGGACAGGTTAAACAAACTAAAGAACCTTTTTCTACAGACACATATTGTCAGTGTGGTGCTGAATGGGAAAAGCAGTTTTTTGAAGTAGCGCTCGAAAAACCAGTTGAAGTAGAACTTGTGCAATCAGTAATCACTGGAGCAAAAAGCTGTAAATTTATAATTCATATTTGAATAGGTAAAAATATGTCTAAAATCCAAAAAATCTTACAATCGAACAAAAAACAAAAAGAACTGGTTGCAAAATTCCAAAATAGATAGAATTGAATACGACAATTCCTTTAAATTCAAATAAACGGGTTCCAGATTTACTCTGAAATTTCTTTTTTTGGGAATATAACGACAGATAAAAGACTACGAAATCTTGCAGGTTTCTCCATTCAAATTTCTTACGTAACTTCTTTTAATGACATGCGTTATATGTAATTATACCAAAAAGGAAGTATAAGAAATGAATTTATTAGAACATAATAGAATTGCATGGAACAATGAAGTTAAAAAAGGAAATCAATGGACCATCCCAATTTCAGAAGAACAGATACAGGAAGCTAAAAAAGGCATAATAAAAATTGTCCTAACGCCTTTTAAGACCGTTCCAGAAGAGTGGATTGGAAATATAGTTAATAAGAATGTTTTGTGCTTAGCTTCGGGGGGAGGACAGCAAGGTCCTATCTTGGCTGCTGCAGGTGCAAATGTAACTGTATTTGATAATTCCGACAAACAGCTTGAACAAGATAAAAAAATTGCAGTTAAATACAATTTAAATATAAAAACTGTAAAAGGAAATATGCAAGATCTGTCAATATTTTCAGATGATACTTTTGATCTGATAATTCATCCAGTTTCAAATTGTTTTATTGATGATATTTTGCCTGTTTGGAGGGAAGCTTACAGGGTCCTAAAAAAGAATGGCAGATTATTATCTGGATTTAATAATCCTATTATGTATATGATAAACTGGGAAAAAGCTGAGAAGACAAGAAAATGTGTAATAGAAACTGCTATCCCATATTCTGATTTAAAATCTTTATCAGATGCTAAAAAGAAAGAGTATACTGAAAATATGGCGCCATTCGAATTCGGGCATAGCCTTACAGACCAAATCAATGGCCAGATAGAGGCTGGTTTTAGCATTTCCGGATTTTATGAGGATAAAGGCGAAGAATTACTAGATGAATTCACGAATGCTTTTATTGTTACAAGAGCTGATAAAGTGTCCTGAAATATTTGACACAACCACATGTATCAGCGAATAGCCGGCTCCACTTCGTTTCGTAAACTTCTTTAAATCTTAGTGTTATACGCAATCGGCTTTGGAACGCCTGAAATAAAATATAAAAAGAACTAATAATTAATTTACTAAAGGATGCCTCTTATCAACAAGCATACCCAGGAGTTTTTAGAGTTTTTAAAGGCAGAACGATGAAGAAATTTAGGACGTTAAGAATATCCACAAAACGTTAGATGGCATGCTAAATATCTAACAAATGAAGGAAATAATATGAAACAAATACCAAATGAATTGGCTCCTTGTGGAGTTTTTTGTGGAGCATGTCCTTCCTTTAATAAGACTTGTCTTGGATGTGCCTCAGAAAGTAAAGAACAAAAAAGAACAAGCAAATGGGGATGCAAAATAAGGGATTGTTGCTATAATATTGAAGAGAAAGATTTCTGCATTGATTGTAGTAATTTTCCATGTGAAAAATATAGGAAGAAACTTCTTGATACTCATCTTGGAGACCCGAAATTTAGGTACAGACATGAGATTCCGGAGATTTTTGAAAAGATGAAACAAATAGGGATGGTAAACTATCTTGAGTATCAGAAGCGAAGATGGTCATGCCCTTCCTGTGGAGGAATCGTCATTTTTTATCATTACAAATGTAGTAGATGTGGAAAAGAAGTAATTGTATAATGTTTTTGGCTCGTCGTCTAACAATGGATAAAAGGTTTGACACTCGGCTCGTGTCTCACTCAAATCTTCAATTCGTGAAAACTTCTCTTTTTTATCACAATCTTAAGGGTGCAAAAAAAGATAATTTTATACAAAATCTAAAAAGAACATTGTTATAAAAATGAGGTTTTTACAGCATTAGTATTATCAAATATATTTAACTTTTTTAAAATGGTTTGGGGAAAGATTTATTTATTTCCAAAATATTTTTATTTGGATTTAATCAAATCTCGCTTTAAATCCTAAGAAGAATGTTAAGCGAACAGAAGATCCGTTTAAAATAGTTATCTAAAATACATCTCTAAAAATGATCTCTATGAAATATAATTATGTCCCAATGAATGAAAAATATGCCAATGAAATTGCTTATCAGTGGAAATATGAAGGTATTTATTCTTTTTATGATATGACTGCTGATGAAGAAGATTTAAATGATTTCTTGGATTTAAAACAATGGAAGTATATATTTGCGGTCTTAAATCAATCCAAAGAATTGATTGGTTTTTATTCTTTTTCTTTTATCTATAATGTCATGTGGGTTGGTTTTGGGCTTAACCCCAAATATACAGGAAAAGGGTATGGGTCCGATTTTGCAATGTCTGGTATAAAATTTGGTATAAAGCATTATGGATATGATGGGCATTATATAATGTTAGTAGTAGCAAAGTTTAATGAACGTGCAATAAAAACATACAAAAAGATAGGATTTGAGATAGTTGAAGAGTATATGCAGGAAACAAATGGGGACAAACACCAATTTGTTAAAATGAGAATATTATTATAGAGAATTATGATTAACTCAAATTTTTAGTTTTCTATCTTTTGAGTGCTCTTTTTGGAATTGAAAAGATTTTCAACAAAGATTATAGCTCATTAACTTCTTTCACTATCCTCATCAATTTCTACTTTAATTTATTTTTTTGAGAAGAATTTTATGGCATCTGCCAACTCGCTGTGTTTCTTGGAATATTTTTCAATATCTATTCCTTTTTTATAAGCTTCGCACGCCTGAACCAATGCCTTAGCTCCTGCTTTTGTTCCTCCCGGATGAGCATGAACCCCCGCCCCCATTGTAGTTATAAAATTAGTATTGTTCATTATGTCAATAAATGGTTTTAACAAAACTGGATTTAACCCTCCCGAGATAATGGGGCAGCATTTTTTCATTCCTCTCCAGCTATCATCTTCTAAAATAAGAAGATGTGTAAGATCTTCATGAACAAGTTTTATCGCATCTTCATCTTTTTCAGGAATCTTTCCCCAGCTCTGTTCAAAGAAATGCCCTTTTGCTGTAAAGTATTGAATGTTATGTGCAGCTACAACATCTTCTTCCGGGTTTCCAGACATCTTTCCAACGCCAGCCGTTCCAGTATGGATCCCTGATGCTCCTGCCAACCTTGCAAATTTAGATAGAACTAAAACTGAAAAACCCAATGGATTTTCTACTCTTGTAAACGCCCCATGGGCCGCCCTATGAAAATGAATAAATACATCTGGATATTTTCTTCTTAAAGTTTGAACTGCCATCCACCCGGCAGTAATTCCATCAATTAAAAATGCGTAACTTCCAGGTTCAAAACCAGCATTTATAATCATTTCACATCTTTCAACCATCGTGTCAAAATCAGCTGCAGAAACATTGAAAGAATGGACCTTTTTCTTTCCAGTATCTTTAACTGCTTTATCCATTGCTTCTTTTACATATTTTACCATCTTGTCATATGGACAAAAATCCTGGTTTGCCTGCGGCTCATCATTTTTGACAAAATCTCCGCCTCCTGCCCAAAAATCATAAGCCACTTCTGCATACTCAGAAGATGTAAGCCCCATTTTTGGCTTTACAATGGTTCCAAGAATAGGTCTGTCATATACATCTAAATATTTTCTCATATCATCAATCGTATAACTCGGACCATCATATTGTTCAAGCATTGCAGGAGGGAACCACACATCTAATAATTTTAGGGCATTGACTTGTTTCATTCCCAAAACATTTCCCACTATATATGTAAAGATATTTTGAATATTTCCTCCCCTATCAAAAAGTCTCCAGGGGTAAGCTATCCACACTAATTCTCTTTTTAAATCAAGTTGGTAAACAAGAGCGTTCATTTCTCTAGAAAAGGGCGTTTCCGTATCTACCTTAAAATTTGTTCCAGTAGAAGATTCGGCCGCAACTTCTGCTGCTGCTTGCAAGATATTTAATTTTTCTCCAGGGATAAGATGAAAAACTGTAAGAAGATATTCTCCATTTCTTGGATTCGGCAAATTTAAATTTAAATAGGCTTTTTGTTTTTCATTAAGTGTTTTAATTAGTAGTTGATGTTTTTCCAACATTTTTATTCATCCCTTAATTTTGACAAAGTATCTGCAACATTTCTCTGCCAATTTTTTCAATATGTATGGTAAATGTATTTACTTGATTCTTTTTAAAATATTCTATGTTGCGTATCCGGGCAATAAGGAAATATGGATTGGAGCTCAAATTTTACTTTTCGGAATTTTCTGCTAAACTTCGTATATTCAAAATATTGTATTCACTTTTGCGTCTGAGAACAGAAAATTTATAGCATCTTAAATTCTTATTAATACTATGCGTATTAGGAACTTCAAAAAAGAAGATGCAAGAAAAGTTTCTAACTTAACTAGAAAGTGCCTTTCTGAGGTCAATAGTAAAGATTATCCAAAAAGTGTAATAGAATTTATGCATAAGCATTTCACCCCTGCTAAACTAATTCAGTATTCAAAAGAAAGAAATGTTTTTGTTGCCGCGGAGAATGAAAAAATTCTCGGAACTGCTAGTTTAAAAGATGATAATATATCGACCGTTTTTGTTAATCCAAATATTCATGGCAAAGGCATTGGCTCAAAGCTAATGGACAGAGTTGAAGATTTAGCAAAAAAGAACGGATACAAAACAGCCAAATTATCTTCTAGCTTGACTTCTTTTGAATTTTACAAACACAGGGGATATAAGAAAATAAAAATGCTTCATTCAGAAGATTTTGGGGACACCATTGAAATGAAAAAGAAGTTATAAATTTTTAAAGGACAAAGGACAGTTAATCATGATGGAAAATATATATAAAAAACAAGGATTTCATCATTGGGCATGGTTGGTTGTGTTCCTTCTGGGCGGGATATTGATGCTTTATGGAGGAGCACAGGACCTGACACTTTTCTTTTCACCAGGTGGAAAGTTGGCACCAGTATCTTCTTGGCACTCGGTTTCGCCAGTCGTAGGACTAGTTTGTGGATTAATAGTGCTTATTTCAGCTGGATTGAATGTCGTCTGGGGCTGGCGACTGCGATATGCTAAAGGCATTACAGAGATTAAAATTGCACAATATGTGGCTCTTGTCAGCGGTGTGGCAATGGTTGCTGATTGGATCTGTGGTTACTATGGTTTTGGTAGCTTGATGGCCCTGTTAACCGGTTTATGGTTAATACGTTGTGCACCCCACAAATAAGCCTTATTTTCTTCAAATGAAGCAAATCTTATAAAATATTAAGTTTATTTAATTTTATTATGAAAGCAACACAACTATATCAACGACTTGAAAAAGATTTTATCACTCCAGAAATGAGTGATGAATGGGCAGAGTATATGGACTCTGTTGCTGATTTTCTTAGTGAGAACTTTAAGAAAAGATCAATGGGTTTAGTTTGTGATTTTGCAACAGAAATTAATAAAGTATATACTGCTGTTTTTCCATCAAGAGAGGTTATGCAAAGAATTTTAGATGACGGGACTCAAGATGCGATGCTTTTTGTTCATCATCCCTCGATATGGGATATTAGAAAAGCCCCAGAAGTTTTTCAGCAGATGGATAGAAAATTATTGCAACAATTCAAAGATAGAAGAATATCTATTTACAATCTTCATGTACCTCTGGATAATTATGGGAAATATTCAACAAGCGTCACTTTAGCAAAAGCATTAGATATTAAACCGGAAAAACCTTTTGCCCTCTACTTTGGCTCCTTGTGCGGAGTGTTTGGAAAAACTGATTTAGCAACAGTTCAAGATTTAAGAAGAAAATTTCAAGAAATGGTCGGCCACAAGGTTAGTTTGTATAATTATGGGGATAGTGAAATATCAAATGGAACTGTTGCAGTTGTCGCAGGCGGTGGCTTAGATGAGACCATCGAAGAAATAGCACAAAACAAGGTAAATGTTTTAGTTACAGGAATTACTGCAAAAAACGATCATTCAAAAAAAGCACATGAATTTGCTGAAAAACATAGAATAAATGTTTTGGGTGGAACTCATTATTCTACTGAAAAATTCGCATGCATGTCAATGGTTGATTATTTTAAGAAAATTGGATTGCCTTCTAATTTTATTGAAGATAAACCTGTAATGGAGGATATGTAAGATTTGCCCTTTAATTTGTATTATTAATGTATCGCATTCACTCATCTGAACAATTGATTTCTGAGCTCACTTAGTTACGCTTCGGTGCTGCTGCACTCACACAACAGCGGATAAGAGGGAAGCTAAATATTTCCCCAAATTGCCTTCGACAACTTCTTGTACTATTAAAACGTTATATTAAAGCACGCATAAAAAAAGAGGAAAACATCATGACAATTAAAAATTTCAGGCAGTTTAATGGACAACATTGTGAAACTACAGCAACTGGAAGTTTATTGAATCAACTTGGAATTAAACTTTCTGAACCAATGCTTTTTGGATTAGGGGAAGGTTTAGGTTTTATTTTTTGGAATATGAAAATAATGGATTTCCCATTTATTGGCGGAAGAATAAAACCAGATGTTCTTACTCAGAATATTACGAATAATTTGAATTTAAAATTAATAGTAAAAGAAACATCTTCAATAAAAAAAGCATGGGAAAGCGTGAAAAACAATATTGATCAAGGAGTTGCAGTTGGTTTAAAATTAGATTGCTATCATTTAGAATATTTTACAAATAAATTTCATTTTGCAGGCCATTATGTTGCAATGTATGGATATGATAATGAATTTGCATATTTGATTGATACTCAACAACAAGGTGGAAAAGTAAAAACATCTTTAAAAAACCTTGAATTAGCTCGAAATGAAAAAGGCCCAATGTCTTCAAGAAATCTATTTTATACTATTCAGAAAACAGAAAAAAGCTACAACCTAAAAAAATCTATTATTACAGCAATAAAGAATAATGCAAAAGATTATCTAAACCCACCAATAAAGAACATAGGATACAAAGGCATATTAAAAACAAGTGTTGAAATAAAAAAATGGTTCAAAAGCAGTAAAGACATTGAAAGAGATTTTACAACAACAGCAATGTTAATGGAAAAAGCCGGAACAGGTGGAGCTCTTTTCCGAAATCTTTACAGGGACTTTTTAAAAGAAAGTTATGATTTGTTGCAAATAGAACAATTAAATCAAGCATACAAAATGTTTTCCGATATTGCGAATCAATGGGCAAAAGTCTCAACTCTATTTGACAAAGCAGGTAAAACAAAAGATATTGAATTTATAAATCAAGCGTCTGAAATTTTAGTTGATTTATCAGAAAAAGAGAAAAAAGCAATGGAACTGTTATACCATATAAAATAGAATAAAGGAATTATACGTGTCATCATATAACAGAGGATTTGATAAATTTAATGGATATTTTAGAGACTCTAACCTAATTACGCCGCCTAACAGCGACTGCACGACTCCGCTTTGCTTCGCCCAAATTGCCTTTGGTAACTTCTTTTATCTGCCAAACATTATATAAAATCTGAACTCCTTCTTTGAAGTGACAAATATTACTGGATATAATGTATATGTCAAAAGAAATAATCATGCAAATTAAATACCCTGAAATCGGAATTTGTGGGCTCTCTTGCAGACTCTGTCCTAGATACCATACAGAGGCTAAAAGCAAATGCGAAGGGTGCAAGAGTGAATTTAGAATGGGTGCCGGCTGTCCTTTTATCACTTGTGCAGTAAAGAAAAAAGGAATTGAGTTTTGCTCGGATTGTGAGGAAAATCAAATTTGTGAGAAATGGAAAAAGCATAGGGAATTTGGGAAACTGCATGATACATTCAAATGTTATCAAAAACTTGAAGATAATATTTCTTTTATCTGGAAGCATGGAGCTAGTGAGTTTGAAAAGGTGCAGAAAATCAGAGAAAAATTACTCAAGGAGATGTTGCAAGATTTTAATGAAGGGCGCTCGAAAAACTACTATTGTATAGCCGTTACTATTTTTGAAGTTGAAGAATTGAAAGAGGCATTAACTAAAGCGAAGAAAGATTCTATCGGGTTAGAAATTAAAGATAAATCTAAGATTTTTCATTCAATATTGGATGAAATTGTAAAGCGAAAGAACTATTGTTTGAAACTGAGAAAATGAAAAAGATGTTATAGGAATAGAAATTGGTAAAATGAACTCATTAACAGAAAAATTATTTTCAGAAAGAAATCCAATTGTATATCAAACTTACTTGAAAATTGTAGAAACTATTGAGAAAAACATTGGTCAAGTAGAAATTAACCCGAAGAAGACTTGTATTCATCTAACAAGTAAATCTGATTTTGGCGGAGTTCATCCAAAAAAGAATTGGTTGGATTTCAATATGGTTTTAGATCATCCTATCGAGGATGAGAGAATTATTAGATGCGAACAAGTGTCAAAGAATAGATATCACAATTATTTCAGATTAAAAACACCCGATGACATTGACACAAAATTTGTTGCCTTTCTTAAAGAATCATATAAATTGATGAGCTAATGAAACGCCCAGAGATCACCCAAATTGCTTACTTCGTTTGCAACTTCTCATATCCGCGAAACGTTAGGCAAAATTTTGTCCCTCACCTAAAAATGAATATTTAAATAGCTAAGATGAATTATTATAACTATGAAAGCAAATCCTAAAATTGATAACTTTATTCAAGACACACTTTTTATTGATGAAGAAAAAGGAGAGATACTAATCTCTTTAAGAAAAATGGTTTTAGAAATAAAACCTGATGCAAAAGAAGAAATAAAATATGGCGGTTTAGTTTTTATAATTGATACAAAATTAATTTGTGGAATATTTATCAGAAAAAATCATATTTCCGTTGAGTTTAGCTTGGGGGCGATGATACCTGATCCTGATAATATTTTAGAAGGAACAGGAAAACAGAGAAGACACATAAAAATTTTCCTGTTTGAAGACATTAAAAACAAAAAAGTAGAATTTTATATTAAAGAATCTTTTAAATTATCATAATGAAAAGAGATGATAAAATATGAAAGAAAAAAATGAAAGAATATGCCCAGTTGAAAATGCAGGAAATCTTGATAATATTTTTAGAAAATGGGTTCATAACCCTAAAAAACTTCTAAAAGATTATGTTAAAGAAGGAATGATCGCATTAGATGTCGGATGTGGTCCAGGACTTTTTTCAATCGAAATGGCAAAAATGGTTGGTAAAACAGGCAAAGTCATTGCAGCAGATCTACAAGAAGGCATGCTCAAAAAAGTAGAAAATAAAATTATAGGAACAGAAATTGAAAAAAGAATCAAATTACATCAATGCGAAAAGAACAAAATTGGAATCTCAGAAAAAGTTGATTTTGTTCTAGCTTTTTATATGATTCATGAAGTCCCTAATCAAATGAATTTTTTTAAAGAAATAAAGTCTATGTTAAAAACAAATGGAAAAATGTTTATTATAGAACCTATGTTCCATGTTTCTAAAAATGCTTTTGAAGATACAATAAATATTGCAAAGGAAGCGGGATTAAAACGATCTAAAAAAGAAAAGGTGCTTTTTAGCAGAGCGATTATTTTAGAAAATTAGGTTACCGACGGAAACTATCTTTTTTATATGGTGGAATCACAACTCGAAATTTTGCTTTGTTTCATTATACAAAACTTCATATATTCCTGACGTTATGTGAAATCACCAACAAAGGGCATGTAATTGATGTGCATGACTTGTAGAATAAAGAGGGAATATGAACAAAGTATATAAAATCATAGATTAAGATATCAAACACAACAGAAAGCTAAGAATAAAAACCATAGAGAATGATAGAATGTCTGGATCGAATGGGTTAGATATACATATGCAAAGGCTCCTATGGTTTTTAATTGGCGGAATGAAAGGTGGTTTGAATCGTGCCAGAATAATCAAGATGCTTCACGATAGGCCCTATAATGCAAATCAACTTACTAAAAAACTTGGATTGGACTATACGACTGTAAGACATCATCTTAAAGTCCTGGAAGATAACAATATAATTTCATTGTCTGGAGGGAAAAGCTACGGCACAATGTATTTCCTTTCGATTAGTACGGAAAAAAATTACGATATTTTCAAGGAGATATGGGATCAAATCAGCAAAAAATAATAGCTGAACGATATGATTTATAATAATTGGTGAAAGAGGGAAGAACATGATTATAGCAGAATGGATGATATACATAATGCTCGGGGTGGAAGTTATAAACCTCTGTCTATTACTTGGATTGCTCTACGTTTTCCGGGGACTCTACAAGAATGTAAAATCTAAGTTCACAATGGGCCTTATATTCTTTGCATCCGCTTTTTTGCTAAAAAGCATCGTGATTATCATCACTGCCTCTCTTCACATATTTTTTCCCGAATTACATATGTACGACGGCCCCCCCGTCATGTTTTTGGTCAATATAATTGAATGCATCGGCCTTTCTATATTTTTGAAGAACATTTGGGAATGATTTCGCATCACGGCCAGATTTTCAAGGTAATTTCCAGTTTTCAAGAATTTGTATCCATTTGTCACTGGACCTTTTGATAGCTTCTAATTTTGGATAGATTTAGGAATGAATTTGGAAAAGCTATTTTTATACCGATGGTCATCATGTGTGTCGAGGACATGTCATGGCCGTAAAAATAAAAACTACAGAAAAGATTGCCGACATACTAACAAACCATCCGAAAACCATCGTGTCATTGATACTCCTCATTACGATTTTGAGTACCTTTCCGCTCATGAATCTCACGATGGAAACTGAAATGAGGGATTTTTCCCCCGATAACGAAGTTGTGAGGGCTAATGATACGATCGATAGTGATTTTCCAGACCAGGCCAGGAGGATATTTACCATAGTGGAGGCAGAAAATGGGAACATACTCTCAAGGGAATGCTTGCTTGAAATGCTTGAGATTGAGAGAAATATCAGGGCGAACGAAGATGTACAAAAATATCTCATAAATGACCAGAACAATGTCATGAGCATTGCAGATATAATAGATCAAGCTCTTAACTTCAAGTTCGGGACAACTCTGGAAAATGCATCGAGATCGCAGCTTGATGAAGTGATAGGCCAAACACTTCAGATCCCAGAACTCAGGGCAATGGTTTCCAACGATCTGAATATATCAGAAAACGGGCATGAGGCAAGCATAGCCATAATAGTAACGCAGCTAAACAATACACTTCTAAACACGTTGCCGGATGATGATGTGGGTCTGCTGGCAATTATGGATACGGTTTCCCGTACAGAACTTGAACATACAGAGGTCTCACATCTAGCAGGTTTTAATGTGGGTATGGAAGATGGCATGATGGATGCTATGAAGCTCCTTCTGATCAGCATCCTCCTGGTGATTATTATACTTTATCTTAGCCTTCGACGCATAGGCGACGTTTTGTTATCGCTTATCGGTATTCCAATAACATTCATCTGGATGTTTGGAATAGGTGGTGCGATGGGCCTGAAAATGACAATGCTCTCATTCTTCGGACCGATACTGGTCTTAGCATTAGGAATAGCTTACGCGATACATTCACTTTTGAGATACAAGGAAGAACGGGAAAAGGGCGCAGTTCCAAAAGATGCTATTAATCAGAGTATAATCCACATTGGTGTTGCAATATTTCTGGCAACTGCCACCACTGCCGCTGCATTCTTCTCAAATATCATCTCCCCGATCCCGGCCATTCGGGATTTCGGCCTGATGCTTGGTATCGGCAT
The DNA here is from genome assembly GCA_030603445.1 of Methanomicrobia archaeon. Classification (GTDB taxonomy): domain Archaea; phylum Methanobacteriota_B; class Thermococci; order Methanofastidiosales; family NM3; genus NM3. The sequence goes on along the minus strand of JAUVXU010000003.1, from coordinate 21,768 downwards.
CTTTTCTGCATTTGTCATCATGGGAATATTCATTCCGGCATTGAGATTGTTATTGGATAGTAAAGGAGACCAAAAAGAGAAAAAAATGACCAAAGTGAATATGAAAAAAGGGGACAAAGAACATAGATTCGTACCATTTATCTTAAAGATCACAGCAAAACCATCCATTGTCCTTGTTACCGTATTTCTTATTACGATAGTCTCGGTCGCAGGTGCACTCCAGGTCGAAACGAGTTTCTCTCCTACGGACTTCATATCTGAGGATTCATCCTCCTTTTATACTATCGGTCTGATGCAAGAATATTTTCCACAGAGCGGTACGGAGAAAGCGGCAATCTTAGTAGAAGGAAATATCACCGAACCAGAGGTTCTGCAAGCTATGGAAAGGACAGTTGACAATATGAAGGATGACGAATACGTGATCATCATCAACGCCACACCAATGGTAACTTGCATTGTTCCATATCTAAATGAGGTCATGCAAGATCCTACACTTCGAGAGGAGCTTAAAGTTAATGACGAAAACAATGATCTGTTACCGGATACAAGAGAAGACGTTATCATCGTATATGATCACCTGTATGAAGAAGGGATCGGGAACACGACTGCCACCGATATCCGCCATGTGCTTCACAGGACAGAAGGGGATTATGATAAGACCGTGTTGTATGTTGATCTCCAAAAAACATATGGGGCAGATACCGAAAAATTAATGGAAGAGATGAAAAACGACATTAAACCGCTTGACCAGATCCAAGGAATAGATTCGGTTCCCACTGGTGAGGAATTTATCGTGCATATCATCTCGATAGCAATGATAAACACCATGTTCTCTTCCATAGGGATATGCCTTGTAGTCTGTTTCATCATTTTATTGCTGGTCTTCAGATCATTTAAATTCGGCATCGTCACTATGATCCCGGTCTGTCTGGTCACAATATGGATTCTAGGAACAATGTCTGCTCTAGGTTATAGTTTTAACCTGATAACTATCATGATATCAGCTCTAACAATCGGTGTCGGTGTTGATTATTCCATTCATATTACGCACAGGTATAGAGAAGAGCGAGCCAACGGTAAGAGGCTAAAAGAAGCTATCGAAAAGACACTCTCGTCTACAGGGACGGCACTAATGGGTGCTACTGCAACCACGGCATTGGGTTTTTCAGTTCTAGCTTTCGCCTCATTCAAGATGTTTGTCATGTTTGGTATTCTGACTGCGCTTATGGTCATTTATAGTTTTATAGCTGCCGTTTTTATATTGCCGGTGTTGTTGATGTTTGTGGATAGAAAAAATAAGGGTTAGTGATCAATAATTTAGTGCACATATAACAAAAGGAGGATGAGATGCCCTTTGCAGACGACTCCAGGGGTTGTACTTTCTGCCCCATCCAAATTGCTTAGTATCTTCTTTTAATGGTATACGTTATATGCAGAAGTCGGCTTACATCCCTCAGCCAAAAAGAAGTAACTATTAATATCTTAATTTCTTTAATAATTCATATGAATAACAAAGAGGTTAAATTAACAAAAAAGAATTATGCGAGAAATCCTCTTGAAGAATGGAAAAGATTAGCACAAGATCCCTTTCATAAGTTGGAATTTGATACAACCATAAAATTCCTTAAAAAGTATCTTCCCAAAAAAGCATTGATCTTGGATGCAGGCAGTGGACCAGGAAGATATTCTATTGAACTGGCAAAAATGGGGCACGATGTTGTTCTTTTGGATCTGGTCCCTGAACATTTGGAAATTGCTAAGAAAAAGATAAAGAAAGAGAAAGTACAAACAAATATCAAAGATATTGTTGAAGGATCAATTACAGACCTATCAAAATTTAATGATAATTCTTTTGATGTGGTCTTATGTTTAGGCGGCCCGCTTTCTCACGTTTGCCCAGAATCAGAAAGACAAAAAGCCATATCGGAATTAATTAGAGTAGCAAAGAAGAATGCTTTTATTTTTGTTTCGGTAATGAGCAAATATGGTGTACTCTTAGCTACCCCTCTTGGCTGGCCCCAAGAAGTTTCTTACAAGAAACATTTCAAAAACGTTGTGCACGAAGGGGAAGATTATATGTGGAGGGGGGATGGATATTGTCATTTTTTTACTTCCATAGAACTTGAATCCCTCTTTGCTAAAAGGAATGTTAGCATTATTGAAAAAGTTGGCCTTGAAGGTTTAAATGTTAATATTGAAGCAACAAATAAATTTGCAAAAGAATATCCAAAGGCTTGGAAAAATTGGTTGGAGATCCACAATGAAATATGTACTGATCCAGTAGTTGTTGATTTAAGTGGGCACATGATGATAATAGTGAAAAAGAAGTAAGCAACGGGGCTTCGCGAATCTGCGGAACAATATATGAAATCATCGACTTCGGATGTCAAAATGGCAAAATTTAAGAAGATTGAATTATAATTTAGATATAAGAGGCGAAAACTATGAAGGATATATCAGAAAATAAAAGCATGCCGCTTTTAGGAGATAAGTTCCCGGATATGAAAGTGCAGACAACCCACGGACAAATGGAACTTCCCAACCATTTTGCAGGGAAGTGGTTTGTTCTTTTTAGCCATCCTGCAGATTTCACGCCCGTGTGCACTACCGAATTTGTGGCCTTTCAAAAAAGATACGACAATTTCAAGGCTTTGCATTGCGAATTGATCGGCCTTAGCGTTGACCAAGTATTTGCCCATATCAAATGGGAAGAATGGATAAAAGAAAATATGGATGTTGAGATCCAATTTCCAATAATTGCCGATACTGGACTAGTCGCTGAGAAACTTGGCCTTATCCATCCTGGAAAGGGAACAAATACTGTTAGGGCAGTATTTGTGGTAGATGTTAAATCAAATATAAGGACAATTCTCTATTATCCGCAGGAATTAGGCAGGAACATAGACGAAATATTAAGAATAGTGGAAGCTATGCAGATAGCTGATAAGAACAAAGTCGCCATGCCTGCTAATTGGCCCAATAATGAGATAGTCGGCGATCATGTTATCATACCGCCCGCAACTGATACTAAAACTGCTAAAGAGAGACTAGAACGAGCAAGTGCAGGCGAGTTTGAGTGTTTTGATTGGTGGCTCTGTCATAAAAAATTAGGAAAATAAAAAAATGATAAATCCAAGGAAATACGGCGATGCCCCCTATACTGTTGTGGTTATTCATGGAGGCCCAGGTGCACAGGGAGAAATGCTTCCTGTTGCAGAAGAATTGTCTTCAAATTATGGAATCCTTGAACCGCTTCAAACTAAGAACAGTGTCAATGGCCAGATAGAAGAACTAAAAACCATATTGGGTGATAATTCAACAAAGCCTATCAGTTTAATTGGCTGGTCTTGGGGTGCATGGTTAGCTTTTATTTTTACTGCTAAGTATCCAGAATATGTCAAGAAACTTATTCTTGTCGGAAGCGGCCCATTTGAAGAAAAATACTCAACAAATATTATGAAAACTAGAATTAACCGTCTAAGTGAAGATGACAAAGAAAAGTTAAATTCTTTAATGGAATCACTAAATGATCTGAACAGTAAAAATAAAGAAATTCTTATGAAAGATTTTGGGAAATTAATCTCAAAAGCTGATTCATATCAACCAATTTCCCATGAGGATAATGCACCTGAATTTCAACTAAACATTTATCAAAAAGTATGGAAAGAAGCAAGTAAGCTAAGGAGCAACAAGAAATTATTGGACTATGGAAAGAAAATTCAATGTCCGGTTATAGCTATTCATGGCGATTATGACCCACATTCTTTTGAGGGCGTTAAAATTCCGCTCTCGAAAACTATCAAGGATTTTAAATTTATTTTATTAAAGAATTGTGGGCATCATCCCTGGTATGAAAAATTGGCAAAAGATGAATTTTATGAGATTCTAAAAAATGAATTAGATTGAATTTCTCGGGAGGAACGCACAGCCCCTGTGCACACTTGCAGGAGAGTGCACAAAAAGAGTAGGATTTTGTGCATGTCGGAGGAGGGAACGCACAGGTATTGTGCATATTATACAAGAGGCACACAAAATAATTTCCCCGAATTCGAGAGAATTAAAAGTCAGGCCGAACGCTTGACACGCTTGAACAGGATTGCCATCCAGCAGACGTGCAGGAAATGATGGGGCAAGTGCAGGCGTATATGACAAACGCCACATCACTTTCAAATCCCATCTACTCGAACGGCTAGATTGTGAAAATAATAAGGCTCATGGAGAAGATAAGCGAAGCGCCCGGGTGCGAATACAGCTAACACTTCTCATTATTAATCCTTTTTTGCCAATAATTTTTTTAGTTTCCATTAAGTTATTTCTTCTTATTCATTGCAACTTGAAATTTATCCCTTATCTCATTAATTTTCTTTTCATTTAATTTGATGAGAATGGATTTGCATTTAATTAAAAATTCAGGAGCTTTTATTATCATCTCATTGTATTGTTCATCAGGAACAGTTCTGTCAATATAGTACTGAGAATCAATTCTCGCTTTTAATGAATCTTCAGTAAATTCTAAATCCCATTCATTAAAATAATCTCTAAGAAACCTCTTGGCGAATTCTATTGTGCAGGAATGAATCTCACATTTTATTCCTATCTTTGTTAAAATAGAATAAAGCGAAAAATAGAGTGTATAATACGCAGTCGAAATCTTCCAATCTTTTATAATGTTTACTCGCAATGACTCAAGAGCTTCTTCAGCTTTTTTAACATAGGCTTCTGCAAGATCTGAATTTGGTTCAATCAAGCTTAATCCTTCTTTTTTTCCAGCACACCATTTTATTTTATCCATTTTTCAGCGCCTTTTGTATAAATTGCTCCACATTAACAAAAATTATATGATTTTTTAATATTTCTTTTAACAGAATATCTTTATTTATGTTCTTTTCAAAAGTCTTCATCGGATAACATTTTACGCTTATTTCTATTCCTAAATTCTTTGAAACTCTTTTTATTTCTTCTTTATTGTAACTGCCTGCTACAAAAATATCTAAATCCGATTCTTTCTTTTCTATTCCTTTAGCATAGCTTCCAAAAATAATTCCTATGCCTTTGATATTTGGGGTTATCTTCTCTACAATTTCTTTTATCATAAGATTATTTTCTAAAAATGCGATTGTCTTATAATTTTCCACAAAAACAAGATATTTTTTAGTAAATTCACTAAATTTTATTTTATATGTTTTAATTTTACCTTTTGTTTTTGATTCAATAATCCCTTTATCTTCTAAATCCTCAAGAATAAGTTGGGCAGTTCTTGGGCTTATTTTTAACAATTTTTTAACTTCTCTGATATAATATTCTCTACTAAAATCATTAGTAAATAGAGAGAGGACTTGCAAGGTATTTTCAGTTATACTTATTTTTTTATACATATGTATTATTAATAATACAACAACTACATAAATCTTACGACTTATTTGTAAGATTCCCTAAATGTTCTTTTAGAAAAAGAACCGAAAGTAAAAGCCCTACATTTTGTACACAAAAGCGCCAACTGTCAAATAGCATTTCCTGCAAAATGAGATTTTTCTAGTGAGAAATAGGGTATCAAAAAGGTGCAAGTGTCAAATTCAAGTTTTAAATAAAAATATTTATATACTTGAAGTATATCTAATATATAGGTGAACTATATATGGTTCAAGCTATGATCCAAATTTCCAAAGAAGTAAATCAAATTCTTAATATTGTTAAGGCCCGTTATGATCTTAAAGATAAGTCTCAGGCTATTGAGAAAGTTGTTTTAGAATACGGGCAAGAGTTCTTAGAGCCTGGGCTTCGTCCTGAATTCGTTGAAAAGATGAAAGTTCGTCAACAAGAAAAAACTGTTAAAGTTAGTGATTTCAAAAAATTCACTAATCCATGAAATGTTTAAAAACACAGGCCGTGATTGTTGTTAATTCAATTAGAATGGAGTAGTTGTCTTGATTCGACAGATAGCACCACCGGATATCCTAGAAGTACTTAAGATAGAGTACAGCTGCTTCAAATACCCATACCCCCCGTCGCTTATCAATTTCTTGTACGCAAATTTCAGGGAAACGTTTCTTGTTGCCGAAGTGGGCGAGATAGCAGGCTATGTTATTGGCATAAGTGACGATAAGGAAGGGCATATCATCTCTATTGCAGTAAAAGAGAACCATCGCAACCTAGGCATCGGAAAAGCGTTGATGGACGGGATAATTGAAAATTTCAAGAATAAAGAAATATCTTATGTCAAGCTTGAGGTGCGTGAAAGCAATACCAGGGCGATAACGTTTTATAAGCGATTAGGTTTTACTAAAAAGGAGCTTATCCCTACGTATTATGAGGACGGGGAAGGAGCATACATTTTAGTAAAGAATCTGGGGTGATTGAATAGAATGGAAGACCCATGTTGCGTTTGGAATACTATTTGCCACAGCTGGCATTTTAATTAACGGCATGTCGCTGCCATTTTCCTATTTTGATGCAGTTTTGTGGACCGTTGCATTTGCGTTGCTTCCAAAATTCATCAATTTGATCCAAAAAAGCTATCGTGACAGGTATACCCATTCCCTTCTTATGGTCGTAAGCGTTTTCTTTGGAGTTATGGTATTTTCCGTGATATCCCCTTATATTTACATGGGGGCTGCAAACTACTTTTGCAATCTTTCAGGGGCTATTTTTGCAGCATTAGGTATTTTATCCCATATTGTTGCAGATTCCCTTACTGCAGGAGGAGTGCCGTTTTTCTACCCGTTTTCGAAAAAGATGCATATGCACTTGCCGCTTATCGGCAGAAAATTGCGCTATCCAAACAACCATTCGCATAACACAGTTCAGCTATTTGCAGTAGTTGTACTTATCCTGCTTGTCGGCATGGATGTTATTTCTGCAACCATTTTCTAAGAAACATTTAAATATTTTTAAATAGTACTATCATTTAAGGTGACAGGATGGTAGAAGCATACGTTTTAGTAACAATCGCAATAGGCAAGGTCCATGATGTTGTAGCAGAATTAAGTAAAATAGATTGTGTCGTCATGGTAGATGCCGTCACTGGCCCGTACGATGCAGTTATTCGTATAAAATCACAGGACCTTGGAGACCTAACAAAGACCGTTATCCAGGAACTGCACAAGATAGATGGCGTCATTGACACAACTACTGCTATTGTTATAGATATGTGAGCAAGTTTTGTGGCATGGAATCTTGCCATCATTTCTTTAGTATTTTTCATTTTTTTTAATTTTTTATATAATGGTAGGTGTAGTAGTAAATATAGATCATAACCGGTGGCCGTATGGGGGACGAATTAACAATTATTGAAAAGGACAGTGTATACCCTGTGTCTGAGGATACGGTGCTTCTTGCAGAAAATATCGATATTGCTTCTGGAAAGCGCGTACTTGAAATGGGATGCGGCACAGGTTACGTGTCCCTTAGGGCGGCTCTTCTAGGCGCTGATGTGGAAGGCGTTGATATCAACAGGGATGCTGTCGCGTTGTCACGTGAGAATGCACGAAGAAACGGCATTACAACTGCCAGTTTTTATGTAAGCGACATGTTTGAGAACGTTAAAGGGACTTACGACGTTATATTGTTTAATCCCCCTTATCTCCCCTCAGAAGATATAGAGAAGAAGGCATATGACGCCTGCTGGGATGGGGGAAGAGACGGAAGAGAAGTATCTGCGAGATTTATCGAAGGCGTGGCAAAGCACCTGGCGCCAGGTGGTGTCGTTTACCTTTTGCAGTCTTCATTATGTAAACCTAAATATTCCATCTCCCAGTTGGGGTCCCAGGGATTTAAGGTAACTGAAGTTGCATCAAAAGATCTGTTCTTTGAGGAGCTTGTAATACTACGCGCCCAAAGGTAAAACATCGAACTTTCGCCTTCTGTTGCAGGAAAGTTATGACAAAAGATTTATAGATGCGTTGTTTTTGTAGATATGTATTGATTATAGGAAACAAATTGTTGTTTCTTGCAGTAGAAATGCTTGTCAAGCTTGTTTCATTTCAACGGAAAAGGTGGGGTATGTGCAGGTAGGAGATTTGATACGTGTAAAAAAAGGCCAAAATACGTATGAGGGTATTTTGATGCCTTTTGAAAACGAGCTTGATGATAAGTTTATCACAATTAAGCTTGAAAACGGTTACAACGTTGGTTTTAAGCTTGAGGCTGTTTCTGTTAAGGTCGTCAGAAAGGGAAAACCATTTTCTGCTACAATGCCAAAGGTCGATATTCTCCATAAAAAAGGCCTTCCGGATATTGCAATAATCGGCACTGGCGGGACCGTCGCATCAAAGATAGATTACATGACCGGCGCGGTCTATCCTGCATTTTCCCCTGCAGAGCTATTGCAGCTTGTGCCTGAGCTAGGGGATATCGCCAACATATCTGGAAAAGAGATACTCTCAATAGCCAGCGAGGATATACGCATCAGCGACTGGAAAAATATCGGCGCATCCATTATTGACCAGTTCAACGAGGGATGCAAGGGTGTTGTGGTAACACATGGCACGGATACATTGCATTTTACTTCCGCAATGCTTTCCTTTATGCTTAGAGGCCTGCAAAATCCGGTCGTCATGGTGGGCGCACAGCGCTCTTCGGACAGGCCGTCATCTGATGCGGCATTTAACCTCGTATCTTCTGTTAACTTCTCCCGCACCGACTGCAAGGAGGTGGCTGTCTGCATGCATTCTAGTTTGAATGACGACCACTGCCTAATACACAGGGGAACTAGAGTGCGAAAGCTGCACACTTCTCGCCGTGATGCGTTCGTTTCAGTGAATTGCCCCCCTATTGCAAAGGTCATGGGGGCTAAGAACATCGAGTTTATTTCTTCATACAAGAACAATGCAGAAGGGGACCTATACCTAGATGATGCAATAGAGGAGAAGGTCGCGCTTATAAAGACGTATCCTGGAGCTAGGGACATTGTGGCAGCTTATGTGGACAAGGGGTACAAGGGCATAATCTTGGAGGGAACAGGGCTTGGCCACGTTCCTATGACGCTTTATGATGAGATATGCCGCGGCATCGAGGAGGAAGTGGTGTTTGGCATGACAAGCCAGTGTATAAACGGCAGGGTCAACATGAACGTATATCGGGGCGGAAGGATGCTCAAGGAGGCTGGCGTCATACCATTAGAGGACATGCTGCCCGAGACGGCCTGGTGCAAGATGTGCTGGGTGCTGGGACATCATAGTGATTATTCCGAGATAAAAGAGGCAATGCTTGCAGATGTTGCCGGGGAGATAAGGCCGACGTCTCGTATCGACACATATGATATTGGCAGGTGGTAGTTGTGGACTATGATAAGTTGGGGCTAAAGGTCGGTCTTGAGATTCATGCCCAACTGGATACAAAAAAGCTGTTTTGCAGCTGCGCTACAGAGCTTTTGGACGATCAGGACTTTTCATTCATGCGCCGCCTTCGCCCTACAATGAGCGAGCTTGGGGAGATAGACCCGGCCGCAAAAGACGAGTTTAAGAAAGGGATGGAAAACCTGTACAAGACGTCAATTGGGCACTCCTGCCTGGTGTATGCGGATGAGGAGCCGCCCCATGACCCAAATTCTGAGGCTGTTACAATACTGTTGCAGATAGCATCAATGCTAAAGGCGGACATAGTCGACAAGATACATTTTATGCGAAAGGTGGTAATAGACGGCTCTAATGTGGGGGGATTCCAAAGAACGGCGCTCGTTGCGCTTAACGGCAAGGCGTTCTCGGAGTATGGAAATGTCCTCATACCTGTAATATGCCTGGAAGAGGATGCGGCCAGGCTTATCGAGACTTCCGGCAAGACCAAGATATGGAATATAGATCGCCTTGGAACACCTCTTGTGGAGATAGCAACAGACCCTTCGATGCACCATCCACGTCAAGCAAGGGATATAGCGCTTTACCTTGGCCAGGTCATGAAGGCCACAGGCAGGCTAAAAAGAGGGATTGGCACCATACGCCAGGATGTGAATGTCTCAATAATCGGCGGGGCAAGGGTCGAGATAAAGGGCGTGCAGGAACTCAATTTGATCGAAGAGTGCGTCATTAATGAATGCGTCCGCCAGGTGAATTTATTAGAGATACAAAAAGAGCTGAAAAGACGCGGCGTTGCTACTATCAATGAAAATACACATGACGTATCTTCTGTGTTTGAAGGAACGGCGTGCAAGATAATTAATGGCCCTGTACTTGGCATACGCCTTACGGGATTTTCCGGCTTTCTAGGAACAGAGGTGCAAAAAGGCAGGCGCCTCGGGACCGAGATGGCAGATTATGCAAAAAAGTATGTACGAGGAATATTTCATAGTGATGAGCTTCCTTCATATGGCATAACGCCTGAGGAAGTGGGGTTAGTAAAAGAAGCATTGGCTGTTGGCGATGGGGATGCGTTTGTCCTTGTGACGGGGTCAAAAAGTATTTGCCGCCTTGCATTAAAGGAGGTAATCCACCGGGCCCATCTTGCAACAGAAGGGATACCGAATGAGACCCGCCGCCCGCTGCCGGATGGCAACTCCCAGTATATGCGCCCGCTTCCCGGAAGGAGCAGGATGTATCCTGAGACTGATATCTATCCAGTTGTCGTGTCGGATGCCGAGCTTAAGCTGCTGCAGGAAAATCTTCCACAGCTTCCAGAGGAGAAGATAAAGCGGCTCTACTCTAACTATGGCATAACGCCTGAGAACGCGCGCAAGATACTTGAGTGGGGCGTTGAGGATGCGTTTGTCGCCTCACAGGAACGCTACAACATGGCATTCGGGAAGTTCCTTCGCCTTATGGAAACGCTTGTGATGCTTTCACGCGATATGAAAAGTGCAGCAGTTGACAGGGATTTTCTCCTTTATTCTTTTATGGAAGCGCATGAGCCTCTGCCTCTTGAAAGCTATGAAGAGGTGCTTAGGCATATGGCAGAGCACTCTACAGGGGCTAGGGAGACAATAAGCTCAATTGGAATATCGCGCGCCTCGGATGACGATATCCGAAAGATAATACGCTCTGTTATTAAGGAGAACAGTGCGATGTTAGAAGGTCGCGGCAAACAAGCCTTCAAGCCACTAATGGGCATGGCCATGGCAAAGCTTAAGGGAAAATGCGATGGAAAGACGATAAGTGCCTTGTTAAAAGAAGAGCTGGAGAAGGAACATTGAGAGATTTTTATTTCTTTTTACTGTTTTAACAATGGGTATTTTGTTATCATATACTTACTTTTTATACTTGATTTTGGGTCGTGGGCATTTAAAAAAGCTAAAAAGTACGATATGCGCACTTATCTTACAATGCGAATAAAAAATTATATAAAGGAAAAGTAACTTTATAAATAAAAGAAGCATTTTATGAAAAGGTGTTATTGGATGAAAAATATTACATTTAAAAACATACCTGACGAGTTATACTTCAAAGCAATTGAGGTCAAAGGAAAACTTCGGGCCAGGAACTGGCAGGAATTCCTTGAGAAATTGATTGAAGAGATGGAACACGAAAAGGTGAAGTAAATGAACAATCGCCTGATCCGTTCTATAATAGCAGCATTGTTGTTGTTCTCATTAATAGGTGTTGGCCAGGCCATGGCAGTGCCGGCTGCACCCACAGGACTAACAGCAGTCTCACAAGCGGGTGGCGATATAGCGCTTTCTTGGAATCCTGTTAGTGGTGCTACTTCTTATTTGGTATATGCATCACTTGTCTCCTCCCCCATACCTACAGCTGAGATAAAGGAGGTCAGCTCGAACTCCACAGTTGTTTCTGTTTCGGATGGCATTGCCAGTGGATGCACATGGTATTTTTGGGTAAAGGCAAAAGACGCAGTTCCCTCTGTCTCAGACCCTTCTAACATGACCTCTGCAGTATGTGATACAAAGCCACCCGGAGGAGTATCTCTTTCTTCTCCTATTGATGGCAGTTATGTTGTTACAAGATTGCCGATGTTCTCGTGGGGAGCCGTAAGCGATGACACGTCCCAGGGTTGCAATGTTGCAACCGGCGTGGACTACTATGAGCTTCAGTACTCCACATCAGCCACGTTTAGTCCAGGCGAGACCACGACGATATCAAATATCGCAGGCACGTCGTCTTCCCCGACATATGAGCTGCCAAACGCCACATACTACTGGAGGGTGCGTGCCTTTGATGTGGCAGGAAATGTGTTTGAATGGACATCCCCGTCAATACCATCACGATCATTTATGATAAATCTGAGTGCACCAACGTTGCTTGGGCCGGCAGATAACTCATCGTTTAACGGCGTGCCGTCAAGCGAACTCCCGCCAACGTTTTCATGGACGGAAGTGTCAGGTGCAAATGGGTATCTCCTGGAGATAGATACTGAGATGCCGCTAAGTGCGCCGATCGCATATACAGTCCCAGTTACTGGTGGGTCAACCACATCCAAAACACCCAGTATTGAATTTAGTGATGGGACATATTACTGGCGAGTGTCTGCAACAGACTCTGGCGGCTCTTCAATTGGGATATACTCAAGCGTGTGGAGCTTTAGCGTGGATACTGTTGCTCCAGGAGCACCGACACTGACCTCTCCAGCTGATGGCATTACCACAAGCGACACATCACCGACGTTTCTGTGGGAGGCTGTTAGCACCGCTTATAAATACAAGATAGATATAGCAGACGATTCCGGCTTTACAAATGTCATATACTCCTATCCTCTTACTGGAGATCTTACAATAACCACTCATACGATAGGAACAGATCTTCCTGACGGGACCTATTACTGGCACGTGAAGGCAATTGATGCCGCAGATAATGAGGGAAGTTGGTCGTCATCACGCTCATTTGTCGTTGACACTACTATTCCCCCACCACCTACATTGTCATCCCCTGCAAATGGGTCAACGATTACGGACGCAACACCGGCATTTTCGTGGACGGCAGTATCTGGTGCAACATCATACACAATAGAGTATTCCACTTCAGCTGCTTTTACCACATCAGTTACAGCATCGGCGACATCAACGTCTTACACAGTTCCGGGAACTGCGGCCTTATCCAATACAACATATTATTGGCGCGTGTCATCAAATCTTGCACCGACCCAGTTCTCTGATACGTGGTCTGTAACTATCAATGCAGAGGCTACCGAGCCGCTTGTATCGTTCAATGTTATCGTTCGCTCCGGTGCGACAGGCGAGCCCATAAATGCGGCCCTAGTAAAGATAACATCCGGCCCGTCGACAATTGCCTCAAGCGGCACCTCAGAATCCGGAAGTGCGCATTTTTCTATCGAGGCTGGAACATATACATTTACAATAACAAAGAATCTATGGGATAACGGATCGGGAAACACGTTCTCAGAGTCATATACCGTAACGGCCTCGACAACTACTGTTAACGCGCTGCTCTACCAGACAGGATACGACCTTATAGTTGCAACCATAAAATATAATGACAAGTTCTCAAGCGCCCCGGATTCAGTTATAATATACAAGGACGGAACGGTGCATAAGACCGTGACCTTGCCAATGGTCCCTTCTGCAATACTTCCTAATAATTTGAAGCTTGCAAAGACCAATCTTGTCGTTGAGGTACCTAACACAGGGTCATATACCATAGCCGATCCAATAGATACTGGAAATCCGATTCAGGTCACAAATCTGTCCCAGACACTTTTTACTGCGTACAACAACTCAATCACGATACAGATAACGTCATCACTAAACGGTGTTGTCGTTGATGAGGGAGGAAACATAGTTACTGGTTCTAAGGTCATACTGCTTAGGACCTCTGATAATAGCATAATGGGCGCAGTAGACACATCCTCCATAGGATTTATATTTAATCTCCTGCTTCCAGGAAACTATTACCTGAGGATATCCAAAGATAATTATGACGACCTTACAACCGACTCTTTTATTGTCGATGCGAACGAGACCAAGAATCTGGGCATGCTTACATTAACACAGCAAAAAGGGACCTTAAACATCACGATTCAAACTAGTGACGGGCAGCTGGTAACAGATGCGAATGTGAGCATTGCAGATTTGGACGGAAATGTTGTCTTCTCGCAGCTTGCGGCACAGGGAATCGTTGGCACTCTTCTTCCGGGCGGGACATATACGATCGATGTTAGCGCGACCGGCTATACGCTTGATAGTCCAGTAACTGCCGTTGTCACTGCTGATGAAACTTCATCTAAGACAATAACAATGACAAAGGCAGCTGATCCAATCCCTGAAACGGGAAGCTTGCAGTTGTCAGTTTCTGATGCGGAAGGTAATCCGCTGCAGCTTGTTGAAGTGTATATTGACGGCACAAAGGTCGGAGTGACGAATCAGGATGGCATCTTGTTAATCGAGGACCTTGATGCAGGGACATATCAGGTAACTCTAAAAAAGGAAGGGTATGCCGACAAGTCCTCTAGCTATGAGGTCGTTGCAGGCGACACTACCACGGTAACTCCTGCAATGGATGAGGAAGTCGCCCCTGATACTAGCTCTCGTGTTAAATGGATCCTAATAGCCGTTGTGCTTGTGCTTCTCTTTGCAGTAGCGCTTTATGTCTTTATGAACCGAAAGGGAGAGGAAGTCGTAATTGAGTCTAGCTCCGGCAAACATCCTGCTGCTGGCCCGCGCTCTACACCTAGTTCAATAGCACAGCGCCCTAAGGTCGTTCCAAAGGCACCTGAGAAAAATGGAATCCCGACTTCGTCTGCGAAAGTTTCAAAGTCAGATGGCGGCGAACATGAGAAAGGCGGCATCCCATCACATTCGATAAAGGACGAGTAAGGGAATTTATTTTCCTTTTTTTTATTTATTTTTTATAATATTTATCATTATGTAAGTTAATCAAGAAACTCTATAGTTTGTGATAGGAATAAATTGTTCAATGTAACATATGTACGTTTTAAGAATAATATAATACGTATTCAATTTAAAATTAATAATATTAATTGTTTTTTTCCATAAAATACTTATTTAATAATCTGGACTGTGTATTATGCCAATTATCATCTCAAAAAACGGAAAAAATGCGAAGAAAATAGACAAGACGATAATTGAGAAAGAAGACTATCTACAACAGTACATATACGACAATCCAGGAAGCATCCCCATATACGACATCAAGGAGGATGTCAAGCTGCTGATAGTCGCTAGGGAATATCCGACTGAGAGCGGACCCATAGATGCTCTTGGAATTGACGGTGACGGAGACATATACATCATCGAGACAAAGCTGTACAAGAATCCAGACAAGCGCCTCGTTGTGGCACAAGTGCTGGACTACGGGGCGTCTCTGTGGAATACTTATGCGAACTATGCTGATTTCTTCGCTCTTATTGATAGAGAGATTAATAAGACCTTTGGCATAGGTGTCAATCAGAAGATTATAGAGGCGTTTGGGATTACAAAAGAAGAGTTGGACATTCTTTATGAAAACCTACGAAATAACCTCTCCGAAGGAAACTACAAGTTCGTCGTCCTCATGGATCAACTGCATGCACGCCTCAAGGACCTTATTATTTACCTCAATCAAAACAGCCAATTCGACATCTATGCCGTAGAGATGGAGTATTACAACTACAACGACCTCGAAATATTGATTCCAAAAATCTTCGGGGCGGAGGTCAAGAAGAAGAGCATCACCCCATCCACAGGAAATAGAAGAAAATGGAATAAGGAAGCCTATTTCGATGAATTAGAAAGGAATCTATCTGGAAGTCAGTTGGAGGCTGTGAAAAAGCTTTATGATTATTCCTATGAAGTCTCTGATAGAATCACATGGGGCACGGGCATTGTCAGGGGCTCATTCAATCCAAAAATAGATTCACTAGGTAGGATGGCACCTTATACTGTATTTAGCGATGGAAAACTGCATCTAAACTTTGGAAATCTTATTGACAACGACAAGACAATACATAAAAGAAATATGTTCTTCAGTGCTATATCGGAACTAGAGAACTTCAATATCCCAAAAAATTCCCTTGATAAATTCCCAAATG
Source organism: Methanomicrobia archaeon (assembly GCA_030603445.1). Taxonomy (GTDB): domain Archaea; phylum Methanobacteriota_B; class Thermococci; order Methanofastidiosales; family NM3; genus NM3. Next base: position 5,844 of record JAUVXU010000003.1, on the reverse strand, counting down.
TATCAGTTAACATATGGCATAATCATGTTGATAAAATAATATCGATCATTAAGGATACCTTGTTGGAAGAATAAAATTCATGTTATAATGTTATCAATTGTAGATATCATTAATATGGTATTAAAGCAAGAGGATAATACTACTTAGTGCTTCTTAAGTAATAAAAATAGGAGTTAATCGTAATTCTCTAGAGTTATATCCCATATTTTACATAAATATTTTTGTAATCAGTGTTACCCAAATCTCCATCATTGAGCATTAGAAATGGATGTACGCATGATGAGTATCTTAATGCTTCTTTACCAAGATTTCCTAAAGTAAAATTTCGAGCTAAAGCTCTTGCAAAACGTTCAAATATGCCAATTCTTCTCTTATTAAGAATTGAATATATTTCATCTATTTTACTTGGATTTTGAATCATTTTATTTAATTTCTCATCTAAAATTACCATATCATTTTCGTATTTTTCCCAACTTTCTTTAACTGTTTCATATTGTGTTCGAGAAGTCGATTTATTTTCTGTGACGATATCTAGATTTTCATATCTTTCCCCAACGCCAAAATGTGTTAAAAATTCTAGTAAATCTTCGAGTTGTTCATTGTTAGATACAAAATCAAGATCAAGAACTTCTTTTTTATCTGGTTGTCAAAGTCAGGTTATAAAATGCTTTCTCTTAACATGTATCCGACTACAGATCCTTTCTCCACTAAGAAATTTAATATTACTAAAACTTCTTGTTTTAATCTCTTCGTTTTTCTTATTTTTTCACGATTTTTATAAATATATTTTTTAACAAGGTTTTCTAAATAATAAATTGTGTTTGCCTCCAATTTATCTAAATTCAGATTTTTATTTTTAGCTAATATTTCAGATACCCAAACAATTCCGTCATTTAAAAAATTGCTCCCTATATCATTTAACAATTTTGAAATTGAATACAAAACAGAAGAACAATGACCGATTTTTGCTACAATCTTTTTAAAAAATATTTTGTCAGTTTTTTTTAATGAATGCCAATCTGTAATTGTTTCTTCCCACGGAGTTTGAGCAAACAGGTAACTTTTTATTATTTTTTCTGTATACCAGTGTTTATCTCCATCTTTACACAATTCAACTATTTTTTCATAAAATAAATTCCAAACTTGCCAAAAATTATCATAAGTATCCAATCTATTTTCTGCTAAAATGAATTCTTGAAATAAATCAGCTATAGTTTCTGAGCTGTTGAAATTATCAATAAATGGTTTTAAATATTTAGGAATATTCTGTTCAGAAGAACTCAAAACAAAGTATGCTAGTTTTTCTAAAAAAGCATGCTTAATAGTATAATCAACTCTATCCCCTCTTTTGTTAGATAGTATCTCTTTTGCAAAAATAGAGATGATGGATTGGGCCAATTTTTCATGTTCTTTATTAGCTGTTTTTAATGGGATTAACTGAAAAGCTGTTTTTAAAATGTATAAATCTAATTGTTTAATATCTTTTAAATCGCCTAAAGATATTTTGTTCTCTACAACTTTCTGTAAATCTGTTTTATTCTCTTCGAGAAACTTTTCTATTATCTCATTCTCATGAAGCCCATGAATACCTTTTTTATGATTTTCCACACGAAGCTCTTCTCTTATTATTTCATATTTTGGTTTTAGTAACAAATATCCAAACAGTAATGATTGCGCATCACTAAAATGGTCCCCCCATAGTTTATGAATTGCCATAACCGAAAATGTGTTAAAGCATGTGTTCGCTATATCAATAGGATATTCATTGAATAGATTGATTAATAAAACTATTTTTATATTTTCTTTTTCTGCTGGAAATTCATCTAATAAAGCTGGAAGGATAGAAGTTGTTGATTGTGTTCCATCAGATATATGATATTGGTAGCCCGCTCTAAAAGATGAAGATGCCACCTCTAAAACAATATCCTTACAAAAGGACTTTTCTTCTTTTGAAAGTTCCTCAAAGTAATCTCTTAGTAAAACAGAACAGACTTCGGCTGGAATTGAATAATTAAAAAGATAGAAACTTTCATCTGTTGTTTTTTTAAAATTATCAATAATCTCTTTTACTTTTTTAAGTACAAGTTTCGGATTTTTCTCATATTGTTTATACTGTTTATATTGATCATCATTTCTCATTTTATAGCTTGCCCATAACTTTAGTGAATTATATTTCATATTTGCAGAAATTTTTTGCAATATTTTTTCACTATATTTTTTTAGTTTTGGTTCGATTTCAGGGTTCCAATGGATTGCAATACCGCCATCAGTTTTTTCTGTGATTGGATTCATTTTTCTTCTATCCATTCTCGCAAGAAAAAGTCTCCATGTTTTATCTGATTCAGTTTCCTCTGATTCATTAGGTACTTTTTTGTAATAATTATCTAGTATTTTCCATAATACTTTTTGCCTGTTTTCTGCTTCTTTCTCACTTGTTTCTTCGTTTCTAAAACATTGATATTTTAAAAATAGATCTTCCAATGTCCATTTTCTATGTTTTGCATCACAAGCTTTCAATCTTTCATTTCCTTTATTGATATCAAAATTGTTTTTTAACATTAAAAGAGAACTTTTTTGACTTTGATCTAAAACTAATCTATTCGTTTCATAAAGGAAAAACTCTTTTGTCTGAAAAAGAATTTTAGCAACATTAAATGTTTTTTCAGGATATGCCAAAACAATACTTGTTACCACTGCTGAAATAGAAGCAGATTTTGAGTTTTTTAGGAGATAAAAAAGCCAGCCTTCTATCGTTTTTGAATCGGCATTTTTTCCATTTTCAAGGAAAAATTTTTCTAGCGCCATATGTATTGACTCTAAAACATGTGGAGAAACTTGCGTGCCTCTGTATGTGCACCAAAGTCTATTGCATATGTATTGTTTAATAGTTTGATTTTCATCTATATAAACTTCTATTTCTTCAACTTCATGTTTTGCAAAATCAGATTTAGCAAAGGACTCTACTGTCTTATTTGTGAATTCCAAAATAAAATCTACTGTTTCTTTTAACGAGGATTGAAGAAGCCAATAAATCGGTGTTTGGTATGAACTTGCAGGGAAATAATCATGGTAATCATCTTCAATATCAAAATATTGTTCCACCCCCATTCTTGAATGAGAATAGAATATGTTTTCCTTAGGAGTATACAACCAAAACAAATTAGCTAACTGTAAGACATTTTTAGGAAGTATTTTTGAAACTGTAGTCCCTTCAAGTTTTGTCAAAATGACTTTTGATAAGTCGTAATATGGGACTCTGTGATTTTTCCATTTATTTTTTACAATCTCTTCAAGTATTATTTTTAACTCTTCCTTAATTTCTAATGCCCCATAAACAATAGTTTGTAAAAGATGATCTTTGGTATCATCACGTGAAAAATATGCATTCTCTTTAATATGCCATTGGTAATACTGCAATGCGATTAAACTTGAAAGTTTTGTTGTTTCTCCTTCTTTAAATTTGCTATTCCAATCATGTAATATTGGCAAAACAAAATTTATATTTTCAATACCTATTGTGTCTATATTTTTAAAAATAAACTTGATAAGACTTTGCCAGCCTTGTCCTTTGGGTTTTGTTAAGATGTACTTTAAGGTAAATAAATTTAGGTTTTTCATTCCTAATTGTTTAAAGAAATCTTCATCAATTTCTTTACATGCAATTCTTAATAAAAAAATGAGTTTCTTTAATAATTTTTGATTATTTGTTAATAACTCTTTTTCAAAAATATTAAAAAATCTTTCTGAATAATCCGAAAGTAAAACAGAAATCAATATTTCATCTTTCCAAAATGATTCGATTTCATGGTCTTCAAGAACCTCTTGAATAAATCTTTTAATTTGTTCATCCTCTAATAAAAGTTTTTCTGATAACCAATTTCTAAAACTCCTGCGAATTGGGAGTGATTGCCCTATTTCTTTAAAAAGTTCCTGGTTATTTTCCCTTTTAATAAATTCATTTTCAATAATTTTCTCTAATGCCCACTCCTCAAAAATATCATGGGTAATAAAATAACCTGCTGTTTCATAGCCCAAAATACCATCATTTGTTAATTCACCATCTAAAATGCTTGATTCACAATTTGGAATAATAAAAAATTGTCCTTCATTCGCTCTTTTAAAAGCTATTTGCAAAAAACACTGCTCTCTTGCAGGTTTAGATTTTTTAATATTTTTATTCCATAATTTATTCTTAAAACCAGTATAGTCTAGTTCGTCATCGTCACTATTAAACTTTAAATATTCATTTAAATAGAATGGGTTTTTTATTAAATCTAACACTTTTTCGTCTTTTGGTAGCGAAAAGCAATATTTTTCTGAGATAGAATTAAGTTCCTTTAGCTCTAAATTCTGAATATTTATATTTAGTGGGGCGATATTATAAATCTCAAAAAATTCATAGTTTAAATCTTCTAAATAGTTATCTCTTGTTGTGAAAATAATTTTCCAACTATTCTCAATGAGGGATGATAAAAATTCTTTAAAAGGATTAGTGTTTTTTAAATCCAATAATTTTTCTGCAGAATCAATTACAATGATTTTATTACTTTCCTCTTTGTGGGTCTCTACGAAATTTTGAAAATTAGAGTCTTTAAGTAAATCATTGATATTTCTTAGCTCAAATTCAGTTGCTTTGAAGATATAGAAAGGAATTATTTCTTGCAATTGCTCATAAAGATTTTTGATAATTGCTGTTTTCCCAACTCCACCAACACCGCTCAAAATAAATATTTGGTGGGATTTATTTTTTAGTTGCTCACATAGGTCACTTCTATCAATTTCGATATTTTGATTTTTAAAGGTAATACAAGTTTGTATTTCATTTAAAATATTTTCATTATGTTTTTTTTGCTCTTCAATTAAATCAAATATGCTTTTATTTAGTGTAAAAAAGTGTTTAGCAATATCTTCATTTTCAATAGAAACAAATTCGCATTCAAAAAAACTGGTAGTTCTCCACTCTAAATTAACACTTAGTTCTTTTGCTCTTTCTTCAATTTCTTTTAAACCTTTTGGTTTCTGTCCTTTGTTTTGGCCCCACTCTTGGTTGGTATAAAAAAGCAATTTTGTAATATTGGGATAGTCTCTTTTTGCTTTTTCAATAGTATTTATTAATTCATCTTTATGGCTTGATAATGCAGTATCATAAAATTTAGCTTGCCAACCTATTACTTCTTTATTTTTAATAATAGGGTTTGTCTCAATTTTTGATTGATTTTTATAACGAAAAATACCATATGGTTTATTAAATTCTTTACAAAATAGCAAATAACAAAGCCACTCAAAATTATTTTGAGGGTTTTCACTAAATTTTGCTTTAAATTTATTCCAATCTGGTTTAATCATGTATATTGATAACCCCATATAATTATAAATAAATCGCTTTCAGGGCGATAGCAGAGAAAATTTTTTCACTCATTCCTTATTCAAAAAGAAATTTGAAAATATGTCGTCTAACTACTATTTCACGAACTTCTTGTTCACTTAACATTTCATTTATAATTTAAAGCGAAATTTAACTAAACTCAAATAAAAAACCAATTTAAAAATAAATAAACCTTTCCCCGAATCATTTCAAAAAGCAAAAATAGCCTACCTTTTATACCAAAAAAAACTCGTTTTTAGAATTATCTTAAAAATCCAATAACATTATGCATGTTACAAATTCCAATAATGGAAACCTTTATATTACGCTATTTAAATTTTAAAAGCGATAATATGATTGGTGGAGACGTCTTGTTGCGATTACTTATCGCATTTATCATCTGTTCCATAATAGGCATTCCCTCATACTATAATAAGGTTGTAAACTTTTCTGGACTGATATCTGGTTATGCAGTCGGC
>JAUVXU010000031.1 GCA_030603445.1 Methanomicrobia archaeon | reverse complement strand
TCTCCGCACTTGGGGCAGTTGAATGAAACCTTCAAGCCAGCTGGAATAGTTCTATTAGAGTATGTCTTCAGGTCAACAAGGTTTGTGAATAGAGAATCAAAGCAATCATTACATGTCTTCATGACATCGATGTTGGGAATCTCGCTTTTATCAAACATATCCTTGCAGCTTCCACATACATGCCAAGCAAATCTATTACATATTACACAGTTTTCACCGATTTCTTTTATACATGATTTGCACATATAACCCCTGTTTGGTACATCATCTACACAAGTTTCGCAAAGATCATATTTATCACATTTAACACATTTGTAGCCTTTGCCAGCCTCAATAGGTTTTCCACAGCTTGGACAGTTATGTTCAACTACATCTATTCTCTGGACATCAGGCCTTACAAGCTGAAAATAAGCTTTACAGTGAGAGCAATTGTATTTATCAGATCCAACAGAAGTGACGGAAATGGAACCACAATTAGGGCATTTAATGAGATTTATACTCAAAACATCATCTTCCTATTGACATTAATATAATCCTTCCATATTCAAGGCATGACCATTTAAAACTTCTCAATTAATCAGATTAGCTTGCTCTGACCTCAATATAACGTTAATAAAGATGGATTATCAAGTTTTTTTATTATCTAAGGAGCCGTTGAACATGGAGGTAAATCTAAGGTTGGCTACACCTTGTGGTTCATTTTGTGGCGAATGTCGATCTTTTAAGGATGGGACGTGTGCTGGTTGTGGATATGTTGAAGGGAAACCGTGGTGGGGTGACTGCCGATTCTATTCATGCACAAAAGATAAGAATATTGAGCATTGTGGCTTATGCCTAGAGTTTCCTTGCGATTATTATCTACAAGCTTATGACCCCAGTGAGGGAGTTTGGAGAGTCTTTTATCGTGCAGGACAACTTGTGTATAGAAAAAAAGTTGGTACTGATAAATGGTTACAAGGAAAAATAGAAGGCAAGAATCCTGACCCCAAATATCAAGAGAGCTGACAAACTCTCCTATATAACGTCTTTTGGCAGAGTATAACCTGGTCATAGATATCTGTTGGGTACTTTGAACAGTTATTACGCCAATGCTATGTATCGCTGCTCCTTTACTTTCTGACATATGGGCAAATGTATCATCTCTCTTCAAGTTATTTGATGTAAATAACTCAAGTAATCAGAATGGGATAGATAAAATCGTTAGCTGAAAAAAGGGTTGGCAATTCATCGAGATCTACATAGCTTCTTGAGCGACTCTTCTGGCTTCTCTAAAACAATCCTCGCAATAATATTTTCCCCGAGAATAAGTTGCAGCTCCTGTTTCTTTTCCACAACTATTACAAATCGCCATCTATTTCACCTCCTTTTAATACATCGAGCGCATTTACGTGATAATTCTTAAAAACACTATATAAGCATTATCATAATAGTAATAAATAAAGCATAATATCAGGTTAATTAGCTAATCTAGTATTATGCATTATATGTTGATGGTGGGTAGAATATATGCCATAACCATTGCTATAATAACTATTGTACGTACTTAGATAACATAATCATGAGGGGAACGTCCACCATAAGCGTGGCTATTGTAGCAGGAATAAATCGTTTATACACTTGCAAGGTTCTTGTTTTAAAGTACTCAGATGTCACTGAAAAACAGAGATGTAGTGGAGATATCAAATGCCCAAAATACATGCAAGTATATACTAGACACACTTCTGGCGGGTTTAACTTGTACAAGGGCAGTAACATGGATAAGGAGAGCGTTATAGATGGTGATGACTCCCCCAAAGCGAATCCAATCAACATAGGAAGAAAAACCAGTAATATAGGCGGCCACAGTGAATTAGCTTGAACGAGTGACAGAACAACATTCCATACTCCTGAGTCTTGAGATATTTGACGAAATATCATTACTCCAAAACCTATAAGCGCCATATTACTCATAGTTTTAAGAGACGATGCAACGGCAAACTTCTTTGAACGCGTCATAAAAAATAGGAGAATTGACCCAATGAAGACAGAGATAAAAATCTTCAAATTTAAGACAAGTGTCAAGATTACTGTAACTAATATCGGC
>JAUVXU010000037.1 GCA_030603445.1 Methanomicrobia archaeon | reverse complement strand
AAAGGGAGCAGCCCGGCATTTTCGGGCGTTGAGGGAAAAACCATGGGTTTGTTCCTCAAAGAGCGAGACGTTAGGCCCACAAGGGCCGTAGGCGAGCGACGCGGACGAATCCGCTCGTCGCCTCGAGCGGAGAGAACCGCCAAAAGGATAATGATAGTTTTTCGGGCGCTTGGCTCAGGGGGAGAGCGCTTCCTTGACACGGAAGAGGTCGTGGGTTCAAATCCCGCAGTGCCCACCGATGCAGGTCACCATATTAGGTGGCCTGCTTTTTGTTGGTCAAAGTGTCGGGTGATTCCGGTTCCCTACAGAAAAAACGGTAGAGCATTACGTCTCTGACGCATCACTCCTCAAATCAATAATCCTCTTCAGCATGCCTACTATCGGGTAGGACTGAAGAAGCTATTTGAGTTATGGTTTCCGAAAAGCCCAATGCATTTACAAACGAAGAGATGTGCGAGTTTCCCTACGGGCCGGCGGAAGCCCGGAACTTAGCGAGAAACGAGGGGGCGTCGGGCGCATCCTTCTCTCCGGTCACATAGAGATTACCATCGAAGTCAGTCGCAGCACCAAGTGCTTGACCGTTGATAAAGTAGCGCATCCATAAGAATGTGCCATCCGTGCTGTATTTGCGAGCAAACCCCTTGTCGTCAGTGCTATATCCCATGATGTAACCCACGACGTAAATATTTCTGTCTTTATCGACTGCAATGTCATTGGTTACATGCTCATCGGCTGCAATCCGCGACCAGCGCCTCGCCCAAAGACGCTTGCCCTTGTGCGAATATTTTATGATTAATGAGTAGAGGTGACCATCTTCGGTTGGGGTGAAGATAACCCCGCCCGCTCTATCGACGGTTAAGCGATATTTGGGGGGAGCCGCGACACCACGAACCTGCACGCGTCGTGTCCAATAAACTCCACCCCGGGGGCTGTATTTCCTCAGGACAGTGGGACTGTTCGCGAAGCTGTTCGCAAATAATATAGGGTTGCCATTGGCATTATAAAAAACACTGGAATCATATGCGACTATGTACACACCGCCCCCGGGGCCAACAGCCACATCGTCCACGGAAGTGAAGGGTGCTCTTCGTGACCAGAGAAATCTTCCTTGCGAATTGTATTTTTTGATGAAGGTATCCTGTTCCCTGGGATAATATCCCACGATATAAACGCTACCGCCCGGGCCAACAGCTACGTGCTGTATCCAGACGTTTGAAAGCCTGCGCGTCCAGTGGTGGCCTCCTCTAGGGCCGTATTTGCGAATATAAGAAATGCCCGCAACGTCATTCTCGATGTGATTGCCCGCGACGTAAATATTGCCCCCGCGGTCGACGGCCATATCGCCAATTGGCGCGTCCCTTCCTTGTATCTGGACA
>JAUVXU010000013.1 GCA_030603445.1 Methanomicrobia archaeon | reverse complement strand
ATCAAAATGATGCTATAGAGTTCTACAATGCATATTTGCACTCAATAAAAAACTGGGACATTTATTACAACATATTAAGAGATGATGGAAATTACCACATGCTGCTTGAATCTGCCAATCGCTATGTTGCACTTACACTTTCCGGTGATAATGTGCTTTTAGCTATAAGCAATAGTGTAGAAATAGCAACAAGCTACGTATGAGGTGTCTTTCAAAATTTGCTTTTTGAACCTTTAAGATTAAATATACTTATCAAACCTTAAACGTCATTTCGCCTAACATTCCCAGCATATCTGAAGTTACGACCGTAGGGGACAATTTAGATGGAGCGACCAACGGGAGTGAAACCAGATATGTTGTGTTATATGGTATTGCAGTGTTATTCATGTTCCTGTTTTGAATTTGTATAACTAAAACCAAATAACCCTAGTAGAACGATTTGAAGTACCCATGTTGGTATCATTTTGTTTATACTGATACTTCCATTTACAATTGCAAAAATTTCTGTAGCAACAAGCCCGATTATAACTACAATAGTAAGAAGTGCTATAAATCTTCTTTCCAATGGTTTTTTGTAAGCCCATATTAAAAGCAATGTCCATCCTGCCATTAATGAAGCACCATACCCCATTGCAAAGAAATAATTGCCGTTGAATTGATCGAATCCCCACATAAGTTTGGCCATAGGCTGATAAAGCATTGGAACTAAAGCTAATGTATCAGTTATTATCCCAATAAGAAATGCGATTTTTAACCATCTAATTTGATTGTTCATGATTTTATTGCTCCTGTTTAAATGTTTTTCAATGTTACGGTTTTATATAACAAGTTATATCCGAACCATGTGAAGCTATCATTTATGCTACTCATCACCCCTTTATCTGCAAAGCATCCAAAGGATTCTTTATCTTGCTTAGTTCCTTGTTACTAACATGTGTGTATATCTCTATTATTTTAGAACTTTTATGTCCATAATTCCTAAATGTATCTTAAATCAACCCCCCCTTTCCAATAAATGGGTTGCAAAACTATGTCTTAACGAATGCGCTGTTGCATTCTTCTTAACACCTGCCTTTTTGCAGGCATCCAAAAATATTCTCTCAATGGATCGTGTTGTCAAGTGTTTCTCCTAATCCTGAAGTGCAAAAGACCTTGGTATGAGCACTACAACTGTAAGCAAGATAGTCAAACAGTTTGAGGAAAAAAACATCATCATGGGATACAATGCAACGATTAACTGGCCAGATGCAGGATATGAATCAACGATGTGCCTACAGATAAGCACTACCTCCGATGCGAACACAAATACAGTTGGAACCAGCTTAAAAAAAATAGATTCCATACAGCAAGAATTCTACACCACAGGAGACGCATCATTTTCAGCTTATGCCGTATGCAAGAACACCAATGAAGCAACAACTGTGATAAACACTATTCGAAACATAGATAGCGTTGAACGTGTAGTTCCTCATATAATTCTTAAAATGTTCTAAAAAATATACAAATTAAATAATTTACAAAAACTAAACTAGTGCATAGCTTCAAAACCGAAATGCATATATACCATAAATGAAAAGTATACAAAAATTGAGATAATATGCATTATTCAATAACTACTGACAACTATTTTTTATTCCTCATATAAGGTGATATGGTGGCCGAAAAAGAAAAAAAAGAAAAAAAGATACTCAGTATTGTAATTCTTTCCCTTATACTTATAGTGGCATACGCAAGCTATAGTACTTTCCTCAAAGGAGAAGTTGTTGGCCACAACGATATAGTAGAGATAAATTACATTGCCTGGTTAGAGGATAGTGAAGTGGTATTTGCCACCACTATCGTCAACGAGTACAATATTACTACCGAAACGCAACTGGACAACGATCATAGGTACCGTCCAATGAACATAACTATAGGGCCAAGCCCCCCTTCTAAAGGAACTTTGAAAGCGATTCTGGGATTAGAAGAAGGATTAATTGGGATGAAAGAAGGAGAAGTTAAGAATATCACTATCCCTCCAGAAAAGGGATATGAAGTAGATCCTGATAAATTAGTTGAAACGTCACGTACATATGGTGTTTTCGAAAAGGAACAAAGCGCAGAAAGAAATACCGCGGTTAATAGGGAAGTTACAATGTCTGAAGAACAGTACCTATCAACATATGGGAAAAACGCTGAAGTGGATGATGTAGTAAATCTTGGTAGCTGGAGTGGTACTGTAACAAAAATCAGTAATAACAACGTAGATATCAGAGGAGACCCTGTAATTGGTACTGTTATTGAAACAAAACCATGGGACCTTGAGGTAACATCTGTTACAAGCACGCAAATAATCCTTTCTGCCTTAGCAGTTGCTGAAGGGGAATATGAAAACGCGTATGGTACCATAAAGGTAGACGAAGTAACAGATGATAAAATAAAATTTTACCAAACAGAGCTTTTTGAACAAATAGAAACTGTTTATGGTATGGCAGATATCATCGATAATGGTGACAGCTTTACAGTATTTATAAATCCTGAGGAAGGCAAAGTAATTGCCACCCAGACAGGTTATGCAGTGATAAAGAACGTTAACGACACCGTTTTCACACTTGACTTCAACCCCTCATATGTAGGCAAGACGCTCGTATACAAGGTAAAAGTAGAAAAGATTCTAAAGGCAGAGAATTAGGTTCTCGCTTTTTTATTTTTTATCTTTCTTATTTATTTTAATTTATTGTAATACAAAAACATTTTATTTTCGAAAAGAAACCATTATAATGCCCTATTTTTTACAAACACATTAATATTAAATGTTGATTGTCGAATAGGATTATGTTAATTACCGCAAGGCTTATATATTTTCGAATATAAGTTATTTTTGCCATAAATTTTTTTTTACTTTGTTAAACTAACATCGTAAAAAGGGAGGTGGAAATATGGCTAAAAAAGGTAAAATGAACTACTTCACACCCGATGAAGTTTCAAAAATGAGTATTGAAGATCTGGCAAAACAACAGGTCATATACGGAATTGAAGACAAGCCCCCACTGGGAGAATCTATACTTTTGGGTATCCAACACTACCTTACTATGTTTGGAGCCACGTTTATCATACCAATCCTTACAGCAAGCGCTGTGGGATTTGACGGAGTCGATACAGCACGACTTATATCATTAATGTTCTTTGTATCAGGTTTAACAACTATATTACAGACGACATGGGGTAACAAACTACCGATAGTACAAGGTGGTACATTCTCGTTCTTACCGCCAATGTTTGTCATAACAGGTACTGTCATTGCCAATGGAGGAACCTCAAATCTTGCCATGCAACAATTGACTGGAGCTATCATAGCCGCTTCATTCTTTGAAATCATTATAGGTTTCACAGGACTTATCGGTGAGATACGAAGAGTCCTTGGGCCAATAACCATTGCGCCAACTATTGCGCTAATAGGTCTTGCCCTTTATGCGATAGGATTTGATTGGCTTATGCAAGATTGGAGAATAGGGATAGTCACACTGCTTGCGATGATCATATACTCCCAATTCTTAAGAGCAAAGAACAGGGTTTTCCTGCTCTTCCCGGTACTGCTGGCAATAATTACTGGTTATGCATTTGCATGGATATTGACACTAAGCAATGTCGTGGTGGAAGGGGATGCAGGGTACGTATCGACCCAAATCCTAAAAAACTCGCCATGGATAGCCGTGCCAAAACCATTCATGTGGGGTGCCCCCAAGTTCACAACATCGTTTATAATAGGTATGCTTGCAGGATATGCAGCATCTATGATTGAATCTGTTGGAGACTATATGGCAGCAGCACGCCTTTCAGGTGCACCGACGCCAACAAAAAAGGTCATATCAAGAGGTATAGGAATGGAGGGAGTTGGTTGCCTTGTAGCAGGTATATTTGGTACAGGTAACGGTACGACTTCATACTCTGAGAACATAGGTGCAATAGGTCTTACAAAAGTAGGATCACGCTATGTCATACAAATTGCGGCCATAGTCATGATGATACTAGGGGTTTTCGGTAAATTCGGAGGATTCTTCGCAGGTATGCCAACTGCCGTTGTAGGTGCAATGTACTGTGCGCTATTTGGTATGATAGCTGCTGTGGGTATGTCTAATCTCCAGTTCGTGGACCTAAACTCGTCAAGGAATCTTTTCATAATAGGATTTGCATTCTTTATGGGACTTTCCGTTCCATTCTGGGCAAACACCGTCTCAGTTGATCCTACACTGCCGCTGTGGCAAAAGACCCTAGAGGATATATTACTCACTCTTGCCAAGACTGGAATGGCCGTAGCAGCCATATGTGCAGGTACTTTGGATAATCTTGTTCCGGGAACTAGAGAAGAAAGAGGTTTGATAGCCTGGCATGACGTGATGGAAGGTTAACACTCTCTTTTTCTATTTTTTTATTTTTCTTTTTTTTCTTTCAAAATGTGGTACTATGGTTGATATCAGATTCAAAAATAAGCGTATAAAAGACGCAAAAATAGAACGAATGCAAAAAATAGAGCTAAAACGTTATCTAGACAGCTTTACATCTGAAACAAGAGAACAAGCTCAAATATTCTTAAGCAAGATGCATTATTACAGGAGACAGGAGAATAAGTATGGATATCTTTCTTTCTTTTGTATTGCAGTTCTCATAGCCGCGCTTTCATTTGGGTTCTGGGACAAAATTTATGGAAAGATAATAATCATTGCCTCTGCTTTGGCATTTGCTGTATTCCTCTTCTTTATAGTGCTTATGGCATACAAGACCGACCAACTTCGAAAAGGGATAACAGACCTTCGTATTGGTGGTTATGCAAAAAGAGAGATAGAGCGCCAAGAAGAGATTACAGGAGAAAAATATTATACGGATGATTAGTAGTTCTTTTTAATATGATCTAACATCTCGCATTTTTTACAAAATGTTGATATTGATGGTTCTCCACATGTCTCACAAGTAGAGATATGTTCTGGGGTCAACATCTCATTAAACGTTGGGAACATCTTGTCATATGTCTTAAGAAGCGTATATTTCGTTCCAGGGCGTTTCTCTTCCATCTCATTTAAGAAGTTACGCACATCCCCTCTGAAGGCCTCTGGTGCATATGGGCATTCCTCAAAATCAAAATCTATGTTCATTAGATAGGCATATAGGACTATCTCTTTTTCTGGTATCTCGCGCAATGGTTTGATGCGGGGCACGAATTTAGGATGGAGATTCTTGTAATACGTCCCGGTCCTTCCAAATCTGGAAAAATCGCCACGCAACAGGTTCATAAGAATAACTTGTGACTCGTCATCAAGATTGTGGCCCAATGCCAATTTTGTCGCACCAAGTTCCCTGGAAGACTGATTTAACAAATTACGCCTAAAAACGCCGCAATATGAGCAAGCACCAACGCGATCCTTGATTGATGTTATCTCATCCAACGTATAACCATATTTTTCCTTGAAAGAATCTATGTAAAGATCTACATCTAGATCCTTGCAAGCTTTCCTGATAAAAGGTATGGACTCGTCCCGATATCCTTTGATGCCTTCATCTATGGCAAGTGCAATAAGATTGAAGTTGAATTTTTCCTGTAACTGATGCAACAGGTGCAGCAAAACAAGGGAATCCTTGCCCCCAGACACACCGCAAACAATTGCGTCCCCTCTCTCGATAAGGCCATTTACGCGTATTGTATCCTTGAACTTCTTAAAGACCGCACGAGTAAAACATCTTTCACAAAGATGTTGCCCAGAATACCTCTTAAAATATACTGCCTTGTGGCCGCACTTGCAATTCATCTAACCACCTGACACAACAGGTAAGATCTTAAGCTCATCTCCATCTCCAACTTCCTCATCTTCCTCCACAGGGACATCATTTTTTATCACGACAGCTGTTTCAATGCTGTAAGATAATTGTGGCAAAAGGTCTTTGATTTTTCCTATAAATTGGATATCCATTTCTTTTTTCTCACGTAAGAGCTTTACCTTTACCATTGATCCACCCCTCAGAATAATGTCGGGACAACAAGGCTTGCAACAATGAGTAGTACTATTGATAGTGACATGCCCAGCGATACAACCCTCGATACACGCTTATTGAACAGTTTGTCGGTAAACTCTTTAAATATCCTTCCGCCATCGATTGGTCCTATAGGTAGCATGTTAAAAAGGCCTATACCCACATTTAGGAAAAATATATACTTCAGGCAGTTTATTATAATCCATATAGGAGAAGAAAATGAATCAGGGAACACGGCAGCATCTATCCCAAGGATTATTGGAGGATATAAAAATGCCACCAAGGGATTGATTGATGTAAGCATAGAACGGTCGTATGTTGTAACCCCAACAAAACCAATGTCTTTTTGAGGATTTTCTGATAATAGGATATCATATGTTCCTTTATTTGTCATAATGGTCATTGGGTCTCCAGAATGTGTCTTATCCATCACATTGACAAAATCGTCATATGAACCTATTTTATAAGTTTCCCCATTAAAAGTAATGAACTCTATTACCATGCCTTTCTCAAGCCCTGCAATCTCTGCTGGTGATCCTCCTTCTACGTCGCCTATGGACAATCCTGCAATTGACAATTGTGGAATGACTGCAACAAACAATATCCCTAATACCACCAATGCCAAAGTTAGGTTGGCCATTGAACCTGCGGCATAAACCTGCACCCTGCTCGAAGGTGTTGTGTCCTTCATGCCCTCTTCATCAGGCTCTACAAATGCAAAGGGGAGAATAGCAAAAATTCCGGCGCCTACTGATTTTAGAGGAATATTGTTTAAACGTGCAATGATGCCATGAGCAAACTCGTGCACGAATACTACTGTGACAAGACCGACAAGCGAGTATATAAGGGGTAGTGTAACCCCAGGGATAACAAGAGTAACCCCTGTAGCCTCAGATGGCTTATCGAGTAACATTCTCCCCACAAATATGAAATTAGTTACTGTAAGAATCATTGCGCTTGCGGCAACTACCACTCCAACGTATGCAAATAAACGCCAAAATGGGCGTGCTCCTTGTGCAATAGCATCTATTAAATTAGTCAGCTTCTTTGTGCGCAGTATGATCTGAAAAGGGGCTATTTCCATGTTTTTCTCTGAAAGGTCAAACTTACTGGAAATATAAAGAAGGACAGTCCAAAAGGTTACAAAAATCAGTAATGCAGTGAATAGTGTATCCAGTTTATCACCACAATTATTTTACAATATGCAATGCGATAAATATAATCCCAAATGCCACAATGCTTATGACGACAGTTCTTGGACTGATTTTTATTCCTTCTGTGTCCTCATCAAAGTACCTTATAAGGCCGGCTCCTGTCGGTGGCAATACACCCGCAGCGTTATCTTTTGATTTTGTCATAAGTATCACGTTGATGTATGGATTCTAAAAAAATTATTTAAAACTTTCGGTCCTGCCGATTGTTTTACTATATAAAACCTATCTAGTTCAGGACATTTCTGAAAGTAGCTTCACAAGGAGAAGTATTACAACCCATATGCAGAAAAAAAGCATGAAAAGATAAAGAACATACTTAAAATATCCTGCCATTTCAGAAATATAGCTAATGGGTTTTGAGTAGAGCCTCTTTATTAATATTACCTGTGATAACAAGAAAACGAAGAACAGGTAAAAGAATACCAACGCCCCTTGATATACCAAAGGATAAATACGCCATTGAGCCTCGTTAGCATTGAACTTCACATACCATGTATTTTCATTGGAGATAGGTTCTGGAGATATTATTATTTGATCTGTGCGTCCTATATGTGATATGTATACATACAAATCATCGACATGTACTTCGACCCATGTATGCTTTGTTCCCATAACAACATATGCATCATAACCACGCTTAACTAACATAGTGCATATCAAAGCGGCCTTTCCATCACAGTCATCCACCCCCCTAATTAACGTCTGTTTTGGAGTTGCAAGATAATCAATGCAATAAAAGTTAGATATATCTGACCCATAGGTAATTTTATTTGATATAAAACAATACAAGTCATGAAATATCGTTGTCTCGCCATTGAAGCATGGGGCAATGGTGCCATTTTCTACATTATAATTAAAAAAAACAAATTCAGCTTCAAGTTCACGTAGTGTTTCTTCGTCAAGTGATACAAGTGAGGAAGGGTTAAATCTATGATTTACTTGTTCCCCCCATTCAACAGGGTTGATGCATCCTCCCGTCATAAAAATAAAGATAAAGATAATAAGAGATATTAGGGCAGAGCGCTTCACTATCCTATTCCAAATACTGGAAACTATCGTATCACTTCTTCATGTTTTTTTTCATTCTATATTCCTCAAAGTAACCCTTCACAAATAGACCTATTAGTACACCAATTAAACCAAACACTGTCCCCAACAGCCCCCCAAAAAGGGCAGTCCCAAACAAAGAGCTTATTATGTTTTGTTCTAAACCATTGAGCCAGTAGTATATTCCAAAGGCACCGCCTATCGAAAGTGAACTAAAAAATGCAGACACATATCCTCCAAATGCACCAACAAAACCGCCCCCCATGCGAGAACACTGCCACGATGCAATTCCTGCAGAGAACATCCCTACCACCACATTAAAAACATCCAATGAACCAGTGGAACGTGAAAGCGCAAAAACAAGGAGTAATCCTCCTGCTGCGCCTATGAAGAACTCTATGAATTCTCTGTTTTTAACAATAGAATAAAATGATCCTTTTTGCATATACACAATATATAATAATATAAGGAGTTCTAAAACGATGATTATGGCCAAAAACGACCAATATGTTCGAGAACCAAAAATAATAAGTTGGTCCTCAATAAAAAACTTAATACTGTCCTTATATGTGAGCATTACGTATGTTGCCCCATAATTTAAGTGAATGAATCGCACAGGTTCATTATACTCATAAACCCATTCTGCAACACTGCGCCCCCCGCGAAACATGCTAAATTCATTTATTGATGCAACAGCCAGATACTCCCCCCAGAAGGAGATACGGGCTATCTCAACATCTTCCAAATGATTGAGCAGCACACTATTCTTATCAAAAAGACATGCTGTCCCGCCTTCACCTTGTACCAAGCATTCTGTTGCACTAGAACGAATACATGCTTTTTTTATAGGGTATCCAAGTGACTCTTTCCATATTAAGTCCCCATTTTTAACATCATATAAATACACAGAGCCATTAGATGTCCCAGCTACTAAAAAAAGTGCAAAAGGGGAGGAAGCAACTGCATTTACTTTAGAATCACAGGTGCTCTCCCACACTAATCTTTTCTCGAACGTTCTAAATACATGAAGAGATCCAGATGCAGTTCCCACCGCAATTACGTCTCCATAATGCGATATTTCAGCAGATGTGATAACATCATCAAATGTCCATGACCACAAAGGTTCTGGGCCTGTGGAATCAAAAATATAAATAGTATTGCCAGAATATACCAATAGTCTTGTAGTTTGTATGGTCTTACCAATAACAATTAGATCCACTATAGTTGCAGTTGTGTCAAACTTGGCTTTATAAAGCAGTTTCATTTCTGGGCCGCTGCCATAACTAAATAAGTAGATATTGTTCTCCATATCGCTAGCAGAAAATAATTTTGAATTATCTGATAAAAACACCTGCCTTACAGGAGCATCTAAAATAGAGAAGCGCGATGAATTGGGATTAAAAATATAATGAAAAAAGATAGAATTTCCACTACCATAAGCAAAAGCATTGCCAGTGCCGCTAAAACCACTGGCCAATATATCCTCCTCACAAAAAAGTGTCCAGTCGGGAGCATTTTCTCGTGAGGTGCTATTAAAAACAAATGATGCAACTACTATATCTATAATCAAAAATATAGCTACAAGGCAAATGACGACTGCCTTATATTTTTTTGATTTCATTAAATCACATTATTAAAAAGGAAAAACTATGGTTCATACCCAAAAAAGCGTACCAAAATTTCATCTGATGTGACATATGAACCATCTTCCTGCTCTACAACTACCATCTTAACTTTCCAAATATCATTTTCTACAATTGATATTGCCTTTAGTTTAAGCTCCTTGTTCTCTGTACTAACAATAATTGGGGGTATGGAAGGAGATAATATTTTAAGATGCTCAATTATTAGCTTTAAATCGATCGTTGTTATTGCAGCAGTATACTGGAACTCATCATAGTAATATTTGTCCTCTATCTTTTGAAAGCATGAATCAATCTCGTTTTGGGAAACTTTGGACGAATCTACAGCTTGCTTGAACATAATTAGTTTATCAAGAAATTCTTCTTGATTATCAATGGGTATCGAATTCACACTATTTCCTATTTTATAACCTTTAGGGAACTTCTCTCTGATCTCGGTTGTTTCGTATGTGAATATCCCGGTTATCGCATTCTCCATCACAAGGTTTAGTGCAGAGTTGTCTGAAACCCATCTTGTGTCACGAATGAACGTATCTTGGGAATCTAGTGAATAATAGTATAAACCTGCTATAGCAAGAATCACTACAACATAAATGGCCCCTGCTTTTTTCATTGAAATATCAATCATTCGTTTTGCCTCCTACTCTTCGTAAATCCAACATGCTACTTTATGGCCTTTACTCACTTCCTTGAGTGCAGGGCAGTCATGTTTGCACTTCTCACCGACTAGTTCCGCACATCTTGTATGGAATCTGCAACCTTTCGGAGGATTTATTGCATCGGGCAACTGACCTTTAAGGATAATCCTTTTTTTGTGGGCTTCAAACTCCGGGTCAGGTACCGGTAAAGCGGACAAAAGTGCTTTTGTATATGGGTGCAAAGGATCATTAATAATTTTATCTGTATCCCCATACTCAACTACCTGTCCAAGGTACATGACTGCTATCTCATTAGACATATGGTGCACCACTCCGAGATCATGGGAAATGAACAAATAAGACATTGACTTAGATTTCTGCAATTCCTTAAGGAGGTTGAGAACTTGAGCCTGTACTGAAACGTCAACAGCAGAAGTAGGTTCATCAAGCACTATTATATCTGGTTTTGGTGCAAGAGCACGGGCCATCCCAATTCTTTGTCTTTGGCCTCCTGAAAACTCATGGGGATATCTATTCATGTGCTCCGGTTTGAGACCCACATCATTAAGTAACTTCATTACCATGCTTTCCTTTTCTCTTCTTCCGCTTGCCATCTTTAGTATATCAATAGGTTCACCGATTATGTTCTTGATTGGCCACCGGGGATTAAGGGATGAATGGGGATCCTGAAAAACCATCTGGATAGTTCTACGCACCGTTTTCATCTCATCATCATTTGCATTTATAACATCAATTGATGTCCCATCATCAAGATTCAAATTAATTGATCCTGATTCAGGTTTGTGTAAGTTTACTAATGTTTTACCCAGCGTTGTTTTCCCGCAACCAGATTCCCCCACAACTCCGAGAGTCTTCTTCCTCTCAAGGTTGAAGGAAATATCATCTACTGCCTTCAGATAGAAAGTCTTCTTTCGTAAAATGCCCCTCTGAAATGAAAAATATTTTTTGATATTATTAACTTCCAATAAAGGTTTCATCCAGATGCACCTCCTTGTTTATCAAGGTCCTTAATAACCTGCTTCACATTCCAACATGCAACAAGATGATCATCATTTTCAACACTTTGAAGCTCGGGTGCCTTCTTCTTGCATATATCGGTCGCATACGTACAACGAGGATGGAACCTACATCCAGAAGGAGGATGTATAAGATTAGGCACATTTCCAGGTATAAAATTTAATGTTTCTTTCTTCTCAGATATTTTTGGTACAGATGCAATAAGACCTTGTGAATATGGATGCAAGGGACGCTTGAAAAGAGTGTATTTGTCTACTAACTCTACAACACTTCCAGCATACATGACCCCTATCCTATCACTAGTTTCTGCAACTATCCCTAAATTATGGGTGATAAGAATAAGCGATGAGTTAAATTCTTCCTTAAGTTGTTGCAATAACCCAAGTACCGTGGCCTGAATTGTAACATCAAGGGCCGTAGTTGGCTCGTCAGCAAAGACTAGCGCAGGCTCTGCTGCAAGTGAAATAGATATAACAATGCGCTGTCGTTGTCCACCAGACAACTGGTGTGGGTACTTAATGAATATATCCTCCGGAGGGGTTAGTTCCACTTCCTCTATCAGCTTTAATGCCTGTTTCTTTGATTCTTTGTCTGATAAGCCCTTATGGAGTTTTATAACCTCAACTATTTGTTCTCCTACTGTATATACTGGATTAAGGGACGTCATAGGATCCTGAGTTATTAAAGACATGGTAAAACCCCTGACCTTAAGCATTTGTTTCTTTGTGAGTTTGAACAAATCAACAGGGCCATCTGTAGTAATTCCAAGCTTTTCCTTCATTTCATCATCATAGAACAGGGCTTCCCCTTCCAGAGTTTTGCCTGATATAGCTAACAATCTCAAAATTGAGAGGGCTGTGACACTCTTTCCACATCCAGTCTCTCCTACGAGTGCAAGTGTTTCACCCTTGTATAAATTGAAGTTCACGCCCTCAAGTGCCTTGACAACACCATCCTCAGTGTAGAATCTTGTCACCAAGTTCTTTACTTCCATTAAAACGTCTTTCTCTGCCATTAACAACACCTACAGTTTCAATCGAGGATCTATAGCGTCCCTAATTCCATCTCCAAGAGTAGTAAATCCAAGGATAGTGAAAAACAATGCCAAACCAGGGAATATTGCCATATATAAATACTTGCTCTGGGTAACAAAAGAATTTCCTTCAGAAAGCAATCTTCCCCATGATGGTGTCGTGATATCAGCGCCAAATCCAAGGAATGAAAGTCCTGCCTCAGTTAATATTACACCTGCAATGCCCAAAGTCACGACAACTATTACGGGACCAAGAGTATTGATTGCAATATGCCTAAACAATATAGATGACCTTGATGCTCCAACAACTTTTGCAGCTGCAACGTAATCGCGTTCTTTTATAGAAAGAACCTGTCCCCTTACCTGCCTAAAAATACCGGGCCAGCCGAAAATTGATAAAGCAAGGAAAACCATCAAAAGATGTGCATCCATGCCGATTGAGCGACTAAAATCTATTATTCTATCATTTAAAGCAGGGTTTGCACGTAGAGCACCTACAAGCACTATGATCAATACCAAGAAAGGAAAGCTCATAATGACGTCAGTAACATAATTAATTATTTTATCTATTGCTCCACCATAATATCCTGAAATTACTCCAAGTGTAATTCCAATTATAGCAACGACAGACTCAACGCTAAGTCCAAGGAGTAAGGATATTCTAGAACCATAACATATGAGTGAAAAAAGGTCTTCACCACTAGATACTGTTCCAAAAGGGTGTTCTAAAGAGGGCATTAACAATGAATACTCTTTCCAATCAGCCGAATAGGTTTTTTCATATATGGCAACCTCAGGGGCAAAAACAGCCAATATTATTAGACTTGATACAATGAACATCCCGATTGTTGCTAACTTGTTACGATAAATCCTGTGAAAAAATCTGTCTATCGGATCCCTCTCATTAGGATAATTTAGTATACTCCAACGCTTATAGAATTGATCTATGACAAAGTAGCATACAGCAACAAATATCCCAACTGCCGCAAGTCTTAGTCCCCATGATGTTATCATGTCTCGCGTCAAAAAGAGGAAACGTATCAGGATAAGAGCTACAACAATACCTCCAAACTTTAGATAGAGTCGTCTATTATCTAGCTTTTTTTGTTTTTCCGCTTCCATGAAATCTATTTTTTTTGCCATGATAATCAACTTAAACTTACCCTTGGATCTATGCGTGCATACAGGAGATCAACTATAAGGTTGATAACCACTACCCCTCCTGTGTAGATTAAAGTCAATGCAATTACAACAGGATAATCCCTATAATTTATGGCATCTAAATAGAGTCTCCCTAACCCATTAATACCAAAAACTGTCTCTGTTAGTATCGCACCGCCTACAAGAAGCAAGAACTGCATTCCAACATTTGTAACAACGGGGATAAGTGCATTTCTTAACGCATGTTTAAGAACTACTGTGCGCTCTGGAAGACCTTTTGCACGTGCCAATGTTATGTAGTCCTCTCGGATTACTTCAAGCATTGAAGACCGCGTAAGCCTTGTGTTTGATGCCATCATGCCTGTTGCTATAGTGATAATTGGCAAAATATAAGCCTTAAGACTTGTAAAGAATCCTACTGGTGTCCAATAATAGCCATATTCCACATCTGGAACCGGATTTACCCATCCAAGTTTTACAGCAACTATAGCTATAAGCATCATTCCAAGCCAGAAGTTTGGCAAAGAAACACCAATTTGAGAAAATAATACTGTAGCGTTATCAAAAATTGTGTTCTGCTTATACGCCGCAATAACACCTAACGGAATAGAAAAAATAATAGCAAAAAATATGGCCCATATACCATAATATGCTGTCACAGGAAATCTATACTTTATTAATTCTATCACATCACGTGGATAGTACCTGAATGATTTTCCCATATCTCCTTTGAGAAAATGAGTCAAATATGAATAATACTGGACGTATCTAGGCTTATCAAGCCCCCATTGCTCTCTAATAAGCTCGACTGCCTCCTCACTTCCATGCTGCCCCAACGAAACTCGTGCCGGATCTCCTGGCAACATAAAAGTCAAGAAAAAAGTGACAGTATACACGCCTATAAGTACAATAATTGCAATAGCCAATTTTTTAACAACATATTCTCGCAAGTAATCACATCTTTTTTTTATAATATAATAATAAGGATATATTAAGTAATCGTTGATAAGAATATATATTTATAAATAATTCGATGCTAAACCGAAATAAAAAAGGAAAATAAAAGAAAAAAAGAAAGAATTAAAGATTCCTTCTATCTGCATCAAGCCACATGCCCAGCTGTTTCTCTACATGAGCGCCCATTGCGCCAGATAGACGGCCATGGAGCCAGTCGTGGATTGCAACAGTTCTCCTAGAGTGGAAGAACCATACCATCGGACAGTCTTCTTGTAGTTTTTGCTCGACATTGTAGGCAAGCTGTCTTCGCTCCTCTATGTTTGGATTTGTCCTTAGATCATCAATCCATGCGTCAACCTGTGGGTCACTGTACCTAGTGCTGTTTGGATCTGGGATCTGCTTTGTCTCAAACATTATGAAGAAGTTCTCCGGGTCTGGATAATCGGCTATCCATCCGAGTGTCAGGAGAGTGTAAGTACCCTCGTCTGCCATCTGGATGATTGTACCAAAGTCATACTGCTGGTAGGTTAGCTCAATTCCGATATCCGCAAGGTTCGCAGTCCATACTACTGCAGCATCCTTCCATGTGTTAGAAACGTAAGATGAAAGCTCCATCTTAAGCTTCTTGCCTTGGTATTCTCGGTATCCGTCCCCATCTGTATCTAGTACTCCTGCATCGTCTAGGATCTGGTTGGCCTTGTCAGAATCGTAGGTCCAAGCATAGCTGTCATACAACTCCTGCGAGAAACCAAAGATGCCTGGTGGCAACGAACCATGTGCTGGCATAAACCTTCCCTTGAACAATGTGTCAAGCACGGATGCGCGCTCAATTCCAGAAGTAACAGCCTGTCGTATCGCCTTGTTTTCGAAAGGCCATGCTTCACAGTTGAAGAATATCCAGAATGTTGCAAGTTCGGATGTAGTTACTAACTTGTCTTTGTATAGATCATTGAATTCTTCCCAGTATGGAGTCGGAACGCCACATATGTCGACCTGTCCCGCTTTCCATGCCTGAACAATAGTATCTTCTTCCTCTGTGAACTTGGTTCTCATCTCATCCAGATAAGGTCTTCCTGCCCAGTAAGTCTTGTTAGCTTCAATTGTTATGTGATCCCCAGATACATATTCTTTAAGCATCCATGGGCCACTTCCTACAGGGAAGTCAATCCAGTTCTTCTCAACACCTTCATCAGCGGTCGCGCCAACGACTTCGGAGGATGATACATAATCTTTTGGCAATATATGGAAACAAGTGTATGTCATCAATGTCAGGAATGGTGCGAAAGAATTCTTGAGTGTTATTTTGAACACATAATCACTAACAGCCTCATAGCTATCTACATAGTCTGTCAGGAAGTTTATCCTGGCACTTGCATAAACGGGGTTTGCAAGCCTGTCCCATGAGAACACTATATCTTCTGCAGTAAGTGCTTCACCGTTGGTGAATGTCAAGCCTTCCCTAAGATAGAATATGTATACCGTACCTTCAGCATTTACTTCCCAAGCTACTGCCACATCGGGCATTGGGTCTGTAGTACCTGGGACATACTGAACAAGTCCAGAGAATATTTTAGAAACTATCGTGTCAGATGCTGTATCTGTAACATCAATGGGGTCAAAATCTGATATTTCTGCGCCCATGCTACGGTATACGCCACCGGTCTTTGCAGCAAAATCAACGGTTGCATCGTCCCTTCCCAAATATTGGTCAGAAGGATACAAGATTCCGTCTCCATCAAAATCAGTGTTTTCGAAGTATGTCTTCCAAGCTGCGTCCATATTGGCCGGCAACTCATTGTATGTTGGGGGTGCTGGTTCAGTAGGGGCTGGTGTCGTTGTCTCTTCTTCTCCTCCGCCAATGCAAGCAGACAAAGAAACAGTAACCAACGTTACAACTAAAAACAGTGCTCCAACTTTTTTCCAATTTTTATACATCTTTTTTTACCTCCCAATATATCGTCCTCAGACGAAATATAATCATCGTTTTCAAACATCTATAGATAAAATCCTATAGTTGAGGTACTAAAAATAAGGAAATATTTATATAAATAATTTTCGGTAAAATAATAAAAATATTTCAATAGATTGAGTATATAAACGATTTAATCAATTATTTTATATATAATGAGATATTTGTGCATCTAATAAAACAAAATATAAAAAACAGATATTATAGTATGAAAATATGGCAAATCCTGCAAATTCGTACCTTCTAATAAAATGTGATAGTATCTGTAAATCAAATGATAAACTCAAATATAAATTAAATATTACTCTTCATTCAAGAAATATGCAAGAAGATCTACGTCTCTAACTATGCCCATTATATCGTTGTCCTCATCTATCACAGGCAACTGCTCAACATCGTATCGGCGCATCAGCCTGGCACATTCTGTAATCGAAGTGTTTGGTGCAACCGTATGCACATCACCAGATGTATAGTCCCTTGCAGCCTTATTAGGAAGCCTTAAACGCTTTGTACCAATGTAAAGGGTACTTTTCGTCTCCCATGTCCAGTCATCGTCGTCTGCGCCTTTGTTCAGAGAGGTCTTATCAGTCTCATCAACAATTTCTCCATGCTTTATGAGGTCTGAATTATCGATGACCCCAACTAGATTTCCCCTGTTGTCAAGTAAAACAACTGCCAGAGAATGCGAATATTCCATGATCTTCAATAACAAGGACAAAGGAGTCTCATCCCAAGCGCATGCCACATACTTCTTCATATATGCTGAGCATTCCTCATCGCTATCGATCTTGGAAAGTCCCCTCTTTATTATATCTTCAACAGTAACTATGCCCTCAAGCTTTCCATTGTTTACCACCGGAAGCCTGTAGATGCACTTCTCAGAAAGTTTCTTGGCAGCATGCATAATGTCCTCATCGGCACCCACTGTCACGACTAGCCTCCTCATTATCAAAGCAATCTGTTCCTCATCGGGATTCTTCAAAAGATCGTCCAATGTGACCATCCCAACAAGATTTCTAGTCTTTTCATCAATAACTGGAAGTCCAGAAACATTGTTCTTCTGCATAATCTCAAGTGCTTTTTTTCTCAAACCAGGTACGTTAACGCAGATAACGTTGTTCGTCATCACATCAGAAACTTTCATTTGATTAACACCACAAAATACATTCCATTAGGTTATAAAAAGATTTCTACTATAAGCATGGCAAAAAAACATATATTTATTTACTTTTTTAAATATGTGATAGATGAGCTGCCATCTATATTCTCTTCCACCACCAATGCAGCAGGTATCATCTCTTGTATGTCTTCCACATGTGTTATTATAACTATTTGTGAAAAGAATTTTTCCAATGTGTGAATTGCTGCCAGCAAATTCCTCCGTCGTTCAACATCAAGAGATGAAAATGTCTCGTCCAAGAACAAGGATTCAAGATGGGCAAACCCCTGCTCTTTTGACAAAGATACCAAAACGCGGGAGATACCAACACGCAGGCAAAGGTTAATAAGGTCCTTCTCTCCTCCTGAAAAACGATAGATGGGATAATAAACGCCATTGTAAAGCACTCTGATGGTGTAATCTTCATCTATTGTAACCGCAGAATATTTTCCGAGTGTCGTTTCGTTAAGAAGGGCGGACACTTCAGACTGTATCAGTGGTTTTAGCCTCTCATGGATGTTTATGGGGATGTTCTTGAATGCGTTTTTGAGTATCTCATAATCATGCATCTTCTTTTTTGTTTTCTCAAGTGTTAACTCACACTCTATGATACTCTCCTTCGTAGTGTTCATCCTAAGCCTTATTATATCATTATTCTCAATTTGTTGCATAATTTTTGCTTCTTCTACTTTTATCGACGAGAGTTCTTGTTCGATCACTGAAACTCGTGCCTTTGCTTCTTCCACCATTTGTTTTGATATCTCATTTTTTTGTATATGAAAACTATGCTCCTTTTTTAAAATAGCTATTTCTGATAAAAGAGCACGCATCTTTTCGATTTGCTCCCTTATGGAATTCTCCTTTGATGCCTGTTTTGATAAGGCATCGCGCTTGGCATGAAATGTGGCATATTCTCTTGCCTTAGCCTGGGCAACTTCGTATACAGACTGATCAAAATTCATATCCTGTAGTTTTTTTCTTGAAGATTTCGCTTCCTTCTCAATTTTCTTTAGGCTGTCTGTTTGTTCTGCCTCTTGGAGCGTTATCTCAGCAGAAATATCCGTTATGCGCAAACGAACCTCTTTTAGCCGCATCATCTGATTCTCAAGTTCCGAGTGTTTTTTTGATAAAGTCAATATCTGCTTTCGTCCATCAGGTATCGCAAGCTCTAAAGATGTGATGCGTTGTCTATGATCGTTGCGCATTGCCTCAATCTTTTTAGTTTTTGTCATGTTGTTACGCAGCATCGACGTGTATTTTTCAAGCGAAGATGTATTATCTTTTAGAAGAAGCGCCTTCTGGTTATCGTCTAAATTCTGATGGCATGTGGGGCAGCGCGATTTGTGTTCCAAGGATGTGTACGTAGCCCCTTCTTTACGCAATCTATCTATAATCGTGTTGATACGCTCTATTGCAGCCCTATCGCCTGATATCCTATCCTCTATTTTCTCAAGCTCAGTTCTATATTCTTTTAATGAACACTCCAATAAATCCACATCTGGTAAAGATTTTTCCTTATTAATAAGCAGTTTTTCCAGCGTATCATGTTCTTTAGAGAGCCTATTTTCCTTATCCTTGAGTTTGCTTAGTTGCGCAGTTTTTAGCTCCACGGAGTTCTTATGATTATTTATGCTAGTTTCTTTAGAACGATTAAGCTCCTCTATATGAAAAGCAAGAGCCCTATAAGTATCTCTGATAGGTGTGAGCCTTTCGACTTCATGCTTAAATGGGAGGAGTTTTCCAAGTTTTTCTTCTATTTTACCCAATATACTTTTTGACTCGATAACTTCTTCAAGTTCTGCCTGCATTTCGCCCAGACGCTGTAAGTACTCTTTTTCCTTAACTTCTATCACACGAAACTCATTAAGATGATAATTGTACTGTTCAAAAGCCTGTTCTACGCTAACAAGGGCCTTCTTTTCCTTTGAAAATGACAACAAACATTCCGAACATCTTTTCTTGATCTCCTTATATGTTCTCTTTTGGGAAGAATCATCCTTTATAAGCTCTTTGAAATGTTTTACCTCTTGCTTGAGATTACTATACTTTTCCTCCAAAAGAGATTTTTCCATATCAAGCTCCCGGGACAATCTCTTTGTGTCATCAAGCATTGAATCGTAAAGCTGCAAATTGAATAATCTGTTTATAATTTCCTTTCGTTTTGATGCACGCTGGCTTGTTAGCAGATCTATTTCCTTCTGGCGAATGAAAGAAGCGGAAATAAATGCCTTGGCATCAAGCCCAAGGGTCTTAGTAATGAAGCTAGATACCTCCTTAGAAGAGTTAGCAACTATCTCGCCATCCACACGAACACGTGCATGAGTTCCGTCTATAGTAGAATAGAAGCGAGATACATTATAGCGCTGATGGCCATAATTAAACAACAGTTCTACACCCATATCTTCTTTTCCATCTTGGATTAGCTCCTCCTGTTTGACATTTTCTCCTTCCTTTCCTATAGTTGGCGTAACGCCATATAAGCACCAACAGATGGCATCGAAGAGCGTTGATTTTCCTGCTCCATTGGGGCCAAAAATTCCAATTGTCCCCCTTCCAAACTCGATGGCCTCTTTTGTGTATTTTTTGAAGTTTATAAGATCAATACGCTCAACTATCATTTCTCTAGCCTCTTATGAATGATAGCATTTCCCAGCTCATATACCTCATTATGATATTTACCGGTCATTTGCAAATATCTCTCAAGCTCAGCGTAGGGGGAAAATACTACTTTCTCCTCTTTTATATTGAGATAGTTCGATGCAGCTGTTTTGTCATGCAAGGCAAAATAAGCAGCGCTTAGTGCAGTTTCCTTTATCTCTGCAAAGTTTATACTATTTCGCTCAACATCGTCCATCGTTCCTGTAAATTCCAGGCGAATTATTTTATTTTCTATGTGTTCTGACTTTAGTATCTCAACGCTTTTGGCAGTAATATCGTATCCGCTCAAATTATCTACCACAATCTCTCTAGAAATCATCGGCCGCGTGTTTACGCCTACAAACTCTGGATCCCCATCAACCAAGTAAAAACCTTTCTTCTCATCAATCTCATTGAAGTCATAACGTTCTATAGATCCAGGATACACAATGCGAGTGCCATTACGAGACAACATCTGTGACTTATGTATGTGGCCTAATGCCACATAGTCATAAGGGGGCACTTCAGAACGCTTAACTGCTTCCTCATCAAAGCACATGAAGCGCTCCGATCCCACTCTTGCACCCTCTATGGTGGTATGCATCATGAGTATGTTCTCCTTACCAGAAACAGGTTTGTCCATGTAAGATTGAGGATGGGCAGTATAAGGCACCGCCCTTATATGATAATTTCCTATATCCTTCTGGCATGGAGCAAGGATTATATGGATATGATCCATGTTCTTATAAAGCACTAAGGGGTTTGAAACACCTTTTGTTCTTGGCGTCTCGTGATTTCCAGAAATTACTATTGTGTCTATAGCTAATTGAGACAGCTCTTGAAATCGTTGCTGAACTTGTCTGCGCATGTAGTTTGTAGGATTCACCCTATCAAAGAGATCCCCACAAAGAAGGAACAAGTCCGGGCGTGTATCAATTACGAAATCGCAAAGTTCATTGAATCCCCCCAAAAAATCTTTGCTGCGAAGATTTAGGCCTGTCAAAGGATCTATTTTAGGATAACGCGTTATCCCAAGATGAATATCTGCAGCGTGCACAAACATCTTAAACCACCGTCAAAGCATCAATATTCTCTTTCGTATTCCAAAAGAAGAGAGATATAAAAACACCACTTCTATATGCAACTACTATAAGTTCTTTAAGGAGCCTACTTACTGCTTGAGAAATATTTTGTATTCTTGCCACAATAATTCCATCATGTGCGTAATGTGATTTCATATTATCACTCATTAAATGAAAATGCATCAAAGCCGTCTGGTGCCTTCTGGTTTAACCCAACAAACTCGGGCACTTTTCCGAAAAGAGGCACTGGAACTGATATTCCTGTTACTATCATCTCACCCATGTCAAGACGCGCCATCTCATCCTTGAAATCGGACAGATCGTTTTCTGACGAAAGCACGAGATGCTCCCTATCTTTGATATTGGTCAGTAACATTATAATGACCGTATTTAGCTGTGATATGACCTCCTCATGAATCTTTCTTGGCGTCTGGTCAACGACAAGGAGGCCTATATTGAATTTGCGCCCTTCACGCACTATTTCCTCAAAAATAGTGAGGCGTGTCAAGTCCTTTGAGAGAAGTTTATGGGCCTCTTCAAGAACTATAAGTGTCTCTGGAAGATTAGTTCCCTGCCTCTTTGCATTTTTATATTTTTCCAAAAGGAAGCGAGAAACAACAGTTGTTATTAGGCGGATTGCATAATCATTATGCTCATATTCCCCGAAGTCTATTACTAGCGTCTTGTGCTTGCACAAAGCCTGGAACATGTATTCAAGGGAATTAAAGCTTGGCCCCACGTAACATTGCATTTCAAGCGAATCTAGCTTTCTCTTCAAAACGCCTATTGTCATATCAGATATTTTATCTTCGAATTCCTTTGAAATAGTTTTGGAATCTGTCCCTGTAATATAGGAAATCCATTCTTTTTTGTAACGGCGCCTTATCATATCTATCGCCTCTCCTTGTGTTTCATTGATCGATGTTACAAGACGCACGTCTTTAGGCTTTATCGCAGAAAGGGGAAGAGATATTGTAACATCCTCACAATTGCCTATCCCCATAATTACGACATCTTTACTAGAACGCAGACACTCATATCCAGAGTATTCACTATGAATATCAAACACTAAACAAGGCGTTTTTTTCTCAATAAGTTTGCTTAAAATCACTTTCACGGTGTTAGATTTCCCGCTCCCTGTCTTTCCAAAAACTCCGCAATGTCGTGTTATGAGGTATTTCCTATCAAGAAGAATTGGTATATCGACATCTCTTACCATTCCTACTTCAACTACATCGCCCCTCATTTCTTCAAGGAACGCAAGATCTCCCTTCTCTGCTTTGCGTACTGTTGAAAGGAATTTTGGTATTGATTTCGCACCACGAAGCCTTCCATCTACAATACCAACAACACGCGCCTTGCATACATAATAAAACTGCTCACCAAGCGCTGACTGTATATCCCCAAACACGTCTTCTGTATTTATCGTTGCTACCTTATCAGCAAGTGTGTTCTCACCAAGATTCTTGAGCTCAACAGAGGATATTCTTGCAAGGTATTTGTAATAAGAATTAATGATTATGAGAGTTCCCACAGTGATGGTCTCCACTTCTACATCATCCTGTATCCTAAATATTACTTCCTGAGTAGAAGAAAAAATAACTTTTCCTATCATCAATCCTACTCATATAATGGGTATAAATAGCTTATTACAACTCTAAGACAGGATGCCTCTTGAAGGTGAGGCATTCTTTTAGAATTACAGTATTTAATCTAACAAAATTAGGTATAAGAAAAAAAATAAAAATAATAAAGAGATTGATATTGTAAATTATGGATACACGAACTCTATTTTCAATTTTACAGGCAAGTTCATGGTCGGTATCTCAATTGTATAGGTGTGTGTAGATGAATTTTCATTTATTGCCTCAAACACAATATAACCTTGGCGCACCTCAAGCCCATCATATTCGCCGCTTATGTCTGTAGGGGAGCCTACAAAATATACAGGCCAACGGACGCTTTGATCATCGACTATATAGCTGTTTATGTTAGGATATATAGAACGTTTAGCGTTGATTAGATTCTCTATTTCCAGATCCACTCTAAAGTGCGTCGTCTCTTGTCCCACAATATGATACTTAGGGTGAGTAAAGTAACCCACCTTAATCACTGTTACCTTAAAGCCCCCATTATCATCAGATACGTTAACATCCTTCGTATCGTAGTATGGCGGTATTGTTGTTGGCGGTATTGTTGTTGGTGCAAGTGTCGTTGTAGGTGCTGGTGTTGTTGGTGCAAGCGTTGTGGTAGGTGCTGGTGTTGTTGTAGAGTCATCGCCGGATATGCATCCTGACACAAAAATACTAACAAACAATATTAAAATAATAGATAAGAATCTCAATTTCATTTTAATACCTCACTTATGAAAATGTATTATTACCTTAAAGAGTTTTTGTCTCTGTATCTCCATGCACAAAAATATAAGAATATGTAATGGATATTAACTTTATGAAAGGCGTGATCTTTGATGTCGGACAAACTTTGCTGCAAATCACGCCGGAGCCAGAAAAAATCTATCTTTCAGTTTTTAAAGAGCATGACATAAACATTCCTGCACATTCAATATTAGAAAACATAACAAAAGCAAAGTCCAAGCTTGATAAGTATTTTGATATATCAAATATAGGAAACTCATCCCTTCCATTCCTGTTTAACATGATGTTACTTGAGTCATGCGGACTGCCAAAAGATGAAACATTGGCCAAAAGCATCACCATATCTTTTGCAGACAGCATAGAGTTCAAAACTTTTCCAGAAACAAAAGGCGTTCTGGATAGATTATATGGAAAATTTTCACTTGGTGTAATATCTAACTGGAACCTAACTCGCGAGCTTGATGATGTGCTGGAAAAACACGGTCTGCTCTCTTACTTTGACTGTACTATATCATCAAAAGATTTAGGTTATGAAAAACCTCATCCTAAAATATTTTCTTATATATTAGAAGAGATGTGTTTAATGCCAAGTGAAGCTTATTATGTGGGAGATTCGTACATAGAAGACGTATTAGGGGCGCTGCATATGGGTATTACGCCCATATATGTAACAAGGACACAAAAAAAATGCGAAAATAAAGATGTTTTATGTGTAAGTGATCTCCAAGAAGTCCTTGATATAGTACTTTGACTAGGATACCAACTTTGCACATAAACTATCAAAAGTTTATGTTCATTCGCACGCATGGCACAATGACAGGACAAAGCAGGAATAAACTTTTATTTTTTCACTCTCTTTTATTTTTATGAAACACGGTCTTCCATCCAAGGCTGACATAAAAAAAAGATTTGTTGTCACATATGGCATATATATCCTTGTCGTGCTCATACTATGGGCGTATGTTGGCATACAATTTATCTACATTCTCCCAGTTATCGTGATGTTGTGTCTTGTTGCGTATGTGAACTACCGGATGAACGTCAATATACTAACAAGGCTGCCTGTTATGTCAAGTGATGATTTCTCAGATTATTTAGGCATAGCATCATCTGACATCCACAACAAGGGGATGGTAAAGATACGTGGCGAGCTATGGAAAGCACGAAGTGACAATAAAATTCCCAAAGGGGCGGAAGTAAAAGTAATATTAGTTGAGGATAATTTAGTGTTGTATGTCAAAGAGATAGGGCTGACAATAGCATCTGAGTAGCAGCTAGTAATTGATTTTCTGAATATGGCCTGTTGCGCTCAAAAACAAATATCTTGCCATTTGTATCGACATTTCTTAAAACAGATTCCATGTATAAATTCTCCATCTCCAACAAGACCTCATGATTGGTGTGCTGTGGCCTTTCCCCCATGAAAAGATGCATATCAGAGCTTCCGTCATTTATGTGTACATGGTGCACCATTGCCAATTTTGCAGCAGATATTAGCTCATCTTTAGGAATATTTTTTCTACCAACAATATAGTGGCCATAATCAAAACAAAATACATATGGATTACCTAAATTCTTTAGCAATAGGCTGATGTTATGTACGCTTCCATAGAAGGGGTTTGGTTCATTATTGCAGTTCTCTATTGCAAATTTGATGCATTTTTCTTTAAGTGAATCAGAAATATTAGGTGAGAAGTATGACAGAGTATCTTGTGGCGTCTCGGATACACCATTTGGAAGATGAATTACCATTGTCTTGGCACCAAGAGAATATGCGGCGTCTGCTCTTCTCAAGACTTCCATGGAAAATCGTTCTTTAGTTATGTTTCGTGTGCCCAGTATGTAAGAGGTAACATATTGTCGCAGGCCTTTCAAACATTGCTTTCCTGGAACTATTAGATCTGGCACGTGAACTATGAACTCTATTCCATGGTCCTCTCCAAAACGGCGAATTGCCTTAATTGACGAAGGGCTTCTTAGTGCAAAGTCACTTTCAATCCCAAGCTGGATGCCAGGGATAAAAATATCATCGAATTGATTAGAAAGCCACAAAACCTTCTTGATAAGATTTTTTATGATGCGCTCTGTACACGGAAAGGTCATGCCTATGCTACTAAGCATGAAAGGGTTGAAATAATAATAAGGGCTGTTGTTTATGGCTAGTATAGGTTTCATTCTATTATTCTTTGGAAGAGGAAAAGATAAGTGTTGCGGAAATTACAGCTAAAGCTCCATCATATCAAGTTCCTCAATTATCACATCTACAGGATTTTCCATTGATTTGAGCTTTTCCTTAATCTTATGCTCATATGCCCTATTCCCAGAAAATTTGTCGGCATAGCGGGTAATTTCCTGTGCATCGCATGAATGCATCTTTATGCCTTCTTCCACCATGTATGCAGTTACAGAAAGTAGCTTTTCCTTGTATGTTGATATGGCGGGTTTTGTTAACGCAACGGCCTCTCGATTCATAGATCCGCCGGCACTCATAACAATATCTGCAAAACTTATAAGGGAGAGCGAATCAACGCATTGCGTCGGTATGATCGCCCCGCGGCCCTCGAAAAGCTTGCGCTGTTGCTCGGTCCTTGGGAACACCACACACTGGAAATCCTTTAGGGATGACAGAAGTTTTGTAACGATTGATGTTGATGGATCGCCATTGAAATAATTTGCCATTACCGGCTCAGGGCGCATTATAGCCAAAGGCTTGCCCTCCTTTATGTTTAGCTGATTCAACACATCCATAGAAGGTATGAAGTCGTTTATGTGTGCAAGCTCGCAAAATCCATTAAAATGGCGAATTTGCCTTTCTTCCACACCAAAGCGTGTTATAAGATTTTTATCAATGGCAACAGGAGCTATTATTCTCTGGGAAAGAGGAAGCATTAGCTTGTTTTGTGCAATAGCATTCTCATTGTCAATGACGCATATAGAATGTATGCCAAGGCCATATGCAACACGCGGGGCCTCCACAGAATGCTTATATAGTGCCACATCTGGGCACTCCTTTAAAATGAATTCTGTAAGTCCAATGACACGATTAGAGTAGCAGATAAGCTTTGCCTCATTAGATGAACCCCCGTGTTCTCCTATTAGAGCATACGGTATGTCAGCTTGGGAAAGCATATCCTCCATAGTTCCAAATCGCCTAGCAGTGACAACTACTTCGTGCCCTTCCTTTTCTAGGCGCCTAATGATGCTTTTGAAAAAAAGAACTTGTGGTGAGTTTGATATATCAATCCAGACCTTCATGGCATCATTTCCATTGATAAGCAATATTAATTACTTTCTATAGTAACGATTTATATTGAAGGAATATATTAACTTAACGGCCATAATCGTTTAAATTTATAATTTTGACTATCATAATACATACTAAAATCGAAAATAACGATATATAATGCGTCATAACGTTTCCATATACTATAAAATAGTACAAAAATTAAAAATAATAAAGAATAAATGAATATATCATTTTTTCTTTTTTATAATTGCCCCGATTACTGCCAACACTATAACAGCTGCAATAATGGCACCATACGCAAGCGGCAACCCTCCTGAATCCTTTGATATTGAGATAGTAGTGAACGTTCCATAATATCCGGTGCCATAGGCAGATATTTTAATATCATTTCCATTTTCTGGATAATTTTCAAATAT
Organism: Methanomicrobia archaeon; assembly: GCA_030603445.1. Classification (GTDB taxonomy): domain Archaea; phylum Methanobacteriota_B; class Thermococci; order Methanofastidiosales; family NM3; genus NM3. The sequence continues at coordinate 13,569 of JAUVXU010000013.1, read as the reverse complement.
TGCCCTTCCATCACTTCCTGTCGTGATCTCCATATCAAGAAGCTGTACACTTACGCCTCCTATGGGCTGCCCATCTGACGTGACTAGCACCTCAAGTGGTTCTTCATCGCCTAGCACTTCAATTTCCAAAGGAGCAAGGCGCACCACCGTATGAGTATCACTATGCACCTGGCCATCAGGCAATTCATCAGAAGTTACTGTGATCGTGTTTGATCCAAGTTCCAATGGCACGACAACACTGTAGTCCCCTCGTGCTGTGCTCGTGCACTCTATGCCGTTGACAAACACAACAGTGTATGGCTGTGTGGTGCCAGCCACTTTGATAGAGGGATTATTGGTAACTTCACCCTCGTCGGGAGTTTCCAAGAATAGATGGGATGTTTTCTCGACCCTCCATGTTATTGCCGCCCCACTGACCTCGAATATGAAATAATGATTAAAGGTGTTCTCTTTTGCATACTGGCCGTCCAGCCATGTAGCACCTCCTGTAATGAATATATCCATTCCATTTACGACCTCGTAATTATACGTATGTTCATGGCCCTGGAATATGGCAGCAACATTATCGTAACGCTCTATTACGTCCTGAACCTCCTCTTGGTTGATTATGCCATGGAACACAGGATATATTGGTTGGTGTATTACTATGAAAATAGCATCCTTATCGGAGTTTTGGGCTAGATCCCTATCAAACCACTCCAACTGCTCACCTGCTATGAGGCCTTTGTAACCAGGAAGCTCTGAACAGAGAAATATAAAGTGGGAAGTGCCGTAATCAAACGAATATATCTTATGACCAAAGTAATAAACAAAATTATCGATTCCACTAGCTGCAGCCGCATCATGATTTCCAATAGCAGGATAGAATGGAACGGTCGCTAGCGATGTAAGCTGCCTACGTATCTGTTCGTACTCTCCCTTATGTCCAGCATATGCAATATCCCCTACCTGCACTATAAAGTCAATGTCCTCTTTATTAGATATAATATCCATAATATATGATGCAACAAGAGGATTTCGCATGCCCCCTGCCAACGGCTGCATATCCCCTATCATAGCAAACGAGAAAGATTCCTTGCCTGGCGCCAAATTTATTCCATCAACGATGTTTTCCACTTCAACGTCGATTAGTTGGAACGTCTTATTGCCTTTGACATCGCATGCCATTACAGCTAGAGTATGATGGCCATCGCATATTGTTGTACGTGTGTCCCATGCAGCATTCCAATAGGTGCCATCAAAGGATAGATTGCCCCATACGCCAACGCTAGTGTCATCAAAATCAATCCACGATGGCCAATCTATACGGTAGCGTATCCATTCAATGTTGTTTCGCGCATCACTTACTTGGACTACAATATCATAATTGTTAGAGATAGCTTCAAAAGGTTCATTCTCAAATGATATTCTGAATCCTTCCGGGTCTTGAAGAATTCCCTGTTTTTTAGCGCCATCTATAGGATAAAATAGGGGGGATCCCTGATTTTCTCCTGAAAAATAGGTGTTGAAGTAAAGGTATAATTTATCTGATGAGGCAGCGAAATCGATATTTACAGTATCATTAATAAAAACAATATCATCTATCCAGTTATTCGACACAAAATCAAGGGGGTAAAGTTCAAGATAGTACGTGATGCCCTCCCTGAACGTGCCAAACTCAAGTGGAAGTATCTGTTTTGAGAAATTCTTATTATGCACTTCCTCGTCTACTATGAAAGTTCCTTTAGCAGGGTCGCGTAGTGTTATTCTAAAAGAACCCTTTGCATCAAAAGAGAGATAGTCCATTTCCTTGAACATATCAGCTGTCAAAGGAATATATATCTTTACGCCAGATGCCGTGTCCTTATAAAAATGGAGGGAATTGCTTTCGCCAATCTCCATTATGTTTACAGATACTGAGCTTCCGACGCTCCATGCAGCAATGCCAGACTCGAAGTCATCAACTATAACACTCACCGTAGGTTCAAAGTAGAAAGGATGCTCAACTGATGCAGTTCCCTGTTCAATAAGGATTAAGGACATAGGGTCTATTTTTTCTATAAATCCAAATGTAGGATCAAAAGGATATATCCCAAGCTTATCAAGAATCTCCTGAAACGATATCGTTGCAGTTCCAGGTTCGCTATTACTAGGTTGTATTATTGGAATGCGATAATTATAATCATCACTCCACCACACCTCGGTATCAGCCATGCTGCCTTTGATACCTGAGCATATCAATGTACACAATAATAAAAAAACAAGTACTTTCTTCATTACCTCACCCACTCGTTTATATCAATTTATATCTTTATAACGTTTTTTAATACCTGCGCAAAAGTTAAATACTAATAATACTATTACATCATGGTCTGCAGATAGCATATTGCAGATTATTTACATAAATCATAACGGAGAAGATACTATGGCCGAAAACAACGAGAAAGACGTGGTTTATATTGGGAGCAAACCCCAGATGAGCTATGTTTTAGCAGTAATTACCCAATTTAACGAAGGTAACGCTGAAGAAGTAGTCCTCAAAGCACGTGGCAGGGCAATATCACGCACAGTCGATGTAGCCGAGATTGTTAAGAACAAGTTTATCCCTGACATCAAAATAGATGACATAAAAACGTCTACAGAACAGATGACAAGGGAAGACGGTTCAACATCCAATGTTTCGGCAATAGAGATTACGTTGCGCAAATAACTCGCAATGTGTTTTTTTTATTAATTATTTTTTAATTATTATAATTTCTAAGAAGTCTATCTGATAAAAACAACATCTTTTAAAAAATTGAACAATTCAAATTACCCTAAATATAGGGTTAAAAATATTTATCAAATATCTAGTAGGCTTCTTAACTTCATAACACCCAGTGCTATGCCCTCCACTTCAATGCCTCCCTCGCCTTTGGCACTATCTCCCACAATATACACTCCATCGATAGGGAACTGTTGGGAAACGTCCAATCCATGTGCAGCACGATTTACAGGGTTCATTCCAAAATATGATTGAGCACAAAGCACCTCAAAGTCTTTTTTGGGAAACGCCTCTTCGATATCTGTTATGCCTTTCTTAATCTCCTTGCGTATGCTATGCCCCATAATAGTCTGATGGCACATTACAAGATGCTTACCCTGTGGTGCAAGGGAAGGATCTATATTCGTGACCTGATTCATGCCCTCCACGCGCGCAGCGCCTATTGGGAAAAGAACTCCACTATGGTGAATAAGTGGCTCCGACACAGCGATGTTTATCTTAATTCCTCTCGATTCCAAAATATTCATAATGCCACGAACATATTCGGCCTCAAGCACCCCATCCCGGCACATCCCAACAGTCTTTTTAATCCCAACATCGGACCCTATAGTTTCGTCAGGATAAAAATCACCATCAGTGGTCTCTACACCTATGGCTTTTCCATCGTCTACTACTATCTTCTTTACCTCTTTTTGAACTATAGAAACGTTTTGGCCCAATAGCACATCTTCTAGTGAACGTATCACACCACTGCAACCGCCAATAGGAACCCCTGGGCCCCCATAATTGAAGATATTGCGTACGATGGAATAGAGGTCCTTTGCTTGAACATCAGAAGGATGACAAGACACTGCCCAACCCAATATACAGCGCACTACTTCAAGATATATCGTTTCGTTGAAGCGATCTTTTATCAAGTCCTCCACCGATCCACTAGGGCCTTTGGTAAAACGCATTTCTGTTATTAATTTAGAGATGCGCATTTTATCCAGAAAAGGAAGCTGATGACGAAGGTTCGTGAATCTGTGTTCCTTTCCATCCAGAAGGAACGTGCCCCATGGTGAAGAGTTTACTATCGTGCATTTAGCGCCCACTTCAGCGAGAATCTGGGCAAGAGGCCCTTCTGATCCATGCGGCACCATATGCAATGCGCCAGTAGTCAGCGCATACCCTTTAAATGGTATATTTCTGAATCTCCCCCCCAAATTAGAAGAACGCTCAAATAAAATGACATGGCCAGATTTTGCAGCAATTGCCGCTGTGAGAAGTCCGCCCAATCCACCGCCAATAACAATCATGAATGTTCTTTATCCCAAATATTTAAAAAATTTATTGATAAGTAATACCTGGTGAGTATGTGCAATACAACATTGTTATATCGGGCGTAGGCGGCCAGGGAGTGCTAGTGGCCTCACAAGTGATAGCAAATGCAGCTATATACAATAAGATGAAAGTAAGGGTTGGGGAAACGCATGGTATGGCACAGCGCGGTGGAAGTGTCATTGCCCATGTTCGATTTGGTGATGAAGTATATGGTTCCATAACCCCGGAAGGGGAAGGTGATATCCTAATGGGTTTTGAGCCGGTTGAAACGGCGCGTTACTTAAATTATATGAAGCGGGGCGCATATGCCATATATAACACGCACGCATTGGTGCCTGTGAGCGTTTCCACTGGCGATGCAAATTATCCAAGCCAGGAAGATATATCAAAAATTCTAAAAGAGAATCTCAAAGTACGCGCAATAGATGCTACAGCGCTTTCTATAAAAGCAGGCAATAAGATAACATCCAACACCGTCATGATAGGTGCCTTTGCCAAAGTTGCCGAAGAAGCTTCAATCCCCCTTGAAAAAGACACTCTCCTAAAAGCAGTGAAATATCGGATCCCTGATCGTTTCTATGAGCTCAACAAGAGGGCATTTGAATTGGGGTATGATGCCGCTATATAAGTGAACGGAAAAATTCAATGTTCTCCTCAATTTTTTCCAGTGAGGGATGGGGCGCCTCTATCGTATAATACGCATCATATCCATGCGCCTTTATTTTTTTTATCTGTGCCTTAAAATCCGTCTTGCCTCTGCCGGGGCTTAAGTACGATCTCTTGCCATCAACTATCCATTTTCCATCATAATCCCTCAAGTGTATATTTGAAAGGCGCGGTGCAAACTGCATAAGATCATCAAACATGGAATAGATGCTTGCATACTCAAAGTCTAGTGTAAATGTTGCCAGCGGAGTAGATTCTAAGATATGTTGCATTAGTGCCACAGGATGCATAAAGCGCGAGGGAAGTGCCTCAAATGAGAGTGTTATGCCATAGTCCTCAGCAAATGAGCAGGATCTTACAACTGTTGCGCAAATAGTGTCGATATCTAGGTTAGAAAACCTCCCATCCCATGCATGTATTATCAATAAGGGTGCATCCAGCTTATGTGCAAGCACGGTTGATTCCTGTATTAATGCTTCACCTTTTGATTCCAGTCCTGGGGTTGATAGCAAGGTCTGGATAGATTTTACAGAGTGCAATGCACTCACAGGTTTTGAGAAATTATTAAAAATTTTAGGAATTGCCTGCATGCATTCATTATACGGCTCATACACGATTATCTCAACTGCATCAGCAGATGTAGAGTTAAGCTGGTTCCGTATCTTTGTGTAGTCATGTGTTATGACGCATCCAGTGGATACGGAAATGGCTGCCATAACTCATCTATCTCTAATAAGTACTAATACTTTTTCGTGGCAATTTATTACATGCATATTGCATATCGCAACAAGAACAAGAAAAGCAAGCGATTTCTTGTGATCATGCCGATTGTACTCTTTCCCCATTTCATGAAATTGGCCGGGGCATGTTATCATATGAAAGGGCCTTGAAGCTTCCCATTATATTATAATTACATTGGGACAATTGGCGCGTTTGGCATGCTTGCACTAAACAAAGGAACAAAAACATTTGCCCCTCGACAATGGAAAAAAATAGTGTTTTTAGTAATATTCCTATGGATAATAGGATAAAGTTTTAAAAGACACAAAGTTATTCTCCCCAAATGACCACTCTTATAATTGCTGAAAAGCCAAATGTAGCCAAACGTATAGCACATGCATTTGGTAATGAACAACAAAAAAAGAAGGGAAAGGTCTCATATTATATTGTGCCTGATAAGGACGTTGTTGTTGCCTCTGCTGTTGGCCATCTATATTCATTGCGCCAAGCTCGCCCAATTGACAAATATCCTTTTTTTGACATAAAATGGGTGGCACCTTATGAGTATGATCGTAAGATGCGCTATTTAAAAGACTATATAAGAGTATTACAAGATCTAGCAGAAGATGCAAATGAGGTAATAAACGCTTGCGATTACGATATAGAGGGTTCAGTAATTGGTTATAATGCCATAGTCCATGCTTGCAAGATGGACCCACAAAACACAATGCGCATGAAGTTCTCAACACTTACTACTGATGAGCTTATAAAATCGTATGAAAACAGAGAAAAACACCTCAACTTTCCTATGGTAATGGCAGGACTCACCAGGCATGAGCTTGACTGGTACTGGGGCATAAACACTTCTAAGGCACTATCATCGTCTGTAAAGCGTGTCAGCGGCAAGTATATCGTCCTTTCAGCTGGAAGAGTACAGACCCCCACACTTTATTTTATGAACGAAAGAGAAAGAGAAATAGAACTATTTGTTCCGACTCCATATTGGCAAATAGACATCCATTTTCACAAAAACGAACTTCCAATAAAGGCAAGTTATCCCTCAAAAATAACCAAAAAGGAGACTGCAGAAAATATATTTAAAGAAGTGCAAGGGAAAAACGGCAATGTATCTGATATAATAAAAAAGAAGAACAAGAAGAAGACGCCGACCCCAATGGATCTCGGTCTCTTGCAAACAGAAGCATGGGCTAACTTCAAATTCCTTCCGAAAAGGACACAAGACATAGCCCAAACACTATATGAGGCCGGCCTTATATCATACCCTCGAACGTCCTCACAAAAACTCCCAAAATCATTGGGGTTCAAAAATATATTAGAATCGCTCCAAAAAAACCCTGTTTACAGCGCAAGTGCCAAAGCTGTACTTGCAACGCCGCTTAATCCCGTGCAAGGGAAAAAGGACGACCCTGCACACCCTGCAATATACCCAACAGGCCTTATGCCTGATAAGTTTACAAAGGAACAAGAAAAATTATATGATTTAATAGTAAACAGATTCTTCTCGGTGTTCATGCCCGAAGCAATAGTGGAAAACGTTACAGTAACAATAGATATAGAAGGGCATCCTTTCGTTGTCAAAGGACAGCTTACCATAGAAGATGGTTGGTTAAGATTTTATAAAAAATACACGCGCTCAAGTATAAGTACACTGCCTCCATTTGATAAAGGAGAGAACATCATTGTGGAAAAGCATGATAATTCCAAGAAGACGACAAAGCCACCTGCACGCTACAATCCTGCCTCTGTCATAAAAGAGATGGAAAATTTGGGCATTGGCACAAAAGCAACACGCGCAAACATTTCTGATACACTATACAAGCGCGGTTACATAAAAGGCAAAGAAATAAAAGTAACAGATATAGGAAAGGCGATGGTGACAACACTTGAAAAACATTGCAACAAGATAGTATCTGTGAAACTGACAAATCACTTTGAACAGGAAATACAAAACATCCTCAAATCCAAAAAAAACAAAGACCAGATCCTGCTAGAAGCTAAGGAACAACTAAGAGAGATATTCAAAAAATTTAGAGATCAAGAACAAGAGATAGGATATGAACTTTACAAAGCACTCAAAAATAGCGAGAATGAAAATCTGGGTGCGTGCAAGGTATGCGGAAGAGACCTAAAAGTAGTGGTCTCAAAAACGACGAACAAGAGATTTATAGGGTGTTCGAACTATCCGAAGTGCAATACATCATTTCCCCTCCCGCAAAAAGGCATTATAACATTCTCCCAAAACAGATGCCAGGAATGTGGTTCACCTATGATAAAAGGAAGAAGGGGCGATAGTTGTGTCAATATGGGCTGCCCATCGAAAAAAACAAGCGAAGAGAAGGCGAAAACACAGATAAAATCAAATGAGCAAAAAGTGTAGCTTCCATTCTTTAATTTAGAATTACCCTTCTATAAATGTCCATTTGGGCCATATAATTAGAATACCATGCAATCTATTTAATTTTATAAACATCTGTTTGCCTGTCAGAAACTATGTTATTGAGGTCGTTCATATCCTTATTGCGTGCAAGTAATGGATTTATGTCTTCTATCCATACTTCTTCAGTATCCTCAGGAGAACGATGAATAATGCTTCCGTCTGTCCCTGTTATCTGCGACATCCCGATATATCTTAACCCGAACTCCTCACCAATGCGATTTGATGTAACTGCATACATCCTGTTCTCAAGACAACGCGTTACCATGGAATTTGGACAGTACGGCAATACGAGATTGGCACTGTGTAAAACTATGTCGGCACCCATTAGCATAAGGGTGCGCGTAGATTCTGGAAAGAACCAGTCAAAACACACCATCTGGCCAACACGAATATCTCCTAGATCAGATACTTTAAACTCTTTTCCTGGTGCAAAGAATTTCTTCTCATTGAAAAACAGGTGCACTTTCTGGTAGGAGCTGACAACGCCATCATAACCTACAAGAAGTTGGGAGTTATAAAGGATGTCCCCTATCTTCTCAACGTATCCTGCGGCAATATACTGCTCGTTTTCCCTTGCTATGTCTTGTAAGAGGCGTGATGTTGGGCCTGTCTTATAATCCTCAGCTAATAGCTCTGCTTCTGCCTTATTCTGGAAGTTATATCCTGTATTAAACAGTTCTGGAAGCACAACTATTTTGGCATCGGATGTCTTTTCCAACAAATGCGCTGCATGATCTAGATTCTCCTCTCTGCCTAAGAATACGGGCTCCATTTGAACGTTTGCTATTTTCATGATTTGCACCTACAATTGCGTCTTTTCATCTATTTTCACATTGCTGCTAAACTTATCTGGTTTTGGAATTAAGAAAGGAAGTAACTTAGAGAGATCATTGTTTAGAATAACGATATCAACAACATTTGTAAACTTTATAAAATCCTTCCTTTTGCCATCTATGGCCTTTGAAAATGAATCTGTGATAGAGTTTTTTATAAATCTTGATGGGTTGAATGCTATAGTAAGCCCAACCTCTTGAAACATTGCCATATCATTCTCGTCATTGCCTACTGCAACGGCATCCTTTTTGGCAATTCCCCTATCTTTAAGGTATTTCCTAATAAAATCCCCTTTTGATTTTACTGTAAGAAGCTTGGAATCAGAAAGCTTTCCTGTAAGTACGCCTCCCTTCACTTCAGGGGAGTTCCCATATGCTTCTGTGATTCCGATACGCTTTCCGAATGCTTGTGCCATCCCCTCAAAACCATTAGTAATGATTACAGGATGGTACGATGCCTCCTTGAGCTGCTCTATGGTGCTTTTGGCCGACTTTGTGATAAGCATCTTCTTGGCAGTGTTTTCCAAAATAGATGGGTCTTGCCCTTTAAGGAACATTGACCCCTTCGATAATATCCATTCAAGGCCAATCTGCTTTCTCATCTGCCCCGAAAATACCTTCATTGCCTCATCCGTCTTTCCCAAGGTCTTTGCTAGTTGCAGGGCCTGGGCCTGGGGGGTCAGCACCCCATCCATATCGAATAAAACAACATATTTCATTACTTCTACATTTCGTGAGGACTTAAGAGTTTTATGGTGGCATGCCTTAAAAGAGCTTTATTGTGCCAAGAAAAACGAAATATTTAAATAGGAAATATTAGCTTATCTTATATATAAGTAATACATTACCCATTTGATAAAAATCTAGTATTATATGAAAATATGTTTTTGTGGCAATAAAACAGCATGGGGCCCCCCAATAATATATAATAGGACTTAGTGTGCCTAATAAACAAAAGAGAGTATCGTGAATATGAAAAATATAACAGATGAAAAGCTAGCATACCTTTTTGGAATGTTTTTTCTAATAGAAAAAAAGTTAGAATACTTGGGAAACAAGGAATTAAAAGAAAGCGGGATAACGACAAAGCAGTGGATGATTCTAGCCGTGATCCATCGCTTCTTTGAAAGCCCCCCTTCACTCAAGGAAGTTGCAGAAAAGATGAATACATCGCACCAGAATGCAAAACAGCTAGCAAAACAACTTCAAAAAAAGCGCTTCTTGGACATAGAGCAAGACCCAAACGATCATCGCATCCTCAGGCTCAAATTGACAGAAGAGAACAATATATTCTGGAAGAAACGCGAGGATAAGGATAAAGAGTTCATATCTCAAATGTTTTCCGTCTTAACGGAGCAAGAAACAGGAGAGTTATATACGGCAATAAACAAAATAATAAATAACATAGATAATCTTCTCCTAGAAGATAATACCAAAAAGAGTTGAGACGTGCATTACAACCCTCGATATGAAAAACCTTTTTTAACAATAGCACTCAAGGGGTATATAATGGATTTTTCCCCTGCATCTCCAAAAGAACGCATGATATACTATTCTGAAGAATGGAACCCAAAAGATGTGCCAGAATTTATCATACGCTCCATAAAAGAAAAGGAATTCGCCTTTGACCATGAAGGAAATGGTTACACAGACAGATACAACGCTTTTGGCAATATACACGGCCTTGAGACAAAGGTAAAAACGCTCAATCCGTACGCTGTATGCGCATCCACGGCCTATTATGAACACCCAGAACAAAGAGCAGGGTGGAGGGGGGCAGAATTAGTATTTGATATAGATGCGAAAGATCAACCTGTACGCTCATGTTCCTGTGCTATAGGTTCTATTTGTGAGAAATGCCTCGAAGAGGCAAAGGGCCTAGCGTTAATAATCATTGACACGCTTCGGGAAGACTTCGGAGTAAAAGAGGTCTATCTTGCTTACTCTGGTAGAGGATATCATATACACGTCCTGGACAAGAACGCAGAACCTCTAGAAAACAGACAATATATGCTTGATTATGTCATGGGTTCTATTATGCCTATGGACTTCCAAATGGTAATAGGATATGCGAAAACATGGAGAAAAATGTTCGCACTTACTCTCTCAAAAATGAAACAAGAAGACTTTCTTTTCTTAAATAAAAACGTCGCCAACAGTGCTATTGCAAATAAGGAACTCATAATAAAAAACCTTAATGCTAGAATGAAAAACTTCATTTCAACGCCCGGGATTGGAAAGACCAGCCAAGACAAGATCCTAAATGAAGTAATGCGCCTGAGCGGCCTAACAGTTGATGGGAAAGTTACAATAGACACCAAAAGGATATTGAGACTACCAACAACACTGCATTCAAAAATATCAATGATATGTACCTTAGCCAAACATCCGGAATCATTTGACCCATTCAACGAAGCAGTCCCGCGATTTGTGTTAGAACGTGCTGAATCCAATGCACCGAAATGAATCCAAATATGCAAAAGAAACACTGACGATCCCGAAAAGGATTAAGGTTTTGAAATATTACAATTTTACTTGATTATTACCTAATCAAAAGTTATACAATACGTACCATTGTAAAAATCATTTCTTAAGTTAAAATGATTTGTATGTATTACATGCTGATTATATGTCAAATAGTGTATTGTCTTATTTTATAAAAAAATTAGCAATAATATTATAAACATTGTTGCAAAAATACTTAAATATTATAATACTTATACATTGAAAAATATATGTATGAAAAATAAAGCGACAAACAGCTAGAACGCGAACTTAGAAAAAGGGATAAAATGATTAATAAAAACATACAAACTGTTCTAAATTCGATGCCAGAATGCATTTTAATTCTAGATATCAACAAAAAAATAATATGGGCTAACAAAAACATAAAAAAACTAACAAATCTCTCAACTCATAATATCATAGGGAAAAAATGTTATGAAGCAGTTATGTGTACTGACAAGAAATGTCACGGCTGTCCATTTTCTGAAACACTGCAAAAGAAATGCTGTGAAGAAAGAGATATATCCCCTCTAAAAGGGCGCAGATTATACGTTAGAACTACTCCTTTCATCGATAGCAATGGTGTTGATGCAATAATGGAGATAATAAAAGACTGCACTGAAGAAGAACAAATAAAAAAAGAATTTAAAGAAAATAAATACAAAACTCAAAAATATCTAGATATTGTAAACGTTCTGATAGTAGTGTTGGACACAAAGGGAAATATAACAATGATAAACAAGGAAGGGGAAAATATCCTTGGATACAAAGAAAACGAATTATACGGAAAAAACTGGTTCGAAACTATAATCCCAAATAACATACGAAATTCATTGAAAGAAAAATTCATCACGTATTGCAATGAAAAGAATGATCTATTCACCATTAATGAGAATCCGATAATAACAAAAAATAATGATATAAAAATTATTACATGGAATAATACTCTTTTATATGATGAAAAAGGAAATGTAACAGGTATACTAAGCTCGGGCATGGATATAACCCACCTTAAAAAACAAGAGGCCGATCTAACTCATCGCCTCAAATTAGAGAAAACGATTGCAGATATTTCAAAAACATTGTTAATATCCAATAAAAGCGAATCCATAAAAGATACACTAAGAATCTTAGGAAAATCTATGGATATAAAACGCTCCTATATCTTTCTTTTACAAACCGAAGCAAAAAAAACGTATGAGGTATGCGAATGGTGTGCACAAGGTGTGAAACGCCAGTTCATATCATCACAAGATATAGAAACTAGCATTGCTCCCCTATTGATAAAAAAACTAAATAATAAAAATAACATATTAATACAAGACCTAAAATATTTAGAAAAAATAGATTATGCAGAAAAAGAATACCATTCCAAAGAAGGTATTCGTTCCCTCATTTCTGTTCCTTTATTATCAAGTGACAATAAGCTAATTGGATTATTAGGTCTTGATGATACAAAAGAATGGAAAAAAGAAGATATGAATATTTTACAAATTATTAGTAAAATAATTGTACAAGAACTCGAAAAGAAGGAAATTTTAAACAAACTGATAAACAATTCCCAACAATTCCAATCCATGACACAAAACTCATCTGACATAATCTGTCTACTCGATAAAGATGGCATAATAAAATATTGCAGTCCATCAATTAATAGGATAACGGGGTATAAGGAAAGCGAAGTTCTCGAAAGGCCGATAACAGATTTTTTTCATAAAGAAGATATTCAAATAATAAAAAAGGGCCTAGAAAAACTAATTAAATCACCTGGAGATCGTATGCACCTTTATTCAAATATTATACAAAAACACAAAGATATAGTATATACGGAAATCATTGCAACTAACATGCTCCAAGAATCATCTGTTCAAAAAATAATATTAAACATTCGCGACATATCAGAACGTAGGCGTGCGGAAATAGAACAGGACAAATTAATATCCGCCCTTAAAGAAAAAAACTTCAAACTTGAAGTATTTGCTAGTAATTTATACCACAATCTGCAATCGCCGCTCTCGACCATAGGAGGTTATACCTCCATGCTACAAGAGGCCTTGGAAAAAGAAAATACAAAAGACATTGAATTATGTGCTGAGATTATCATGAAAGCGGCCCTGCAGATATCACAACATGCCAAAAGCATAGGACATTGCATACGTGAAGAACTAAAAGATTAGATAAACTAACCAAAATTGCCATTGCAGTGCCTGGTGCGTGAAAGCCGCACATATGTATATCTTACGCCCGATCCTGAATTCTTTCGGAACTTAGTGCCTTAGACTATTAGTACTGGCGGGCTGAACATCTCGCCGAAGCTTGAT
>JAUVXU010000015.1 GCA_030603445.1 Methanomicrobia archaeon | reverse complement strand
GACGTGAACGCTGCATACAACATAATAAAAAAGGCATTCCCCAAAGCTTTTGCAGAGGGGATAGAGGATGTCAGCTTGCATCCAGTACGCATGGCAATGTGCCATACGTGTGAATGAACATGAACTTTTGATAGTTTATGTACAAAGCCGGTTTTTGTTTTTTAGTAAGGTACGCCCTGTTCCCAGAGGTAATGGAAGTTACGTCTGCACCAGAAGACGAATTCTTCATCATCTCCAACTATATAGTTTTTGAAATCAAATTCTCTTTGTTTAGTTCTAAAAGAAATATGTGCTTCGCGTACATCAAGTATCCTGCCCATGATGTACATATTCTCTATATCAACAAAACGGATTTGTATATTGTGGTCTATCTGTTCTTCAATATATTCTTTTGCTCCTTCATTTTCTATGCTTTGTTTAGAATAGATGAACTTAATGGGGATCGTGTTTATTTTATTTTTTATTAAGGGGAGGTCTATTTTGATAACATTTGGCGTTATCGCACGATATTGGCGAGTGCAGCTTAGGATTGATTCCTTTTCGGTGGCCAGGTAGTCAGTTGGCAAGACCCCCTTGAAATCTATTTGTTCCCAGATACCAAAATCTTTGAGTATCATTGAAGGGATTTTATGAATTTGGTGGGTTTTTACAAAATCTTCTAATACCCAATTATCAAAAGAAGGAAGTGAGGATATCCTTGTTATCAAAAAGTATCCTTTCTCGGTAAGTAGGTAGCCAGTGCCTATCTTTTCAACTACCTTTACTTTTAGTAGATTGTTTAATTCTGCAGAAGTCGTTTGCCAGGAAAGCTCAGTGTCTTTAGCTATGCTCTTGCTTTTTTTGGGTATATCAATGGACATAGCCTTTAATATTTTTATTCTGTTCTTGCTTGAAACAAGATATCCATATAACTTCATATTTTTCACTTCGAGAATAACTACTTTTAAAAGTGCTGGATTATACTTATAAGAATTGTGGTGATTATGGCTTTGCACATAAACTATCAAAAGTTTATGTTCATTTGCACACAGGACACATTGCCATGCGCACCGGATGCAAGCTGACATCCCCTACACTCTTCTGCGAAAGCTTGGGGAAATGCCTTTTTCATGATGTTATTTGTGCGACATGCATTTGAATTAACATTGAAATAATGACAATAAAAGTTCATGGAAGGGGGGCAGGGATAAAGTGAACGTAAGTTTATGTTCACTTTTTAGGACTTTATGTTCAATTGGGTGCTTTATGTGCAAAGCTCATATTACCAAAACATTTAAATAATTGAACAACTATTCAACTATAAATATGACTTTGAATTCTTTTTATAATTTCAATCATATGCACAAGGCACCAGTATATTATGAAATTAAGGATTAAGCACAGAATATTTGGTTCAAATAGTTACGAAAACTTTATAAATCAAAAAATATAGGGGGAGGTAATTGCTTGATTTCTTACTTAGAGAAAAGCAAACTTGTTAACATTTTTTTAGGGGGGAGCACAGTGGAAAACACGTTAAAGCTAAATAAAAGAATGGCTATTGATTTTTCTAATTTTAGATTTTCTTCTCTTCCCGGTATATAAGTGCTTATAACAAGAGGGTTAAGCATAGTTTTTCGGAATTTACTAAAAAAATATAGGTGTAATACATGAAGGAAAGCAGTGTATTAGTTATTGGGGCTGGAATAACCGGCATTCAAGCATCACTGGATCTTGCTGACAAGGGCTTTAGTGTGTATCTTGTCGAAAAATCACCTTCTATTGGCGGGGCAATGGCAAAGTTGGACAAGACATTTCCAACTAATGACTGTTCTATGTGCACATTGGCTCCAAAGATGGTAGAGACGTCACGACATCCTAATATAAAATTATATTCATATTCGGAAGTCGTAGGCCTCGATGGAAAGGTGGGTAATTTCAAGGCCAAAATACTAAAGAAACCAAGATACGTTATTGAAGACAAGTGTACAGGATGTGGTACTTGTCTGGAGAAATGCCCTAGCAAGGTAGATAGTGAGTTTGATCATGGAATGGGAAAACGTAGAGCAATATACATACCTTTTGAACAGGCATCACCATTAATTGCAACTATTGATAAAGACAAGTGTTTACATTTTACAAAAGGTATCTGTGGCAACTGTGTAAAGTTTTGTCTTGCAGATGCCATAGACTTTGAGCAACAAGAAGTGATCGAAGAAGTAAATGTTGGAGCAGTGATTGTTGCTACAGGCTACGATGTACTAGAACCTGATATGAGGACAGAGTATGGTTATGGAAAGTACAAAAACGTAATTACTGCAATCCAGTATGAGCGTTTAATGTCAGCTTCAGGACCGACTCGAGGACACATAAAGCGACCGTTTGATGAAAAGGAACCGAAAAAGATAGGGTGGATACAGTGCGTCGGTTCGCGAAGTAATAGGCTTGGAAATCCATATTGTTCACGTGTTTGTTGCATGTATGCAACTAAAGAGGCATTGGTTACAAGGGAACACAACCCAACTATTGAACCATACATATTTTACATGGACCTAAGAGCGTATGGAAAAGAATTTGAAGAGTATTATAATAAGGCAGGCGAGATAGGCGTTAATTATATCAGGGGAAGGCCTGCTGAGGCATTTGAGGAGGAAAATGGAGATATAACTCTTCGTTATGAAGATACATATACTGGCGATATTAAGCAAGAGACCGTAGGTCTTCTTGTACTCTCATCGGCAATACTTCCGGCTGCTTCAAACAAGGCACTTGCAGAAGTACTTGGTGTAGATATTGATGAAAATGGTTTCTTCCGTGAGACCGAAATTGTTTCTGCTCCGATGGAATCGTCACGGTCTGGCGTATTCCTTGCTGGCTGCTCACAAGCACCAAAGGATATCCCGGATTCTGTTGCACAGGCATCTGGAGCTTCTGCACGGGTAATGGACATATTACCTAAACCAGAAATTAAGCCAAAAAAGGAGATAGAAGAGATAATAATATCTTCTGATGACGAACCACGCATTGGCGTATTTGTATGCAAGTGTGGTAAGAACATCGCAGGGTACATGGATGTGGATGATTTAGCGAAATATTCACTTTCTCTTCCAAATGTGGAACATTCTGATACGCTTATGTTTGCATGTTCTCAAGATGCCCAATTAAAGATTAAAACAGCTATCAAGGAAAAGAACTTAAACCGCGTTGTAGTTGCTGCTTGCACACCTCGCACACACGAAGGCCTGTTCCAAGATACGATTAGAGAGGTCGGCATTAACAAATATCTTTTTGATATGGCAAACATCCGAAATCAGTGTACATGGGTGCATTCACATGATGAAGTTGCTGCAACCAAAAAGGCAAAAGAACTAGTCCGCATGTCCGTTGCTAAGTCTAGATTACTTGAAGCATTAGGACAAGGCGAGATAGATGTTGAGGGCAGTACTTTGGTAATTGGCGGCGGCATCGCAGGTATGAACTCTGCTATTGCTCTTGCAGAGGCAGGAATCAAGGTATACCTAGTTGAGAAGACAGATAAACTTGGCGGGATCCTTAACAGACTCACGACACTATACCCAAGTGATATCGATGCCGGTAAGCTTGTAGACGAAACGGTGAAGCTTGTTAACGCACAAAAAAAGATAAAAGTCATGCTAAATTCAGAATTAGAAGACATTTCTGGATATATCGGTAACTATGAAGTATCATTCAAGGGCAAAGATAAGAAACTAAAGATAGGCACCATAATTGTTGCAACTGGTAGCGAGGAGATAGACCCTACAGGGATCTACGAATACGGAAAATCAAAGAAGATAATCACACAACTTGAGCTAGAGGAGATGCTAAAGAACGGTAAACTGCCAAAAGGTACAAAAGAAATACTCATGGTGTCTTGTGCAGGATCCAGAGAGGATACAGGACGTACATACTGTTGTAGGGTAGGATGTGGCACTATGCTACGAAATGCCAAGGCAGTAAGTAAGCTAGCTCCAGATACTAATATTTTTATCCTATTTAGAGATATGCGTTCATTTGGCAAGGGAGAGGAGGAATACTATGTCGACGTCCAGGAAAATCATGGCGTCAAGTTCCTGCGATATGAAAAGGCAGATAAACCAAGAGTAACTGTTGACGGTGACAAAGTGACACTAACAGTGCATGACATGCTTCTTGGCGAAGATATCGAATTCGAACCAGATCTTCTCGTACTCACAACACCGACAGAGGGCCACAAGTCCGAGGATATAGCATCTATGCTAAAGGTCCCGATGTCAAAGGTAGGAGGATTCTTTTTAGAAGCGCATGCAAAAATAAGGCCTCTTGATTTTGCAACAGATGGTGTGTATGTCTGTGGTAGCGCCCATTCACCCAAGGGTGTTGCAGATACAGTAGCCCAAGCAGTTGGGGCAGCATCGCGTGCAGCAGTGCCAATCTTCCAGAAGAAAGTAAAGGGCGATGCAATCGTAAGCGATGTTGATGAGGAGAAGTGCATCGGGTGCGGAATTTGTGTTAGTTTGTGCCCTTACGGCGCGATGATAATCGACGATGGGAAGTCACAGTCCAACAAGGCATTGTGCAAAGGGTGCGGTACATGCGCTTCAGCATGTCCACAGTTTGCGATTAAAATGCCACACTACACTGACAATCAGATAACAGAACAGATACGTGCTGTTATTGATAAGGCAGGGGGTGCTTAAAATGGCAGAAGAAGAAAAATTTGAACCTAATATCATTGCTTTCACGTGCAATTGGTGTTCCTATGCTGGCGCCGACCTTGCCGGTACCTCACGTATACAGTATGCGCCCAATATGCGCCTCATACGTGTGATGTGCTCAGGTAGGGTGGAACCTACTTTCATGATCGAAGCACTGCAAAATGGTGCTGATGGTGTATGCATACTAGGATGCCATTTTGGGGATTGCCACTACATTAGCGGTAATTACGAGACTAAAAGGCGAATGGATCTAATGAAAGACCTATTCAAGGATCTTGGATTGGACGAGAATAGGCTAATGATAGAATGGGTATCTGCATCAGAAGGAGAAAGATTCGCCCAAGTGGTCAACGACTTTACTGATAAAATCAGAGAATTAGGCCCTCTTCCAGAAGAGTATCAACAAAAACTCAAACTCTTGAAAGGTGCGATTGAAGGCTCGAGGCTCAGGATAGTGCTTGGTTCAACAAAACGTGCTTTTGAGGAGGGAGAAATAGAGGAAGAACGATATGTTCAGGCAATGCACGACATAGCAAAAGAGGAGATCGAGCGCATGAAGATTATGGAGGCAGTCGATAAAAACAAATCTATGACAGTCCCTGAAATCTCAGAAGCCACAGGCATAGACAAGTTGCGATTGTGGAGACACATATTATCCCTCACTCAGAAACTTGTGCTAGAAACAGCAGGAGAAAAGGATAATTATATGATATATCAGAGGAGGGACTAAAATGACCATCAAAGAAAAAGAGATGGATTTGGAGTTCTCAAAGAAGCTTGCAGAAGATCTTACTGACAACTTCCAGAAGTGTTTCCAGTGTGGTACCTGCACGGCCCGATGTCCTGCAGGAATAGTCTCTCAGTACAGGGTCAGGAAGCTTATGCGTATGGCACAGCTTGGCCTAAAGGACAGGATCTTTAATTCAGATGAGATTTGGAACTGTACTACATGCTCTACCTGCAAGATACTTTGCCCGTGGGAAGTTGATCCTTTATCATCAATACTTAGGCTTCGTGCAGAGGCTGTAAAAGCAGGGCATGAGAACAAAAAGCACGATACGCTTGTAAAAAGTCTGCTTAGTTACGATAATCCGTGGCTGCAACCCCGTTCTGCCCGAAGAAAATGGTACAAAAAACTCGATGTTAAGGACGTAAATAAAGATCCGGCAAAAGTGTTGTACTATGTTGGTTGCACAGCTACTTTCGATTCCAGGTTATGGGGAATGACAAAAAGTGTCATAAATGTGCTCAAGAAGGCTGGCGTGGATATCGGAGTATTGGGAAAAGAAGAGAAATGCTGCGGAGGTACAGTACGAGGTATTGGGCACCCGGACATTTTTGAAAATCTTGCAAAGCGCAACATCGAGGATGTAAATAACTCTGGTGCTGAGATAGTCCTGTTCTCTTGTCCAGGTTGCCTCAACACATTCAAGAATGCATACAAAAGCGTAGGGGAGGTCAAACCAACGCTTATGCATGCGGTAGAGTATGTTGAGCAGCTTATCAAGGACGGAACATTGAAGCTTGACAAGAATGTCGATAGGATTGTGACTTACCATGATCCATGCCATCTTGGGAAGCATTGTAAGATTTATGAATCTCCTCGTGAGGTGCTTAAGGCAATACCTGGCCTGGAGTTTAAGGAAATGAAGTTCATCAAGGAGAATTCATGGTGCTGTGGTGCTGGTGGCGGTGCAAAGACCGCTTATCCGGACCGTGCAACAGAACTGGCTTCAAATCGTCTTGAGCAGGCAGAAGAGACAGGTGCCAAAGTCATCACTAGTGCATGTTCATTTTGTTACCAGAACCTGCTTGATGGCATCAAACAAAAAGATTCAAAACTTGAAATGAAGGATGTAATGGAACTTGTTGCGGAGGCGATTGAGTTATGATTGGAGTTTTCATTTGCTTTTGCGGTAACAATATCGGTGGATATGTACATGTCCCCGAACTGACTGAGTACTTCAATAAAAAAGAAGGCGTTATCGCATTTGATACTATGTTTTTATGCTCTGAGATTGGTCAGAATCTAATCAAAGAGAAGATAGAAGAATTGAACCTAGATTCCGTTGTTATTGCATCATGTTCCCCTAAACATCATGGAGGCATCTTCCAGGCATGTATAGGCGAGAAGATGAATCAATTCAAATGGGAGTTTGCGAACATAAGGGAACAGTGTGCATGGGTTACCCCAAACAAAGAGGAGGCAACAGAGAAGGCCAAGGCAATCATCAATGGTGCTATTGAAAAAGCAAAACTGCTTACAGACATTGGTACAACAAAAGTCTCTGTTACAAAGGACGTTTTGATAATTGGTGGAGGCATTGCTGGAATGCATGCTTCTCTTGAGTTATCCGATAAGGGATTTCATGTGAATATGGTGGAAAAGAAAGAGACCATAGGAGGAAATATGGTCAGATTCGATAGGATTTTCCCAACTGACGATTGTGCAATGTGTACTGGTTCACCACTGCTAGCAGATGTTGCTATGAATCCTCTCATAGACATATTCTCCCTCTCGGAGGTTACCGAGGTAAAGGGCAGAGCTGGCGAGTATATTGCCACGGTTGTAAAGAAACCACGTTACGTCGATGAGACAAAATGCACTGCTTGCGGGGAATGCACGACACATTGTCCTGTAGAGGTCTGGAGCGAATGGGATCTTGAAATGGGCCTAAGGGCCGCAATTTACAAACCAATGGCTCAGGCAGTGCCTCTTAAGAACAGGATAGAGCGTGATTCATGTATACGATGTGGTACTTGTGAGAACGTTTGCAAGGCTGGTGCGATAATGTATGATGATGAACCACGCGAGTTCAAACTCACAGTGGGTGCAATTGTCGTTGCAACTGGGTACGATCTTGTGGATCTTTCCAACACAGAGTACCACCTGGAGCATCCAAATGTCATAACTGGGCTGCAGCTTGAGCGTCTTAAAGTCCCATCAGGACCAACTGAAGGTGAGATATTAAGACCTTCGGACGGGAAGAAGCCAAAGCACCTGTTGTTTGTCCAGTGTGCAGGGTCGCGTGACAGGAGGCACAATGTATATTGTTCAAAGATATGTTGCATGTATGCTACTAAGAATGCGCGACTCATAAAAGCTGAGAATCCCGAGATGGATATTACACTGTGTTATATTGACATGCGAACTGCTGGAAGGGGTTATGAAGAGTTTTTCGATACGGCACGTGAGATGGGCATAAAATATTTGCGCGGCAACGTGTCAGAAATAGTCCCTGACGGCGAGGATCTTATTGTTAGAGTAGAGGATACTTTTGCCAACGAACCAAAGGCGATAAAGGCGGATTTAGTAGTTCTTTCAACTGGCCTGATACCTTCTCAAGGTACTCGTGATATGGGGACTATTATACATCTTGTGTCTGGTGCAGACAACTTCCTTGCACCGGTGCACGTCAAGATAGCCCCTGTTGACACTGCAAATAAGGGTATTTATATAGCAGGCACGTCAGAATCTCCAAAACCTATTCAAGAATGTATAACTGATGCAGGGATGGTTGCTTCAAGGATTGCAACATTCCTAAAAGACCCGGAGATAGAGATAGAGCTTGTTACATCTAAAATCAATCCAGAAGTGTGTATCAAATGTGGTACATGTGCAGATAACTGCGTCTACGATGCTATAGAGACCACCGGCGAGTTCTACAAGGTACTTGATGTGTCTTGTCAGTCTTGCGGTAAATGTTCTGTTACATGCCCAACTGGTGCTATAGATCTGTCGCTCTATACAGAGGATCAGATAACAAGACAGATTGATGGTATTCTTGCTTCGGATAGAGATAGCATAATTGCCTTCTCATGCTACCAGTGTGGTTATAATGCGGCCGATCTAGCAGGTACGGCAAAGGCAAAGATAAGCCCAAAGATAAAGGTAATTAGAGTGCCTTGTTCTGGTCGTGTGACGATGCAACATATGCTATATCCATTCTATAAAGGCGCAAAAGGCGTATTTTTAGCCGCATGCCTTGAGGGGCAATGTCACTATATAGATGGCAACCTTCAGGCAAAGGAGAAAGTAGCTCTTGCTAAGAAATCTCTCGATATAATGGGTGTTGGAGGACATAAACTCAATCTTTTCAATATGTCTTCGGCAGAAGGTCCCAAGTTTGTAGCAGCTGCTAAGAGGATGGTGGAAATATGTCAGTAGATAAGATCAAGAAGACTGAAGCCAAGGAAGTAACAGAGACTAAGCTACAGGGCAGCTGTGAGATTGGGGATACTGCGGAGTGTGCAACATGCAAACTCTGTGCATCAACGTGTCCTACGGAGCTTAATTTGGAGAAAGTGGTGCGTATCGCACGCTACATAAAAGATGAAAAAGGAGAAATAAAGGGTTCTCATCGCGACGTGTTTAGATTAGCGTCCAAACTCTCTGGCATGGCCGAGACACAAGGGTGGCTAAAAGGTGTTGAAGAAGGGAATGACATTGTTTATTTCCCCGGATGTGCGGCCCTCTTTGATACATTGCTTCAAAGAGATACCAACTACAGCGGCAATGCGAAGGCCGCTGTACTCTCTCTTAACAAACTAGGTTTCAAGCCAGAAATAGTCTATGGGTGCTGCGGGCATGATATCTACTTCTCTGGTGCTCTTGATGAATTTGAGGTATTAAAAGAAGAGATGATGAAGAAGCTTAAGGGAAAGAAGATCGTTGTTAGCTGTGCCGAAGGCTACCATATGTTCAAGAACATATACGGCTTGGATGTTGTATCTTTCCTTGAATTTGTTCAACAACAAAATCCTGAATTTGTCAAAAAGGATCTGAAGACCACATACCATGATCCATGCAGGTATGGCCGTTACAATGAAATATATGACGCTCCACGAGAGGTTCTAGCAAAGGCTTCTGACTTTAGGGAGATGGAAAATGTCCGCGAAGATGCTATATGCTGCTCAGTTTCAGCGTGGCTTAACTGTAATAGATACTCGCGCGACGTGCGAAGGGCACGCCTTGAGGAAGCAAAGGCATCTGGCGCAGAATACTTGGTTACTGCATGCACCAAATGTTCCATACATCTCGATTGTATACACTTTGAGTTGGACAATGAGGATGCAAAGGCACTAGACGACATCAAGATACTTGGATTTGACCAAGTGGTAGGATATGCGCTGGGCGTTTATGACCCATTCAAGGAGGAGAAGGATTATGACATTCCAGAATCTGCAGGAAAATTCCTTGAACCCCTTGAAATTAAGAAGGATGTTACAAAGTATATAGACGACGACCTTCTGGAGCAGGCATTCCTTTGTACTACATGCAAGAACTGCACAGAGGTATGTAAGACCCATCATGACACTTCAGGTTTGATGGAAGAGTTCCGAAAGGAACTTGTAAATATGGGTCTTGGTCCAGAGAAACATGAAAAGATTGCGAAAGCTATAGCAAAAACTGGCAATGTGTTTGCCGAGAAGGAATCCAAGTCAAAGCCAAATCCCAAGGCGAAGTACATCTACTACCCAGGCTGTGTCGCTTTATATAGGAGAGATGATGTGTTTAATGCGACTACAAAGATTCTCGATATGTTGGGCATTGAATGGGAAATTCCTGAAGGGCTTGTGTGCTGTGGTTCTGTTATGAAGAGAACAGGGCATGACTTATCAGAGCTAATCAAAAAGAACACAGAGATTCTCAAAGACAGACCAGTTGTTTGTTCTTGCTCCGGCTGCTATGCAACGCTTAAGAAGGATTATGAAGGCCTTAATATACTGCATATAACGGATATTGTAAAAGAACATATTGAAAAACTTCCACTAAAAGCTGTTAAGAAGAAGGTCATGTACCATGATCCCTGCCATCTTGGAAGGAAGTTTGGATACTACGATATCCCGAGAGAGATTATCGAGACAGTCCCAGGGATTGAACTTATAACTTTTGATAAGGAAAAAGAACAGGCACAGTGTTGCGGTGCTGGCGGTGGCGTAAAGTCAGCCAAACCAGACATGGCCAATAACCTTGCAAAGAAGAAGATGGAAGAGGCTCAAGAGAAAGGTGCAGATATGGTGGTTTCAGCATGTCCATTTTGTGAGCTTAATCTAGGGGACAATTCAGATCACATACCTGTTGTAGATATCCTAAATCTTCTCATGGAGTCCATGGGGGTGGAAGAATGAGCGAAGACCCATATGAGATAGAGCAGTTCAAGAAAATATTAGAAGATAGTAAAATCCTAAGCTGCGTACAATGTGGAAAATGCACTGCAGGCTGTCCTGCAGGCAGGCAGTCTAGAATAAGAATACGGGAACTTATCCACCTGGCTCAGGATGGCGTAGATCTAAAGGATGATCCTTCTCTTTGGTATTGTACTACTTGTTACAACTGCCAAGAGCGTTGTCCAAAAGGTGTTGATACAACAGAAGCAGTTATATACCTTAGAAATCGGGCTGTCAGGAAAGGAGACCATAATTTTCCCCCGCTGCATGTTACGGCTATCAAATCACTCCGTGATAAGGGCGATGGATTTCCTCTTAGCCCAGAGGTTGAGAAGATCAGATCCATCATAGGCCTTCCGATAAGACCCGATGATTTGGCGCATGACGAGAAATACCTTAAGGATTTCACGAAGCTAATTGATGAACTGGGAATTCTTAAGCTTGTAGAGAATAAGGATGGTGAGCAATAAATGAAGAACAAGTATTCGCTTTTCCCTGGCTGCATCTCAAAGAACATGTATCCTTCAATAGAGAAATCAACGCGCATAGTGTTTGATAAAATTGGTATAGAGTTGCTTGACCACAAGTACTCGTGCTGCCCTGCTCCAGGAGTATTTAGGGGATATGACCGAAATACTCATATGACACTTGGCGTGCGCAACATAGTCATGGCTAGTCAGGACGATGTGGATGTTCTTACTATTTGCAACGGTTGCTATGGTTCGCTGTGGGAAGCTAATGAGATGTTTAAGAAGAGCAAGGAAAATCAGGAATTTGTTAATGAGATGCTGGGTAAGATTGGTCTTTCATACGATGGCAATACTGAAGTATACCACTTTGCCGATATTCTTCACGAGTCCTTAGATAAATTGAAGGAAAATAAGGAGCTTGATCTTGGTTTGCGAGTTGCTATTCACTATGGGTGCCACTATTTGCGCCCTTCCGCTAAACATCCAGATTTAAATCCTGAAGCACCACATATTGTCGAAGATATAGTTGAGGCTTTAGGTTGCGAGAGTGTTGATTTCAAGAATAAGCTTTCTTGTTGCGGTGCTGGCGGAGGCGTTTGGAGTGGTGCAGAGGATGTTTCACTAAAGATACTTGATGAGAAGCTGGGAAATGTAGAGGAGGCAAATGTTGACTGCATGCTTAATATTTGCCCATTTTGTCATCTGCAGCTTGATCAGGGCCAGGCAAAACTGAAAAAATACAAGATTCCTATCCTGCATTTGAGCGAGCTTATTGGGCTGGCATTTGGTGTCAGACCGAAGCATCTGGCAATGCATACACATATGGTCTCGACACGTGATCTTGAGAAGAAGATCAAGAAAGCAAAGAGATCCAAAGAATAATTTTTTTCCATTCTCTTTTTATTTTTTTCTATTTTTTAGATTTATTAGCAAGAAAAACGTCTGTCAAAAAGGTTGGTGGATGAATAGTTAATTATTTTGTTTTTGCTTAGTATCTTTACTATGCATTTTTCAAAAATCTTTTTAGTATATTGTGCAACAGTGTTTATTTAGTAACAGGAGTTATGCTATACCAAGTGTTAAGCACACAATTATTGCAAAAGTTATCCAAACTCTTGGGATGGGAGTTTACTACACAAATCATACGAAGAATTAATATGTTTTAACAACTAATATAATAGGGGAGGGATAATATGGCGGAAACGCTAGAGAAAATGATGTGCCCTAATTGTGGCAATGAAATGAAGTATTATATAAATCAGTGGAACCACCAGAAAGAGTGGTACTGTGAACATTGTGATATAGAGTGATCTTTATCATATTTCTTTCTTTTTGGATAACACATAGATTGTATCTTATGTTATTATAAGGGTATTATAATACCACAACATTTATATACCAATATCTTTATATATTTGGATAGGTGTATCTATGAGTAAGAAAGATATTGTAATACTAGGTCTGTTTTGGATTTTTCCAATACTAATGCGTGGTCTATACTGGGGTGACTAAGAATGGGTAAGAAAGATATTGTAATACTAGGTCTGTTTTGGATCTTTCCAATACTAATGCGCGGCCTATACTGGGGCGACTAAACTCTATTTTCTTTAATAATTTCTTCTTTTTATATGGTGTCTTCTTTTCTGAAGATTCTTTTTTCCTTATGTTCTGAGCAAAAAGATTATCGGCCTTTTTGATTAAAAGAGGACTTACTGATTGCTTCTATTTCGATTCTTAATTCCTATTGAATATTTTCTATTTATTTCATTTGATGCACTGTTAACAATCCTCACACAAAAATTCCAAAAACATTTTTAAATTCCCGTAACTTATCTTTAGATTATAGGGGGGCGTAGGGTGCGTTTACAACAAAATAGTAGAAAGAGCGGCAAGAAAAACATTTTACAAAGAAAGTTTAATTTTCATAAAATTGGTCTTTTTCTTGGAATTATAGTTTTTTTTATAGTTGTTTTGGTGCCATCTCCCTCAGCTATGAATAGAAGTGGGTTTGAAGTTTTGCAGAATTACTTGCCCGAGGATACCAATACGCTAATAGCAGCTGAATTCGGTCTTGTGAACGAGGAAACGTTCGAAGAATTTTTGGAGTATTCTCGTACAGTGTACGTTTCTACAGCTAAAAAAGCCCCAACAATGATATCTGAAAGCTCTTACCAATCTTTTGCTTCTAAGTCAGCATACAATGCCCCACAATCTTTATACGACCTTATCATGGGCCAGGCAAAAGCACAAAAATACGTGCTTGCAATAGCCCTTTTGATGGCATTGTGGTGGATCTCAGAGGCTATTCCAGTAACAGTGACCGCACTTATTCCAATGGTCTTGTTTCCTCTTTTGCGTGTAAGCAATTATCGTTATTCTTTATATCCAAGTTATTTCTCTGCATTCGAACAATACTCAAATTATCTTATTTTCCTTTTTTTGGGCGGTTTCGTTATAGCCGCATCAATTAGGAAATGGGGTCTTGACAAACGAATATCCTATACAATCTTGAATATTTTTGGTACAAAACCATCTCGTGTGATCCTAGGTTTTATGATTTCAACCGCTTTTCTCTCGATGTGGATATCAAATACTGCCACGACAGCATTGATGATGCCAGTGGCGCTTGCGGTGCTTATCCAATCGAATCTTCGTCCTGGAAAAAGTAGTTTTGGCCTTGCACTGATGTTGTCTATAGCGTATGCAGCATCTATAGGGGGCCTAGGAACATTGATTGGAACCCCACCAAACGGCATTGCTGCAGGATTCATTTCACAGCTAGTAGGTAAAGAAATAACTTTTGCATTGTGGATTCGTATTGGTCTGCCAATGATGATTATTTTCCTTCCTCTTGCCTGGCGTTATATCTTGTGGAGGTCGCCTCCCGAGATTGACGAGATAGGTGGTGGCAAAGATATAATTAAGGAGAGCATGAAACAATTAGGACCTTTATCTGTTGGTGAGAGAAATACGTTGTTAGTATTTGTTTTTACTGCGATCGCATGGGCGACGCGATCATCTATCTCGATAGGAAATACTACTTTATTATTGGGATGGTCCAGCTGGTTTGGAGGATATTTCTCTTGGGTTCACGATAGTACCATATCCATATTTGCAATAATTTTATTATTTTTGCTTCCAGTTGACTTTAAAAAGGCGAAGTTTACAATGGACTGGAAGGCTGCAGAGAAATATGTTCCCTGGGGGACTTTGATACTCTTTGGAGGGGGTCTGACGCTTGGTAAGGCTATCGCAAATACAGGAATGGCATCTTGGATAGCATCATACCTCACTCTTTTTGCTAATGTGCCAATGCTTTTGCTTATATTATTAATAGTTACTATGGCGGTTTTACTCTCAGAGGTGACATCAAATACTGCAACTGCGGCTATGCTTATGCCAATCATGTTTGCTTTGGGTTCTGCTATAAACAAGGACCCAACAGCTTTCATGATATGCGCTGCTGTTGCCACTTCCTTGGTGTTTGCTTTGCCTGTCGCAACCCCGCCTAATGCTATAGTCTTTGGTACAGGCTATGTTAAGATAGAAAAAATGGCCAAGATTGGAATCTTACTTGATGTTGTTGCAATTTTTGCATGGTCTACTGTTGCCTACTTTATTATTGGAAAATTGTTTCAGATAATATCTATTTAGGAAGAGAATCTTTTGTTATCCCCGTGATGATATCTTTTGAAAAGTCAAACAATATCTTTTTTTCATTTCCCATTTTTAGAATCATGTTCGAACCCTCGTTTATTGACCCTATTATTTCACATACAATATTTTCTTCTTTAAAAATAGATTGGATCTCCTTGCTGTTCTCCTTTGCACATGTTATAATAAATCCAAACCCAGGGTACATCTTTAACCAGTCGATAAAATCAACTGTTTCTGGACGGGGTATTGCATCTATATTTATTGTGGCACCCACGGCAGATGTCTCAAGAAGCATACCTATCGTTCCAAGTATTCCTGGATTAGACACGTCTTTTGCTGCAGTGGCCAGACCACGTTCAGCTATTTCCACCATTCGCTCTAAGTGACTTATAACAACATCTGATGTCTTCATACTAGTGGAATCCCAATTGAGAAATGTTTTGTGCTGTTCTCCTGTGATATCTATAGCAAGAAGAATGTCCTGTTCGGGGATTGCATCAAATGATGTGAGTAATTTCTTGGCTTCGCCAACAATAGAGATTGAAAGAGAAAGAACGGTAGTATGGGGATGGAGATGTCCACCCACCATGGGAACCTTGAACTTCTTACAACCTTGGGCAATGCCTTCAACGACTTCCGGGCACTTGGCCGTGTCTTTTGATGACATAACATTTGTTAGTGCTAGTGGCCTTCCACCCATAGCATATATGTCATTTACGTTTGCTAGCACGGCACAGTATCCTGCCCAAACTGGGTCGTTTTCTATAAGTTTGGACCATATTCCATCAGCTGCAAAGAGCATATAGCTTCCATTTGACTTTAACACAGCGCTGTCATCCCCAAATGAGATTATGGTTTTCCCGAAGTTATCGATATCATGGAAACAATTTGTTAGTGTGCAGATGGGGTTCTTTCTCGTAACACCTTCGTAGTTTCTTATCTCTTTAATAATTTTTTCTAACAAGCAAACACCACTAATAGTTCATTTTTGATAGAATATCTTTTCTAATATTAATAAAGTCTATACTTGTCCTGTCTCTTGGTCGTTGCAACAATATATTTGCCTCTGCTTTTATGGATGTGGGTCGTTGTGTTAGGATAAGAACGCGATCAGATAAATACACTGCTTCATCAACATTATGGGTTATAAAAATTACTGTTTTATTTGTTTTTTTCCAGATCTTTACAAGCTCTTTTTGCAACGTGTTCCTAGTTTGTGCATCAAGCGATACGAATGGTTCGTCCATTAAAAGAATATCTGGGTTAACTGCCAAAGCCCTTGCAATAGCTACTCTTTTTTGCATTCCGCCAGATAGTTCCCTCGGATACGAATTTTCAAATCCTTTCAGATTTACAAAACTTATAAGTCTTTTTATTTCTTTTTGAATTTCTTCTTTTTCTTTCCCAAGCAGTTCCAAACCAAAGGCAATATTTCCATATACAGTCCTCCATGGGAGAAGAGAGTGCTCTTGGAACACAAATCCGATTTTAGGTTGAATCGAATTTTGATCCCATGTTACGATTCCTGAGGTTGGATTTTCTAGGTTCGCTATTATGCGTAGCAACGTTGTCTTGCCACATCCGCTGGGGCCAAGTAAACAGAGAAATTCGCCTTCTTTGACGGCAAAGTTCATATCTTTAATCACATTTATTTTGTTGTTTTTTTCAGAGACAAATGTCTTGTTAAGTTGCTGTATCTCTAGCTTGTTCATTAGATAACCTCAATTCTTCACATCTCTCCATGAAAATTGTCGAGTTTCCAGATATTTAAAACTCCTGTCTATCACAAGTCCAATGATGCCAATATATATTATGCCTGCAATGATGATGGATACTTGACCTATTGTATTTGCTTGCCAAATCAGATAACCTAGCCCGGAAGGTGCTATTCCAGGCATCATCTCTGCTGCGACTAGACACATCCATGCAATACCCATTCCTATGCGCATTCCTGTTATGATATATGGGGCTGAATGAGGTATAACTATTTTTTTTAGAATATCATAACCTTTTGCATTAAACGTTTTTGCAACATCTATATACGCGCTATTGACGCTTTTCACTCCTTCTATTGTGTTGATTAGTATTGGAAAAAATGCCCCGATAAATATTATGAAAACAGCGGACCTCAATCCTAATCCTACCCAGGCTAAAATGAGTGGTATCCATGCTAAGGGGGGTATGGGGCGTAAAAGTTCTATTACATAATCAAAAAGGTCACCTAACAGTTTGTACCACCCCATAACTATACCTAATGGAATGGAGATAATACACCCTAATCCAAAACCTAACACAACGCGAAGCAGGGAATAATAGCTGTTATCAATTAACGACCCAGTGCTAAGTAGATTATTAGTTGGGTGTATGAGTATAGATATCACACTACCTAATTGTGGCAGTTTCCAAGGATTGTTTATATATATTGCTAAAAGTTCCCAACTTATTATTATAACTATGGGCAGTACAATTTTTGTTATCCTGCGATTCAATTAAGCACCCCGTTAATAAGATATAATTTGCACAATAATATGAATATATTTGTGTTTGGCTAATTTTTTTTGTATTATATTCTTTAATATTGGAAAAAATCAATGTTTCTCCCTTTTATTTTTATAATTTAGTTTTGAACACAACTGCATATTTTTGTTGATTTAAAAATCTTTCTTTGGTTTTTTCCTTCATGTTATATATTTTTTACCTAAAAGTATAAATATTAATTTTTTAATATACAAATGTGGTAATTTTATGACCTATAACGATGTACTTAACTCGATATCTCTCCCCCAGGAGAGATTTATTGGGGCACTTAAAGAAACTATATATAATGAACATCATATGTCTATTTCAAGTTTTGCAGATTATTCAAATGTTCCAAAAAGTACTTTGTATAAAATTTTCGATGGAAACAGGGAACCAACGCTTAAAGCTATACGGGATATTTTACTAGCTTTAAAGAAATTGGAGAATGTAACTAGTGAACCGTTTATAGCAGTCATTGCGGCAAGATCAGTTCTTTCGACATTATTGCCAAAAAAATATATCAAAGTGGAAGACATGACATATACAATACGCGAATATCCTGCTTCTACAATGGAAGATGCGATCATTGCAGCAGTTAACGCAGAACGTGCGGGAACACAAGCCATAGTTTGCGCACCTATCGTGTCGCCAACTATCGATAAAATGGTCAAGGTCCCGGTTGTGACTATGATGCCAAAATTTGCTTTAGAGGACGCCATTAAAAGGGCCGCACATAAGGTATTGGGATAATTTTTCTTATAATCCAAGCATGAAGTGTCTAACATTATCTATGGAGTTGGCCTCTGTTTATATGATAAAATAGGAAATTACTCGCCCTTTCGATGGACGATAGTTAACAAAATCCTAAAAAAGAAGAGAAAGGGAAGATTTTATTTTATTTCTATTCCCGATTCTTTCAATGCTATTTTTAGCATTATGTCTTGAATGGAGCCAATCATTGGGTCACCTATTTTTACAGTTTTGCCTTGTTTATGCATCTCGTTTATCCAATCAACAAAACCATCCCAATCATCAAAAGGAGCGTCAATTGGCACGACTACGCCAGAACCTTCCGTCTGAAGGGGCGATATTATTTTTACTGGCGATCCCTGGTCCATAAATAGTATTGCAGGCGGAACACCAATTATACAATAGTCCACATTTCCCTGGCTTGCTGCTGTCATAGCTGCAGAACCTGCTGCGAACTCAATTAGTTGTATTCGTGCTACTTCATTTTCATTCACAATAAGCTTGTATTCTCCGTTTGCACCAGGTTTTATCGGATAAAGGTATATTCCGTAGGTATCCTTGAAATATTCCCAATCATACGCTGCAACGAAGAGAGGTGCATCGTGATCTGAAGGCAAGTATCCAAATGCTACATTAGCAACGTTGTTTGTGCTCAAATCTTGGGAAAGGTAATTCATCGTGTTTAGTTCCTCCTTGGCATCATTGTATATATCTAAATAGAAAATAGCATCCTTTATAGCTGCATCATCAAGTCCAGCTAACTTGTCTGTAACTAAACCTACCTCTTCTACAGAATGAACAAAGCTAACTACATCATTTATCCACTTTTCACTTGGCTCTGATACAAATTTTATGGTCTGTATCGATGCTTCTTCAACTTCTTTTGAATCTACTGTAATATTTCCAAATGTTAGATCTCCGCCCCCAAACAACCAATCAGCGCAGTAGTGTGCAGACGATATCGGGTTTTCCTGTATATACTGGTCTGCAACTATCATAAGCATGGTCAGGTACTTTGCGACATCATAATTGTTATTAGCAAAACTATTGGAGGTAATAAGAGCACAGCAAGGGTGGTTCTCCCATTTTCCTTCCGGCGGCAGTTCTTCAGAATATGCTATGACCTTTCCTATGTTGCCTACCTCAGCTACTGAAACAAGGGGTTGCCAAGCTATGTATGCGTCCAACTGATTATTTGCTAATGCTGATGGCATTGTACCACAGCCAGACATATACACTATCTCTACTTGGGGCGATGTGTCATCATCATTAGAATCGTTGATACAACCTGCGACCAACATTATGCTGATAATTAGTATGGCAATTATGCTAAATTGTTTTGATCTCATAGTGTTCACTACATTTGGTGTTTTTGTTGTCTTTATAAATTTTTTCTTTTTAGGTAATATTTTTTATCTAATTGTATAATATTATAGTATATTTTACATTATTAGAGATAAATATATTATTTATATGGTATATACTTTTAATATTAAGATTGTAAAAGAGCATAAACGCAAAAAAAAACGCTTATTATTTTATATGAACTTTCCCTTAGATTATATATTATAATGGGAATATATTTATACATCTTTAATAAGGTAAACAAGGTGATTATATGAAAATACTTGGTATTTCTGGTAGCCCAAGAAAAGATGGTAATACAGACTTTATTATTGACGAAGTGCTAAAGGGCGCAAATGAAGCAGGAGCTGAAATAGAGTTAATATCTGTTGCAGAAAAAGAAATAAAACCATGTGAGGCGTGCGATTACTGCACTGAACACAAAAAATGTAAGTTTGATGATGATGCAGCTTTCTTCTTCGAAAAGATGCAGGGGGCTGATGGTATAGTGATGGGTTCTCCTGTTTATTTTGGAAACGTTACTGCCCAAATAAAATCTCTTATCGATAGGGAACGGGTAATGTGGAAGCAGGGAAAATCGCTGGAAAATAAAGTAGGGGCTTCTGTTGCTGTAGCATGGAAATGGGGACACTTCAACACACTTGCTTCTATTGATTCATTCTTTTTGACAAATAAGATGTTAGTAGTTAGTAATGGCGGAGTGCCAGGTCTTGGACTTATGGTATACGCTGCTGGAAAGGATGATGCAAAAACTAATGAAGATGCCATAAAGAGTGCAAATGAGCTTGGAAAGCGCATTGTGGACACTCTACTAAAAATTCAGGCAGGCAATTAAAATTTTATTTTATGCCCGTGTTTGTATATCTCTGTGAATGTAGAGATATGCATCATTCCAATTCCGGATTTTACACCATCTATTGTTTTTATTTTTTCATTCAAGAATCTTCCTATGGAGCGATCGTCAGATCCTATAATCTCCATGACTATGTCATGATCCCCGCCTGTAGTACCCACCATTGTGACTTCATCAAACATAGAGATTTTCTCTGCAACTTCTTCTATCTTATCTGCTTGCACAGTAAGTCCAACCATCTTGCAGGCAGTATATCCCACCATTTTTGGGTCCACAACAGCTGAAAATCTGATAATAACGCCTTTTTCAATCAATTTTTTGACACGTGAGTGCACAGTCGTTGAACCAACCCCCAACGTCTTTCCGATTTCATAGTAAGGGGTTTTGTCATTATCTTGTAATATGTTGAGAATTTTTTTGTCTAAATCATCCATAATAACACCTATATTATGGATATAATATAAATATTTAAACCTATTGGTGAACACCATACGTAATTACCATGTTTTACTGGAATCCTGTTATTGTTCTTTACAAAAGATAAATTTCCTAAAATCCAAATACTTGTATATTGAACACACATGAATCAGTGCTGCTATCTATGGAAAATATTTATATTAGGTATTCCTTTTCCTACCATATGGAAGATATTTTAGTTTTCGGTGTACCTTTGGATCCTGATGAACGAGAAGAAGTCGTAAGGCGCAAACATGATGTTACTAAACGGTCGGCATTAGGTTATACAGACCCTTACTCGGCGTTGTGTTCAAAGTTTTCATTTAATAAAAAATTGTTGGGGAACTTTCCTGTTGAATCATGGCTTACACCTATTCCTAATGAGGAAGAACTTTTCATGTGCACAGTAGAGAACTATGTGGGTTTTATAGATTGTGACGGTTGTTGGGAGTATACAATGGCCATTAAAAAATTTCTTGATGAGTCTGCAAACAACAAACGTTCACTTATGATAGCTGTTGACCACTCTGTAGCTGCTGCGTCTATCCTGCGCTCATGTGAACAGTATGGAAAAGAAGATTGCGGAATCGTTGTTTTTGATAGTCATTTTGACGGGATACTTCCAAGTTATCGCTGTGGGCTAATCCAGTATGATATAGATACAAATCCTTCATCCAATTTTGATAAAAATGATCCATTCATATTTGGCCGTACTGAAAGCTTTAACGCTGATTCTTTCTTGTTCAAGCTTATAAATGACGGGCTGGTGGAACCTAACAATATTATTGTTGCAGGTGTATCAGATTACCCCTCGAACAAGACTGCAAAGATAAAGGATGAGCGTGTTGAAAAGTTTGTTGAGTTTTATCATCATTATGAAGACCTTGGGGTTACTATTATCCCAAAAGAGAAGATTAAGGCTAACCCTCGCGCTTTTGACATATCGTCATTGGACTGCTCCTCTTTGCACGTATCCGTAGATGTGGATGTAGGATCGCGTAATGCCCTATATGTCGACATATTCATATATTATAAGGGACTTTCGTCTTCTGAGATATTTTATATGCTAGATAAAGTATTACAGTCGAAAAAGAAGGTTGTGAGCGCAGACATTAGTGAAATAGACGTCTGGCGAGCAAACAGAAAGCATTTTGGAAAGCAAGATAACACATACACAATAGCTTCAAGAATAGGCAATAAGCTTTTCTCATAACACAATATACAGATGCTTTGCACATATGAAGACATGTTTACCATAAATTATTTATCATATACAAACAAGAAAACTTGCATGGGTGTTGGTCCTCAACCTAACTATCACATTTATGATTTATATCGTGTGTTGGAATTAATCTCCACAAAAGGCCCAATCGGGCGGCATTTACTAAAGAGTGAAGTGGAACTTACAGAGTGCTCTGTTCGTACAATCCTCAAGAAAATGATTGCTAGCGAGTACATCGAATCCACATCAAATGGGCAGGTAATCACACAGAAAGGAAAGGTATTTCTTTCTAAGCAACCTTATTTTGTCTTTGCATCATTTCTAGATATAGATTATCTTTGCATTGGGCCATATGGTTTTTGCATAATTGCAAGAGGCGCATCAAAGAAGGTCACAAACGGTCTTGTTCAGCGTGACGAAGCGATAAAGATAGGGGGTGATGGAGCAACGATCCTTATTTATAAGGATGGTAAGTTGCATATGCCACCAGGATTTTTAGATATTGAAAGGGATTATCCGAAAGATGTTGCAACAATACTTGATGCATTTAATTTTCATGAGGGAGATATTTTAGTGATTGGGGGCGGTAAGAGCAAGCGTATGGCACAGCTTGCTGCTATGGCGGCTTTAGACTCGTTGTTTTAGCCTCCGCCAATATTTTCGCTCATTTCACCTGAGGCAACACTATCCATAAGGGCTTCTTGGGATTGTCTGTCTGATTCTATATCTGTTTTTATTTCCGTTTTCTTTACAATAGGTTCTTCTGCTTCTTCAAGGTAGTCAATATCATAGTAAAGATCGGTGCTGTCCAATAAAGCGTAAGTCCTGCCATCCTCTTCTAGGAATTCGACTACTTTTCCTACAGTTCCCGTATTGACATAACGTGCATATTTTCCTTTTTCAATCATCTTTGTCAAATCCCACAAGTATGGTCCAATAATTTTCTGTTATGCCTGTTAGTTTTTTCAGGTACATATCTGCTGGAGGGGATACGCTGCCACTAGTTATATTTTTTATGTTCTTGACAGATTCTAGTTCTGGAAAAGGCATTGCAGGAAGAAGAAAATAGCTTCTCCCAACTCTTTTTCTGTCAGTGTATAACACAAAATCATCACCTATGAACTGGACGTTTTTCTTTTTTTTGAATTCATCAATCTTGTTTTTGGGCAACCATTCCCCTATCACGTTCTTTTCCTCGTCCACCATAAGTGTCCATGATTCAGGCGGGTCGCGAAATCCCTGATCATTATCTGCCACAATAAGCAATACATGCTCTTTATCAAGTGCGGCCCAAACACCTTCGTTTACGAAGTCCATAAGCCCACCAGCAGCACCGTTTTCTTCTGCCATCTTTTCAAGTTTTCTTGTCTTGATTTTTTCTTCTTCAGTAAGTACCCTAACACAAACAATACCCGGCACCGCACTAGCCCTTTCTTTAACTTCTTCTATTATCCCCATTATTTTCACCCATCTTTGTCGTTTATAATATTTGAGATAAAGGAGGATATCTCCTTGGCTTTATAAACATCTATATCCATTACTCTTGTATCTGCATATGGAACAGTGGCCACAATTTCTTTTATTTCCTTCTTGTCTTTGTTAAATATTTCCCTTCCGTCGATAAGTGCGTTTCTTACGGTCTTTCTTTTATGGGTGAAGAGCGAGAGGACTGTGGATTTGTATGATTCATCTATTACAATCTTCTTGTTTGGCAGCATCTGCACAACTGTCGAGTCTACCTTAGGAGATGGAAAAAACTTTGTCCTGGGCACGTGTAGCACTTCTTTGGTGTCTGTATAGCTGTTTGCCATTATGGTAAGTCGTGAGGGTTTGTTTATTGTTGTGAGTTTTTGTGCGAATTCCTTTTGAAGAAGGAGAACGAGATATTCGAATTTGCATTCTAGCAGCTTGAATATAAGCGGAGAGGATATTGAGTAAGGGACCGATGATATGCATACATCAAAGTTTGGAAGCGTAGTCTCAAGCACATCTGCATTTATTATTTCAACATTGTCCCATGCATACTCCTCTTCGAGTATATGCGCTAGTTTAGGGTCTTTCTCAATAGCAATCACATTATCTGCCAACTTAGACAGTTCATCAGTTAGGGTTCCACAACCTGGGCCTATCTCAAGCACCGTGCCGTGTGCAAAAGATGCCATTTTATTCACTACTTTTGGTGAAATTAAAAAATTCTGGGACAAATATTTCTTGGACACAAGACCGTACTTTTTTAGTATGCGCCGCGGGTCGTTGAACATATAAAAAGAAGTAAAGGAAAGATTATAAATTTATCTCGCCATTGGATTGACAAATACTTTGTATCTGTCTTCGTTATTTAGCTCTGAAATTATGCGTTTTATAATCATGTGGGCTGGATCAGGCATTGAGGATATGCGTTCTTGAATGTCTTTAAAGCTTTTGAATGGTTCCCTGTCCCTCTCTTTAAGGATCTCTTTCATTAGTTTTTTTCCTACACCGGGCAGGAGTTCAAGCTTATGCGAGCGTATTGATATCGGGTTAGTAGTATTGAAGAAATTTACAAATTTGTCTTCTTTTGAGGTAACTATTTCTTCAAGGATGCTCTCAATTTCTGTTTTTCCAAAAGAGGTAAGCTCATCAAACATTATCCTGCGCTTAACATGGGACACTTTATCTCTATCCCCCTTGCCTACAAAGACCACGTCATGTGGGGCAAGCTCTTCTTTTGGCACTACTTCCAAAAGAGAGAAGAAGTTAACACCTACTATCTGGGCGATTGGAGATCTTTTATATGAAGGTGTGTCATCGCCATAATGTCCATTAGGAAGGTAATCAATGACGATAGCCTCACTTTCAAATATTTTCTGATTTATAATTTCCCACCTCATCCGATTCAATAATTAACGGTAGTTGGCAACTATATCTACTATCTTTGTAATTTCATCTTCGGTGAGTATAATTCTTTCTTTTGAGAAAATGACGTTTAAGTCCTCTTTGTCCTGTGCCATCAAATCTATGATTTTAATTATATTTTCTACTTTTATCCGGGGAACCTCTTCTGCAAGTCTTGTCATCATCTCTTCTGCTTGCTCAGAGCTTATCTTTGTGAACTTTTGCATCGTATTTAGCGCTGTTTTTTGTTCATAGAGAAGCTCACCAACTTCTTCTCTTTTCCCCAATATCTCTTTTGCGTGAGATTGAGTTATATATTTATCGTCGATTATCTTTTTTCCAATCATACCATCACTGCAGTTGTGCTTTGAGATGTTCGGGCCTAGATATGATTATCTTCTTGGCGTCACCTTCTCGCACTTCTAATAAGTAGCTTCTTCCTCTCCTCTCCACGACTACTCCAGTTTTTCCATGGAATCTCGGGTGTGGCATACCTTTGTGGACTGATGGTTCCAATACTACGTGGACCTTTTGACCAATTTCAAAGGTAACGAGGGATCTCGTTATGGGGAATAGACCCCTATCTCTCCTTTTTTTTGAGAGTTTTGTTCTAGTATTGCTTCTAAATCCTTTGGATCTAAGTGTCATAAAATATCTCCTGGAATCTTTAGATATCACAGTGGATCTTGATTACATCTAATTCTTTACAGAGCATCTGCTTTTCAAGGATACTAGATACGCTTGGTATTGTACGGTCTTTATCTCCTGATATGAGTTCTTTTATATAAAGGCCGCCATCGCAGTATACTTCAAGTTCTGTAGTTTTATTATTTTTTCCTATTACTTTATAAACTTTTCTCTTTCTTATTTTATCGCTTCTTCGATGAGAAACCCTAATAGGCGTTCTTTGTTCTATTTCAGTAGTTAATTCTTTTTCAATTTTAGAAATCTCTTCTAATGTTAGTTTTTTGTCTAGGTAAGCGATGTAAGTTTTCTTATATTTCGTATTTTTTAACTTTTCAATCAAAGGCTTTGTGCATGCTGATAAACATGTGACATGAATTCTCTTGTCCTCGTTTATCTTTGATTGCATAACTTCAAGGTCTAATGTACGTACTTTTGGATTTAGTATTTCAATTACGAAAGGTCGCCCATCCCCTAGCATTTGCACGTCTATATCTTCTCTGCCAGCACCATGGAATCGCGTCATCTTTCCATGGGTTGCCTCCAACAATGGGGCAGCAATTATTTCCTCCACAGAAGTTGGGTACATTTTTCCAAGAAAATTACATTTCTTGCAACCTCTTCCTCTGCAGCTCTTGCAATACCATTTAGTCTGGGGCAGGCCCCGATCATATTTGTTATACCTTCCGCTAATTGTCAGAGATTTTATCCTGTAGAACACACGTTGTTTTACATAGTTTATTTCGAATATGGCGTCGGGATCCTCTATGTCTGCTTCTTTGCCTAAACGTTTTTTTAAGTATTCCCTTGTTTTTTTGTTTAGTTCGGTCTTTATCCCCCTTACACTGCGTAATTTATACATAGAAACAAGCTCTGCTTCTTTTTGTAGTATCTCTTTGGGCAGTACCACACCAACACTGAATGTGGAGTACTCAAATATAGGAGATACACTGTCTAGAAGCGTAGTTAATTGCAAAATACCGCCACAAAGATCACATTCTTTGCTTTCATATTGTGTAAGACCTAATCTGCTTGCGCATTCTGCGCAAAGATGGGGTGTCTCTTTGTCCATAGAAAGGGATGCATAGGCTTCTTTTTAAAGATTTTTCTCCTTTTCCCCTTTGGCACAAACTCTTTTAAACCACTGTTACGCCATCACACATGGTGTGGTGTAAGAATGGAAGAACGCAAAGTAACAAATACACATTTTGCCCTGCTTAACAAACACCCCACCAAAGGATTGTCGAGAATGGCAATCCCAATGATACTCGCATTTATTTTGCATACTGCATTTAATATAGTTGACACGATTTTTGTCGGGCGGCTTGGGGCAAGTGCAATAGCTGGCCTGAGTCTTGCATTTCCTTTTCAAATGTTTATAATCGCCCTTGGCGGAGGATTCGGGATTGGTGCACAGTCCCTTATCTCCCGCTCCATAGGGGCAAAAAAGTTCGTTGATGCAGACAATGCGGCTGAACATGCCCTCTTGTTGGCAGTTGTTAGCGGCGTGTTCACAACATGTGTTGGATTATTATCCATTAAGAGCATTATTGGGGCTATTGGGGCGCCACAGGAAGTTTCAGTTCTTGCATTAGACTATCTTGGAATAATAATGACAGGTTCCATATTTATCTTCCTCAACATCATCTCGAACTCGATATTAAGGGGGGAGGGGGATACAAAACGCCCGATGATATTTATGGGTTTTGCGGCCATATTAAATATAATCCTTGATCCGATTTTTATTTTTACATTTGGATGGGGCGTTTCTGGTGCTGCGTTAGCTACAGTGCTATCCCGTTCCATAGTTACGCTGCTGATTTGTTACACGCTTTTGATAAAAAATAAAAGCTTTGTACAATTTAATCTGCGCCACTTCTCATTCAACTTTCATATATTAAGGAAGATTGTCGATGTCGGATTCCCTGCATCTATGGCACAGATTGCAATGTCGTTATCGTTGTTCTTTCTTAACGATATATTGGCCCCATATGGCCGAGACGCCCTGGCTGCTTTTGGCCTTGGTTTTAGGGTGGAGTCCATAGTTTTTCTCCCAATGATAGGACTTTCAGGGGCCTTTGTGTCTGCTGTTGGTTTTTTTAAAGGCTCAAAACAGATGGACAAGATAGATGTTATAATGCAGTATTCACTAAAAGTTCTAGTGATATTTATGTGCATTTGCACGATTGTGTTCTTTTTATTTCCCCTGCCATTGTTGCGTATCTTCACGGATGAGGCAGGGGTGCTATCTATTGGGAGGGAATATCTACGTATTTTGTCTCCGTTTTACATCGTGTTGCCATTGTCTTTGTTGTCTGCTGCAGGTTTTCAGGGCATAGGAAAAGGATATCCTGCATTTCTCCTTGCTATCTTGCGGTCCGGTCTTGTTTCTGTTCCACTGGCGCTGTACCTGACACAGGTACGAAACTATGGAGTAGCTTCTGTATGGTGGGCAATAGTATTGGGGGACGTGATATCCGCAGCAGTTGGATATATATGGTTTAAGTGTGATTTAACACGATTAAAAAATCAGATTAAGGAAACGAAAACTTTATAAACATTTTTACATAATCGCTCTAATATTAATATGTGCTCCGATAGTGTAGTCCGGCCAATCATCCAGCCCTCTCGAGGCTGAGACCCGGGTTCGAATCCCGGTCGGAGCACCACGTATTCTTCAAGCATCTATGGTGGTAGATAAAATATTGGCGCTTTGATTTATAATTAAATAGTCTCTTTTTCGCAAGTTTCTTCTGCTTTAAATTTTCCTTCAATAAGCTTTTTGAACATTTCGTATGGCATTGCCACAACAGGATTGCAACGAGGTTTCCAAAAAAAGACTATATCCCCTTGCGTGAAGGCTTGTTCCATCCATTTAGGAAAGTCTTTGCTACGTGCCTTTGATTCTACTTTGTATACAGAAGAGTGTATTTTCGCCCTTACGTCACCGTCTAGCTCCTCGATGTACTTTCCATATGCCCCTGATGCGAGCGAACGCTTGGCATTTACTCCCTTGATAGCGTTTAGGTATTCTTCAGTTTTCTTTTCATAGCGGTATCCCTTCTGTTTTTGCTTTGATGTCATTTTATCTCTCCTGTGGCGTTCGCATAAGACTATATTCTCACTGTTACCATATTCATATATAATGTGTTTGTTTACTTTTCCCGTAATTTTATATTGTACTTACCTTTTTTTATAAATAAGACAAACATATATTGTTTTATGGTATTTATGGGCGTGTCTTTATGGGAAGGAATAAACATAAAACACCATAGATTCAATATTTTGTAGGTAATCTTATGGAAGTTATGGAAACAATACGAAAAAGGTGCAGTGTTAGAAGTTATACTAAAGATCCCGTGCCCCCTGACGTGCTGGAACAATTGCTAGAAGCGGCACGACTAGCGCCATCTGCAAGAAATCTGCATCACAGAAAGTATATTGTAATTGAGAATCCGGGTAAAGATCCTGCATTTGTTAATGCATGCAACAATCAGAGTTGCGTAGCCGAGGCTGCCGTTGTTATTGTGGGCGTGGTGGACCCTGCTGTTACAAAGTGGGCAGATATAGATTTGGCAATAGCATTTGAACACATAGTTTTAGAGGCTGTGGAACTTGGGCTTGGAACATGTTGGATAGGCGCCTTTGAAGGGGAGAAGATAAAACAGCTACTCGGCGTTCCAGATGACAAGAAAGTGGTTGCGCTCTTAACATTAGGCTATCCGAGAGGCGAGGCATCACAAAAATCTAAGGCAGAACTTTCTTTGATATGGGCCAAGGAAAAATATATGTGGTAGATAAGTATAATCTCTTCTATAAAGCTGATATCACAATATACTTAAACATAATATCACAATGATATAGCGGTGCATGAAAATGTCTGTGATGAATGAGTCTATAAAGGAATTAATAAATAAAGAGCACCTTGTATACGCTGCAACAAGCTCAAAGGATGGGGTGCCAAATGTGTCTCCGAAGGGAAGTGTCTCTATCATTGATGATGATACCATCGTTTTTGCAGAGATAGCATCGCCCCATACTGTTGACAATCTCAAGGAAAACCCAAATATTGCACTTTACGTACTTGACAAGGACACAAGGCGCGGTTGCCAGCTAAAAGGAAAAGCAACACTTATGAACTCCGGTCCGATTTTTGAGAAGATATCAGCAGCTTTAAAAGAGAAGATGCCTCAACTACCTCCTGCAAACTATGCAGTACTCGTCAAGCTGGAAGAGGCATTCCCCTATGGGATGTAGGCATCTTACTTTTTTGTTTTTTCAAAAAGCATAAATGCTTTATATGCCTTTTTTGTCATCAAGATGTCTGCTTTTGATGATACCTCAAAAGTTGAATGTGTTGAGAGTAGCGCTGGCCCGGAATCTATGATATCAATACCAAGCTTTGCCAGGAATTTAGCAAAGGTCCCGCCACCACCTTCATCAACTTTTCCAAGTTCTGCTGATTGCCATATAATTCCTGCTTCGTTGTAGATGTTCCTGACGGAATACAAATGCTCTGCATTGGCGTCGTTAGTGTTATACTTTCCATTTTTTCCTGTGTATTTTGTTATGGCGATGCCATATCCTAATCGAGGGGCGTTGTTATGATCGTGCACTTCCGGGAAGTTTGGATTTATCGCAGCACTAACGTCTGCTGAGATCGCTCTGGAGCCCATAAACGACTTCATGAGTTTTAGGCTATTGTATTCTTCCTGTAAAGCTATGAGGCGTGCGATGGACAACTTAAAGAAGTTGCTTTGCATAGATGTATTGCCCTCGCTGCCAATCTCTTCCTTGTCTGCCATTAGAACTACAGAAGTTTCAGCAAGGGGGGTATTTATGTCAAATAATGCTGCAAGGGAGCAGAATGCGCATATTTTATCATCTTGCCCATATGCACCTACCATGCTCCTATCCATACCGACATCGCGTGCTTTGCCTGCCGGCACTGCTTCTATTTCTGCAGAGACCAAATCCTCCTCAGTTATTCCATATGCTGCATTTAGAATATCAAGCACCATTAGTTTTACTCTCTTCTTCTTATCCCCTTCCGGAAGCGGGATGCTTGAGAAAAGTATGTTTAATTCCTCTCCTTTTATGACATCTGGCGTCTTCCTCTCGTACTGGACCTTTTTTGAGAGATGTATTAGAATATCATTAACTGTAAAGACAGGGTCATCCTCTTTTTCTCCAAGTGACAAGTTTATTTTTCTCCCATCTTTTGTGAAGATTACCCCATGAAGCGCCAGAGGGATGTTTGCAAAATGGTATTTTTTTATCCCTCCGTAGTAGTGTGTTTTTAGGAGGGCGAGTTTTTCTTTTTCTATAAGAGGATTTGGTTTAAGGTCCAATCTGGGGGAGTCAATATGGGATGCTATTAAGGAGAATCCTTCGGTTATGGGGGTTGAACCAATAATTGCTAGCAATATGTTCTTGTTCTTGTTTGTTACATAGATCTTTTTTCCAGCAAGTGGCGTTGACGGGTTTTTCTTGTGTTCTCTTTCGATCTCCTCGATAGGAACGAAACCATTCATAAGTGCCATAGCCTCAGTGACGCTTACAGCCTCCCTTTCGGTCTTTGCATTGTTTAGGTATTCTTTATAGCTTTTTACAAGCATT
Organism: Methanomicrobia archaeon; assembly: GCA_030603445.1. Classification (GTDB taxonomy): domain Archaea; phylum Methanobacteriota_B; class Thermococci; order Methanofastidiosales; family NM3; genus NM3. The sequence goes on along the minus strand of JAUVXU010000015.1, from coordinate 7,489 downwards.
TCTATGTCTTGTAGGTCATTTTCTTCAAGTTTGTTCCATACAGACATCCTTGGCAGGGTAAAATCGTTTTTTTGGCCAGTCATTTAACACATTCCCCTATGTACTAGTATATGTTAATAATTACAATAGAAACCTTTATAATAGCTTTGAACCTTTCTTCTATACAGAAGTGATTTTTTATGAAAGATAAAGTAAAGGAAGTATTGGATATGGTCCGCCCTATGCTTCAGGCTGATGGCGGCGACGTTGAGCTTGTGAATGTCGAAGAGGAAACGGGAAAAGTATTTGTGCGACTTACCGGTGCATGCGGCAGCTGCCCTATGTCACAAATCACCCTTAAGATGGGAATCGAGGCTGAGCTAAAGAAAGCCATACCCGAAGTAAAAGAAGTTATAGGCGTATAATGTACTTGCCATTATCTTGCATACATTATTCTATATTCTTTTGCGATATTTGACATAGCTTTTGTAAGCGTGTTTTATTTGGCTTTTTTATTTGCCTTTGTTTCAGCTTTTAATCTCTTTTTTTCCATTTTTATTATATTTTTATCTTCTTTTGGCGCGTAGGCGCTTGGGGCGTTTTTGTTAGTATCAGCGTGCACCACATTTTCCACATTGCGTTTGTAGGTAAAAATTATTGCGATTATGGCATAGCAGCATAGTAAGATCACCACAGGGATGATGACTATATAGGGTATTGTAGGAAAAAAACGCGTCACTGTCAAAAATATAGTTAGCATTGCTAAGGATGCCCATGCATGGTGCTTATACCAGGAATATCCTCTTTTTTTATTTTCAATATCTGGCGCCATATATGTTCATTATATCTGTTGATACTATTACTTAATAACGTTTTTATGACAGTTTATACATTAATATTCAAAAGTTAAATAAAGATTGATTTTAACGACTAATAAAACGCAAAATTTAATAATATGTCTAATTTATGAAATAAAAGGGGTGATAAAATTAATAAGAAGATATTAGTCCTTGTATTTATTGTTTTGTTATTGCCATTTTTTGCTGGATGCACCGGGGAAGGAGGTAGCGAAGCAACAACAGCAGCAGGCACAACTTCTGCTCCAACAACAACAGCACCCACGAATCAGTTTGATACAGTAACATACGCAGATGTCATGTCACGTACAGATAGTTGGGATGCTGATGCCGAAGATGATGGGATAATAATTTATCCTGCTTTGAGGGATGCAAACGATGAAACAGTAAAATGGGACGACATAACACTTAACGTTGATATAAAAATTTATACGTCTGATTATGATATTAACTATCAAAGCGTTGATCCACGTTTAGTTTATAGTGGCACAGGCACAATCGATAATTGGAAAGATGGTAATATATTCTTTAGTGGAGGTATAAAAGTTTTATTTGATGATATCACAACAATAGCAAGTGATGCAGAATATGGCACGATATTTGTAACGATTCATACCCCTGTTGGAAACTTTGAGGCAAAAGAAAAGTGGACACGTATTAAATTAACAGAATAGATATATGTCTCTACTTTTTATTCTCTTTTTTTGACATTTCTTGGCTTTTTTAGATAAGAATATAAAGTGTTCATTTCTACTTCATAACTTTCAGATACGTTAATAAAGTTATAATTGCTAACATAAGATTACAACACAATGTATTTTGTGTTAACAGATATATAGGGGTGGACTAATTGACAAAAGAAGGAGAAACATATATTTGCGACATATGTGGAAATGAAGTTAAAGTGGTGAAGTCTGGAGGGGGAACCCTCGTTTGCTGCGGTGTAAAGATGAGGTTGAGTGAATAAAAATTATTCGTTTAGCTAAAATATCTTGTTCTATCAAAAATTTATTCTTTTTGCATTATATTATTTTTAGGTGGGGCATATGAAAGGTTTAGAGTTAAAGAAAGGCATCTATTGGGTCGGGGTAGTTGATTGGAACATCCGTGATTTTCATGGCTACAAAACTCCAGATGGAACAACCTATAACGCATATCTGGTAGTAGACGAGAAGATAGCCTTAATAGATACTGTCAAGAGGCAGTTCTTGGATGAACTTATAGATAATGTAAGGGAGATAGTTGATTTAGAAAAGATAGATTATTTAATTGTAAATCATGTTGAGATGGATCATACTGGATCGTTTCCTGAAGTTGTCAAGATGATGCCAAATGCAAAGATCCTTGCTACAAAAGAGGGAAAAAATGAGCTTATAAAACATTTTGGAAATTCTTATAAAATAAATACTGTCGATAGTGGCGATACACTCTCGCTTGGGAAAAAAACACTCTCTTTTATAAAGACCCCAATGCTGCACTGGCCTGACTCCATGTTTACCTACGTTGTAGAGGACAAGGTTCTGTTCTCATCCGATGCATTTGGGCAACATTATGCGTCATCATACAGATTCGACGACGAGGTTGATAAATCTTTATTGCATGAGACAGCAGGTGATTACTTTGCAAACATTCTTTGGTTGTATAGCCCCCTTATACTGCAGCTTATCGAGAACGTGCAGTCTATGGGAATAGAGATCGAGATGATAGCTCCGGACCATGGTTTTATCTGGCGCGATAATCCCCTTCAAGTAGTAGAATGGTATGCTATGTGGTCGCAAGGAGAGTCCAAGGACAAAGTGGTGATAGTCTACGACACCATGTGGGGTTCTACTGAGAAAATGGCAAAAGGCATTTCCAAAGGAATTGTTGAAGAAGGTGTTGAGGTAAAACTACTTCGCATCCGTGATACATATAACAGTTATATCATAAAAGAACTGCTTGACAGCAGAGGCATCCTTGTTGGGACACCGACACTAAACAACGGAATGTTCCCTGTTGTCGGTGGATTTTTGACATATCTTAAGGGACTGCGACCCAAAAAAAAGATAGGGGCCTGTTTTGGTTCATATGGATGGGGCGGGGGCGCATGTGCATCAGCCCAAGAGCTTGTAGAGCAGGCAGGCATTGAAGTAGTATCGGACCCACTTGAACTTCAATGGGTGCCAACAATTGAAGAGATCAAGAAATGCAGGGAGTTTGGCAAAGAGTTTGCCAAGAAGGTAAAGGAGTAGGCAGGATATGAAAAATAAGAATTGGGAAAATCTCGGGTCGAAATTCTCCCACCTACTGAGCGTGCACCCATGTTATAGTGAAAAAGCGCACTTTAAAACTGCACGCATACACCTTCCAGTTGCCCCGAAATGCAATATACAATGCAAATTTTGCAGCAGGACCAAGAATAAATGTGAGTATAGGCCGGGGGCGTACTCGCATCTTCTAAAACCCTCCGGAGCGATTCATAAAGTCAAGGAAGCCATAAAAGAGCACAAGACCTTAAAAGTTGTCGGCATAGCAGGTCCTGGAGAGCCGCTTTTTAATGACGAGACTTTCGAAACGTTCAAGTTGATCAATAATGAGTTTCCCGACCTACACAAATGTGTTGCTACAAATGGTCTTCTCCTGCCAGAAAAGATAGAGTTGTTGCACGAATACGGGGTAGGAAGCATTACAGTTACAATAAATGGCATCGATCCTAATATAGTGTCGCAGGTGACGGAATGGGTATTTCATGACGGTGTTGTGCATAAAGGCGTGGATGGTGCAAAGATCCTAACTTCCAACCAGCTAAAAGGCATCGAGCTTGCATACGACATGGACATACCTGTCAAAATAAATACGGTTCTCATACCATCCATTAATGCCAAAGAGATAGAACGCATAGCACAAGAGGCATCAGAACGAGGCGCGTGGATAATGAACATCATACCTTTGATCCCGGTCAACAGATTCAAGGACCTAGATGCACCTACTTGCGATGATCTAAAGGCTGCGCGAGAAATTGCAGAGCAGTATATACAACAATTCAGACTTTGTCGCCAGTGCAGGGCGGATTCTGTCGGCGTGCCAGGAAAAGAACACCATGACAAAGGAGCAACTTCGGAGTATTTTCATGGGTGAGTAGGTGAAAAGAGAAGCCATAATTCAAGTAGAAGGCATGCATTGTGCCAACTGCGCTGCTTCTATAGAAAAGACATTGGCTGCTATGCCAGGCGTTCTTGATATCACCATTAACTTCTCATCAAACACCGCCAATTTAGTGTTTGATACTGATGTTATCTCTGGGAAAAAACTTACTGAGACAATAGGAAAACTTGGATACGCTGTTAAGGAGAAGCAGATCGTTTTTGATATAGAAGGCATGCATTGTGCCAACTGCGCGCTATCTATAGAGAACGATCTTACAAAAAAGGATGGCATTTTGTTATTTAACGTGAACTTCTCAAGCGAGAAGGCATTTGTGTCATATAATCCATTAATCATAAGCGATGCAGAGATAAGTGACGTAGTACAAGGTCTTGGTTATAAGGCCCTCTATGGACAAAGGACTGAGGAAGCGAAGAAAAAGACGTCATATAGGGATATTTTGATATTCACACTGGCACTTTCAATACCCATTATTGCCATAACGCATTTTTCTGATATCTTGTACAAGCCATATCTGTTGTTCTTAATGGCAACACCACTCCAGTTTATATCAGGATATTCATTTTATAGGGGGGCATACTACTCGCTTCGAAGCGGGTCTGCCAACATGGATGTGCTTGTCGTAATGGGAACATCTGCTGCATATTTTTACTCTGTTGGGTCAACTTTCCTCTATGATGGGCTGCTCTTTTATGAAACTACGGCAATGATACTCTCATTCGTTCTATTTGGAAAGATGATGGAGGAAATAACGAAGGGTAAAACATCCCTGGCGCTGCAAAAGCTTATGGCGCTTCAGGCCAAATATGCCATAATAGAACGTGATGGGAAAGAGGTGAAGGTTCCAATAGAGTTCATACGCAAGGATGATATCATAATAGTTAAACCAGGGGAGAAGGTTCCGGTGGATGGCATAGTAATAGATGGATACTCAACGGTCGATGAATCAATGCTAACAGGAGAGCCCATATCTGTAGAGAAACCGGTGGGATCCGAGGTCTTTGGGGGCACCATCAATAAAAACGGCTATATAAGGATACGTGCAACAAACATAGGCGCAGATGCAATGCTATCCCAGATAATCACATTTGTCGAGAAGGCACAAGGTTCAAAGGCGCCTATCCAGCGATTTGCCGATCGCGTCTCATCGTTCTTTGTACCTGCTGTTGTAATAATAGCTATAGCGGCATTTGCACTGTGGTACTTCGTGTTTGATTCCACATTCATATTCGCGCTCACCAGGATGATTGCAGTACTTGTTGTTGCATGCCCATGCGCTTTGGGGTTAGCAACGCCTACGGCCCTTACAGTCGGGGCCGGCGTTGGTGCTAGCAACGGAATACTCATAAAGAGCGGGGAGGCGCTTGAGAACGCCCACAACGTCACAACAGTTATCTTCGACAAGACAGGGACACTGACCACAGGAAATCCTCAAGTGGAGGAGTTCTCGTCCCATGAGGCGCTTGCCCTTGCCGCAAGCATAGAGCAAATGGCCTCACACCCTCTTGCAGATGCTATTGTTAATGGCGCTAGTAGGCTCGGGCTGTCTTTTCAGGAATTCGAGGATTTTCATACAGTGCCCGGCAAGGGCGTTATAGCACGCCGCAATAAAGATACGTTCTTTCTTGGCAGCAAAGGGTTCATGGAAGAACAAGGAGTATATGTTCCTGTAGAGGGGAGTTCAAAATTCCAAGAGCACGAGGAAAAGAGCGTTGTTCATGTAGCAAAAGACTCTGCATACGTGGGATGGATCTTGGTCTCTGACACAATAAGGCCTGAAGCCAGGCAGGCTGTTTGGGCACTTGACAAGATGGGGGTGTCCTCCTGGATGCTAACTGGCGACAACAAGGCTGCTGCTGTGGCAATAGCAGATTCTGTGAACATAAAGAACGTCATCTCAGAAGTGTTGCCGGAAGGCAAGGCAGACGAGGTAAAGAAGCTTCAGGAAAATGGAAAGAACGTGGCAATGGTAGGAGACGGCATAAATGACGCCCCTGCACTAGCTCAGGCAAATATCGGTATAGCCATAGGTTCCGGGTCTGATATTGCCATAGAGTCAGGAGATATAGTCTTGGTGCGAAATGACATTACTGATGTGCCAGGCGCCCTTATTCTATCTAAAAAGATATACTCCAAGATTAAGCAAAACATGTTCTGGGCGCTCTTTTATAATGTCCTGATGATCCCTATTGCAGGAGGCCTCTTTAGCAGTTTTGGGCTTACTATGAGACCTGAATTCGCAGCACTTGCAATGTCATTCTCGTCTGTTTCGGTTGTAAGCAATTCATTATTATTAAGGGGGATTAAAATAAAGAAATGAAGATGTTATATAAAAAGCCAAATTCAATAATCTGCTAAAAAACATGTTTTGTAGAAAGATATTTATATTTGAATGCTTATTCAATTGTGTGGAACAAGAACTAGCATCACTCTTTTCTACATTGTCTGATGAGAACAGACTACGTATCATCCGTTTTCTATGGCAGTCTCCACGAACGGTATCTGAAATTTCTATAGAGTTGGATATGTCAATTTCTGCGATATCTCACCAACTTTCAAAATTGAAACAATATGAGATAGTTGAATGCAAAAAGAACGGAAAACAACGCATATACACGTTAAAGAAGATGCCAGTCATGTGTGTTTTGTATTTCATGTTACAAAATGACAATATAACATGCCCACACAATGTCAGATTTGTGGAATGTAAAAAATTGAAGGAAATCTTTTCATAGGAAATAGTGAAAAAACATTTTTCAATTTAACATGCTTGTTTTCTGGATTTAGTCTAAATGGTTCACAAGAGACCGAGGTGTCAATTTTAGTTTCTCCTACGTTTAGACTTTTTCTCTCAGTAATTTTTGATATTACATAAGTGTCTGTATCTTCTGGAAAGGTGGATAATGTATCTTACCAAAACTAAGTTCACGTTTTTTAGTTACTCATGATTCAACATAAGAAGAGCATCATTCAATAGCTATAATGATTGTAGGAACCGGGAAGTGTTAAAATATTCTTTTTATTTTTGTCGGTACGAGTACGATACAAAAGGTAGCCAAAAAGAATGAAGAATTACGAAATCTCGCGAAAATTTTTGTTTACTTTTTTATTATAATCATTTTTCTTTAATCGATAGATTCAATATTGGAACATAGTTTATCTTGCCTAAGCTTGGATCATCATTGTAATCCCAAATCTTTTCATCTATCTCGTTCAGATTAGTTGTTCCCCACCAGTTGTCTGAAGCATCAATAATAATCGCTACATTGGACCAAAAATTAAAGTCATTCTCATATATGTTATTGTTTTCTATTGTTAATGTTGGATTAGATCCGGGGCCTATTAAGATTCCTGTTTGAGTGTTTGTAATTGCATTAAATTTGATAATTGTAGTTGGAGTTCCAGCTATCACAATCCCGTTGAACTTTATAACCTCTGGCTCTGCTATGTACGGAAAAGTATATCCCATGTAACTCTGTTCATGAATTTCCCTTGCAGGTGCGCTAATG
>JAUVXU010000023.1 GCA_030603445.1 Methanomicrobia archaeon | reverse complement strand
GACGTGAACGCTGCATACAACATAATAAAAAAGGCATTCCCCAAAGCTTTTGCAGAGGGGATAGAGGATGTCAGCTTGCATCCAGTACGCATGGCAATGTGCCATACGTGTGAATGAACATGAACTTTTGATAGTTTATGTGCAAAGCCGTAGAAACGAGCATCAGGAGAATGTTAATTATCTCCATGATGCAGATAAATTAAATCAAATGTTCAAATTATCATCAATTATCTTAAGCCAGTTTAAATATGAATTAAATGTCCCGCGAATTGCCCCAATCTCATTGCCGCCAACAGTTATAAGAAGGGTTTTGCTATCAACTAGACTGATGGTAGATGTGGTTTTCTTATATGGTACGGACTCTATCTCCGGACGCAGTGCAAGATAGAACTTCTCCGCATTCGCATCATTAAGCTCAATTCTCATCTTCACTTACAATCACCTTTATACGGGGCCCGATAGGATCATCTGATATATCTTTTCTTATGAAGTCAATGCAGGTCCCTTGCGTTGTTCTTGATAATTGCACAACAATATCGCATTTGTCAACAGTCGCCCCAAACATGCAAGAGATGCGTTTAGTTAGGGATTCTGATATTGAAGAGCTAATGCATACACCCCAATCTTCTATTATGGGGGGCACGTGCAGCTTTATTTTTAGATCTTTACGCGTCTTGACTGTAATATCAAAAGAATCTCTCCATTTAATCCCGCTATCTACAAGAAGAGATGAAATCGATGAAGGATTCCCATCCTTAGTCTCTACAATTAGAATCCTGTCATGGCCATTTCTAAATGCATAGTCCAACAACTCCCTTATTCCTTTTTTTCCACGCGTTGCATATTCGCATAAAGGAAAAACAGAAGCCAGCTCTTTGCAAAACGTCCTTGTCCGCTGGCTTGTGTGTCTGGAAGTTGTTATCAACATCGTGTCACTCACAACTTGCTCGCTTTGACCCTTTTGATCTGAGTTTCACTAACACTCTGCCGCCACAAAACGGGCACTTTATACCTTGGATATTGTCTATATCCTTTGTGCTTAGTTCTGCTTTACATTCCTTGTTAATGCACTTAAACATCTTAGGTTCTTCATCTTGGGATAATATCTCATCATCCATTGGACTTCCCCTCAGCGAGGCTTGTTATTACACGTTGCGCCGTTTTTCCGGAAGGTGTTTGTGGAACATAAGCTCCCCCTGCAAACTTAGCACCGCATTTTTTGCATTCCCATATAGAGGTACTAGTACGTTTTACTGATTTCCTTCCACATGACGGGCACAAATGTTTCTGTCGCATCCTTTTTTCTATTGATGAAACTCTCTTTCTAATCTTTCTTCCGTATCTGCTGCCAAATCGTCCTACACTTGATCCCATCTCAACCACTCTCTTCTTCTTTTATGGAATTTTTTATTATCTCCCTTATCTTTTTACCCTGTTCTTTGGAGATTTTAACTGCTTCCATAATCTCTTCTAATTTAAAGCTTCCCCCAGTTCCTTTCTGCATAGCAACGATATTGCCGTCATCATCAGTTGAGACTGTTATTCTGGAATCAAGGACCTTCTCCTCATCCAAAGCTGGGTCAAGGAGCAGTTTATTGTTTACTTTTACCATTGTGCATGTTATTGGTATCTTGTTCAAAGGTAGTGGCACCATTTCCTCGGTTGGGTTTCCATCTTTGTCATATACGGGCATCCGTGCTGTTAGTAGAGCTGTAATGGCCGCTATGCCACAAGCATCTATTAGATTGCCACAATTATCAAGTATCTGTATGTCAACAAATACTATGTAGACCTTCTCACCAGGTATAATACACAGTTTTTTTGTGTCGATGGCCTCAGATTCACGTATGCCGCGATCGACCACACGGGCTAATTCGATTGCATTTTCTCCTGGTGGCCCTGACTCAAATTCCGGTGATGCCATTGGTGCGAATTCGGCTGATGTTGTCATGACACCTTGATTAGGTATATCTGCAAAAGGTTTGCCGGCATCATACTTTACACCCACTATAACCTTTGTATCCCCAAGTTCCACATATGCTGAACCTTCTGCTTTCTTTATGTAATTTGGGATAATTTTTATATTTCTATGCTCATCAAAAGCTCTGTCGTCTTCACGCTTTTCCTGAGCAACGAGCTCGTTGATATATTCTTTCTTGATACTTGCAATAGGATCCATTTCACTCACCATACTTCGCCATTAATGCATTTTTCTGCAACTCATAAATTGACTTGCATCCTCCCACGGCCAGCTTCAATGCTTCCTCTAGTTCGTCCTCTGTTAGGATACCGTCCATTTGCAAAAGTGTTACTTCCTCAGAACGAGGCATAATGGCCATAGGTATGTCTGCTTGGCCTTTATTGTCTTCCTCTTTTGAAAGGTCGAGAATTATACCATCATTCGCTTTACCTGCGGCACATGCGGATACTAGGTCCCTCATAGGTATACCTGCATCCACAAGAGCAAGTGTTGCGGCCGTTATACCTGCGCATCTTGTCCCTGCATCGGCTTGCATTACCTCGATATTCACATTTATCATTGAATTTGGATATGTTTCAAGGATAACTGCAGGTTCTAGTGCTCCAGCTGTCACTTTTCCAATTTCAACCGATCTTCTATCTGGCCCAGGACGCTTACGATCCTCTACTGAAAATGGAGTCATGTTATACTTGCAACGTAAGATTGCTCTATCATTACGTGCTAAAAATCTGGGTATGACCTCTCTTGGACCATATACTGATGCAAATACCTTATTGTTGCCCCATTCAACATATGCTGATCCGTCAGCACGCTTTAGTACGCCAACTTCCATACGAACATTTCGTAGCTCGTCCTTTTTTCTTCCATCGCCTCTTTTCATTGATGATCACCTATGAATTTTGTTCTCCCTCTTTTTCTAAAAATTCCTTTATTCTGTCAGTAAGTCCTGATATATGCGCCTCGTTATCGATTATTGTAATTACTTTTCCTATAACGTCTGTCATTTTGTCTTTACCTGTGGCCCATATAAGTCCGTTTTGTCCAACCAGGATCTTAGATTTAGTTCCCTGTTTTATCATGTATATCATTGATCCCTTCTTGCCTATAAGTCGGGGCACCCTTGTAGGGTGAATCTCATATATCTTTCCTCCCCTCAACTTTCCATATGGCATTACCTTTGTAAAAAGAGATGCATCATATATTTCATTCACATAATCTATCTTTGCAAAAATAAGATCGCCTACATTATACACTCTTGAAAGGTCATCAACCCTATCATAAAGGGCATTTCGTGGATCCAATGAAGCCAGATATGCAGAATTTATGTTAACCAACCATTTCCCTGGCAAAACTTTTACAATCTTTCCAACTACACTGTCCCCTGCCTTTGGTAGATACTTCCCCTCGAGAGGCACCACTCGTACAAGTTTCTTATTATCTTGGTAGTAAAAAAGCCCCAATACTGTTGAGTATATTTCATTTCCCTCCCTAATCACGCCACTACCCAAGGCGTACTCGCCTTGTGCAACCAGCGTTCCAGGAGTCACAATCTCTCTCTCACCAACTACAATTTCTATACAATCAACTCCTATCCATGATCTTTATTTCGGCGTCTCCCTTAGTGATAGCATTTATCTTATCAAAAAGTTCATTTTGAAGGCCTGCTGTTATCTCTACCAACACAAACAGCGTCCCATCATTTCCCCATTCTTCCTTTAATACTTGTCCAAATTTCGCCAATACCCCATGCATCTTTCCCACATAGGCAGACGGCACTTTCACGGCGATTTTACGCATTTCAAAACGCAGTGGGATCAATGGGCGTATTTTCTTTACAGTATCATCTATCTGCTTTTCGGTGGATTTGAATATATCAACATGAATGTTTGCCTTCTCAATAGCATTCTCTATCCTTATTATAGGATGAGGATACCCGGTCTTTGGATCCACCGCATTGCGTGCGATATAGGAGACTATGCTTTTCTTTTTTTCCTCAAGCATCTTCTTTCGTTGTTCAGAGGTAAGGTGTATCTCGCCCTTTCTTAGTATAATGACAGCTATTTCTTCAATATTTTCGGTCCCAAACACCTTTTGCAACACGCCGGCCTTTGCTTCATCAGCCGAACTGACATCTTTATATATGTGGGGAGAAGCCATAAAATCGGTTTCACAGTCGCCCTGTTTAATCTTTCGAGCCTTGGAAGGGTCAACTAGAACCTCGAATTTTTCGCCATGTGTTTTAAGGCGTGCAATGATGGCATCGTCAATAGAAACCATCTTATTTACCTCCTAGCTAAGAACACATGTTTCCCTTGTATAAATTCAAAGGACAACAAAAATGTATCACGCCTAATTATCTCTGTCATGCTATCACTCTTCTTTATTAATTTTCCAGTGCCCTTTTTAAAGTTACTTGATTATTTCTAATTTAAGAGAGGTTTTAGTGACTCGATAGTTCCAGATACCCCCAGCACTATGAAGTTGACAGCTTCTTTTCTAATATCAGATATGAGTTTTAGTGCAACGATAACGTCGTCCACAGATGTTATAGCACATCTTATTATGCCTATTCCTGTATCAGCATCCCATGATGACATCCACACCCGGGACTTGGCAGCGCCATGTTCTCCCTTGAAAGCCAGCATAGACTGCCACAATGCCCTGCGCGCCTCTTCCTCAATGAACTTCTCATGGCTTATAAGACGAATCATGATGTAGCGTTTCTTGTCGCGCTGTGATTTTGGCATCTTGTACTTCATGTCTGCCTCCTCCCTTCAAGGATCATATCCGGAACGGCACCTATAGCAGCTTTTGATTGTGAATAAGTGAGGCCGAGTACTGTCCCAAATGCCACCATCTCACGAGGAACTATCATATCCATCGGCCCGGTTGATCCGGTTGATATAACAATAAAAACATCACGTCGCACTGCAACTTTTATTGTATTCATAAGGGATTGCAGAAGTCTTGCGCGCAGGTAGCCATGTGTCGAGATAATGTCATTTATACATACCTCAAATGCCTTATCGTTGCGAGCTGCAATCTTTGCCAATGTATCATCAATTGGGTATGGTTTTGAGAGAATGTCTACTTCGGGTGATTCCAAAATTTTCCTATTGTGTATGAGGTCTCCCCCCTGGGCAAATACCAGGTCGGGTTTCTCTTTTTTTATAATCTTCTTCCGCTGGGGAAAATATTCGGGCAGCAGTTCAATTGCATAATAATCTCCCTTGCTCTTTTCCAAACTAACAACAGTTTTGAAATATTCGTTTTTGTGTCCCCTCAAATCAACTGCAAAATAGTTTCTTAGCATTCTCAATCACTTTTTCTCGCTTCATTGGGTATGCAAGTACTTTTATCGCCATCTTGACGTCTCCCCTGTCTTTAATGGAATAATTATTTTCAAAAAGGTCCTGTTTATCGGCCCTTATGTAAAGCTGTCCTTTATCATCGACACGCGAATCTAATGTTTCCAAAATATCTTCTCGTAGCGACATAATAAAAGGGGACCTCAAAAAGGCATTTTTTTCTTGTTGGCGCTTCAGTAAATAACGCACGACAATAATAACATTGCCGTGGTATCCACTCATCTCTTCTAATGTGGCGGATTTTCCTGGAATTCCAAGATTCTCCAACGCCATAAGGACCTTTTCAGTCGACTCTGTGGCATGAATGAAAGTTTCTATAGTTATGTACTCAATAACCTTTTTCAAAGCTTACCGCCTTTACTTTCCTCTTCTGTGGTGTGTGCTCAACGAAGGCCTGAGCTTCTCAGCACCCATACCTTTGTGCCTCAACCCACGAGATTTTATCCCAGCAGATGTCTTTCCTCTAAATACCCTGCGTGTATGTTGTCTCTCACATATCCAGTTTATACGGTAATCAGCTGCAATTGCTGGATGATATGGGTCTACAAGGATGACTTCATAATACTTATTTTGCCCGGTCTCGCCGACCCAGTATGAATTCAATACCTCTAGGTTTGGGAAACGTCGCGCAACGCGCTCTTCACCGATAAGCTGTATGCTCTTTTTTGCTGAGAACTTCTTAACACCAAACCTCTTTGGCCTTCGGCGCGCATTTGGTCTAGACTTTCTTCTTCCACCGCGCCTTACACGAACTCTAACAATTACATATCCCTGTTTTGCACGATATCCCAGATTTCGTGCTCTGTCTATTCGAGTAGGCTTATCAACTCGAACAATAGATCTATCCTTATTCCAGAGAGGCAAACGCTCCCTCATAAGGTCTTTAACGTAACTTGAACTTGGGTTTTTCCATGCTTCTTGTATATAACGATAATATCCCATGCTTTTTCTCCTCCTTTTGGTTCAGTTAAGCATGCGTTGCACACTTTACTCTACATCCCACGGAGTGTAACACTAGTTTGATAGAATAGTTCTTTAAAAATCTTTCCTAAAATAGGGCTTTGCACATAAAGGGTACCACTGAACATAAAGTATCAGAAAGTGAACATAAAGTCAAATTGGGACAAAATGAAAAAAATAAATATGATTATTCGCCCTTTTGAATTCTTTGTTAAAGTTTGGTTTATGATTTGATGTCAAAATATATAATCTGCCACAGGAGATACTTATTGATTCAAAAAGATTTGTGTAATCAAGTAATATAAAGGATAAATTTATATTATGCATAATAAATAATAAGTGTGTATTGATATTAATATATCTTCTTTAATTGTATTTTAGCTATATATTCTAACGGTGAGATAAAATGGGAAAAAACAAAATAATACTTAGAGAAGCAAATAGTTATTTCTCTTTTGCATCAGAGATAAAAAATTTGAAAGATATTAATATTAAAAAGAAGCTTGACGCTATATCTTCTGATTAAGGCATATGAAATCAAATAATTATTTATTGTCACCCGAAGAAATATTTAAAGTTTTTAATTGGGAAATAATAAAAAATAATAATACATTCTTGTGCGATCTTTATAAATATAGAACAATGCAATGCAAAATTTTCAGAAACACTACTTCTAAAAAATCAGAATATATCATTCCCGCATATTTTAAAAAAGAATATGTTATGGATTTAAAAATATGTGATTCGTTTGGAAATAAACTATATATCGTTCCAATAAACGAATCATTGCCTGCTATAAAAAATTTTTTAAAAAAATATCTTGAAAAATGGTCAAAAAAGCTCAAAAACGAAAAAATAAAATATATACTCGAAAATAAAAAAGAAGACATTATTGATATTATAGACTATGCCTGTAGTTTTGAATGTATTGGCAACAAAGAGGAAATTACTAAAAAATTGGATTTTATCGAAGAATTGTTAGATAATATCATATTTTTTAGTAACGAAAAAGATAAAGTTTGTATTAACATATATAAATTATTTCTAATATTAAGTTTTGCTCTTAAATACTATATTCCCCTAGTAAAAGTACCGAATACAAAAAATAATATTATAGAACTCATAATAGAGCATGATACAAAAAGTATTTCTATATCTCAATTCGAAAAAATTAAATATATGATATTAGGAAAAGCAGTAGTTGAACTCGATTGTTTGCCAATTCATCCCTCTTCTAATACATTTATATTTGAATCAACAGAGGGATTAATAATAAAAGATTTTAAAATTACTGATATTATTGAAAACACATGTATTGATAAATTAATGTCAGATGAAAAAGAAAAAAATAAAATGATTGATGATAATAAAGTTACTATATACATATCGAATAAAGATTCAAAATTATTAATTGATGAGCATAATATATTGGAAATATCTCTTGGTATGAGCAACTCATTTTTTAATAATAACATTGTTTCACTTTTGACAAAATTTACATGGTTATTTACACTTCTTGCATTATTTTTACCAATAACTGAAAAAGGAGAATTATTATCATTAGTTTTTATACCTGTAGCATTACTAATCCCTAATGCCATTTATATAGGGGAAAACAAAGGCACGGCATATAGATATTACATGGCATTTCATAGTTTCATGATTTTATCATTACTTACAATCAGATTAATCCTATCTTTTACAGGTCATAATCTTTTGTGCTACGAGATATTGAATAAAATAATTAACCATATATTCTAATTTATTTATATGATGAAATATAATCTTTTATTTTTGTTCAAACCTGACTTTGACAGTTAATTAAAAATACGAGTGCCCTTGAATTATTAATCATGATTAATCAACACAAAACAAGGACAATTAGCATCTTGACATTTTTTTAAGCGAAAAAATTACATGAGCAAAAAACTTAGTAATTAAAGTCAATTTCAATTTTTTCTTCCATAATTATATTATGAACTAGTTTATCTAATATTTCTCTTAATGAGAAGATTTCCATATTAAACTGAAAAATACCTAATTCTTCATTCCCTGCTTTCTTTTCTTTTAGATAATCCTAAAAAGTTAGATTATTTTTTTTGTGTTTTTATTTCATTCTTCCTCAATAGATATTTCATAAAGAAAAGCCTCAACTTGTTGAAGATGATCTATTTCTTTGTCTATTATGTCTTTAAAATAATCATACTTTATTTGTTTTATACCACGTAAATGCATAGAACATCTAAAAGCATTATCTTTCATTAGCCTTTCATATTCATTAAATACGTATGAATTACACTCCGGCATCATAGGTACTCCTTTTTCCCCTAATTTATACATGAAACTATAATTAAAATACCTTTGACGTTCATTTGCTACTTTCCGTTTTTCTTTTTCTTTATCATAAAAAATCCATATTAAGTACCCTATACTACAATAAATTACAAGAGATATAATCTTTCCTAATTTTTCCCCTAAATAGGAAATGAAGGTATCCGTTGAACCCCTTGAAAAATAAATTAATGCTTCCCCTACTTCCCCCATTATAATAAGTATGGCGAATATGCCACAGAAAACCATTAAACCTATTATTGCACAAATGGGAATCATAAAAACCCGCATTGAAACATCAGAAATATAAGTTTTAATTCTTTTTAATGAATGCATATTATTTTATTATTTTATTACACTAAATAGTTTATTCATATATGGTGTATCAACACTAAATATAAATTTTCATAATTTATATTTATTTTCAATAACTTTTCTGAGAAATCATTTTGCCTTCTGCATCATACAAAGCAGCAGTATCTGGATCCTTGTTGTTCCATACTGCTCTTCCATATCCAAAACTGAATCCACCCCATTCAGGATGAACTTCATTTGTATAAACACGTATAACTTTACCGGGTTCAAGAATATAATTAGGGAATGTAAACGATGGGCTGCCATCTGAAATGTCCTTCAGAATCCAGCCTTTAATGTTTTGAGAAACAGAACCGTAATTCTTAATTTCTATATATTCATCAGCTTCAGTCCTGTACACCTTACCATCATAAAAGATCCTGACAATACGCACATCGCTTCCTAGAGTCACTGTTGGTGCAGGAGTCGTTGTAGGAGCGGTAGTTGTGGTCGGGGCTTGAGTAGTAGGTGCGGGAGTAGTCGTTGGTGGTATAGTAGTATTAGGCGCGGATGTGGTAGGAGCCTGAGTCGTTGGTGCCACAGTCGTGGTGGATGTAGCATTATCTTCATCGCTCATGCATCCACATAAGGGTACTATCATCAATACTATAGTCAAAATGACAAGAAGACGTTTCACCACAATTCAAATAAGAGTGATAATATAAAAACATCGTGCCTGAACCTATGCGTGTTTTCGACTCATGCTATTAACTAAATTAGTATCTAAATTCTATATCAATTGCAAATGGTTTATTTTTTAAAGATAATATATCATCCAATAATAAAATTGTTCTTATTAAACAACGACGGGCGCCATTCTGACTAATTGATGTATGAACACCTTTAGACGCTAACTCATCTAATTTTTCTATTTCTTCAATAAGTTTGTTAATGCTGGCAAATATTAATTTTTTATTTGTATCACTTTTTATCTCTTGTTCAACAAAAGCGAACAATCGATTCCGATATTGTTCTGGACCTAGCTTATGCTCGCCTTCATTAGATTTATCCTCAATAGGGGGGAAGATGCAATCTGCAAAACACTTGATTATTCTTCGGCATGTCACAGCTACGTGTGAGTATTGTTCGGACACTTCTGCATTTTGAAATGAATCAAATGCCGCCCATATTTTTCTGACTAATTCCGGTGAAACATCGTCTAATTTGTTAATCACATCATGGGTCATGTAGACAAAAAAATTTTCTGATACTTTTTTTAATTCTGCCATTCTTCGTATATTTTCATAATTATGATTACTATCGAAGATAGAATATTTTCCATTCAGGGCCTCAAATTCTATATTATTAAACAGGTTAAGTTCCAATAAATAATCTCTCAAACCAGCATCTTTGGACTCTTTATCTATTCCGTCCCAAAAAATATAAAGCTGGTTATTAATTATTCTATATGAATATATAAGGCTATTTGAATAGAGACTCCAGTGAATTGCATTAGTTTCATCTACTTCCAATCCACCAATATATGGGTAGTGATTGTCCTGTAATTCTTGATCTATTTTTTCAGCTAATGGCTTATCAATATTATCAATACAAATAACAAATACATTTGAATTAAACATATCATTTATAGCATTATTTTTCATATGATTCCAATTATCTTCTCTGAAGAATAGATATTGTTCTACAAATGATATAAACTCATTTTTTTCTTTTATGCCTTGATTATCTACTAAATTGTATAATAATAAATCGCCAACTGCTATTTTTGACGATAAATTAAGATTCTTTTGATAAAGTAGCTTTGTAAAAAAATATTTGATAATATTATGCCCATAATTAGCACTATTTTCTTCGTTTACCAAAAAATGATACGCAACTTTCATCATTTAACCTCATATATCATCTATCGCATGGTATATTGTTTTTGAAAAATCGTTTTAATGATAATGGTACATTAATATTATATTAACTCACTCCCTGAAATGGTTATTTCATATCACGTTCCCTCCGCCTTTTACCATCGCACTTAATACCCCCTACCCAACAGATGATACCATTACAAAAGCAAAAGCTGCGGTTGAGTGCCCAGTGGAAAAGATGATAAATGATACTGGTAATGATGAAGTCATGTCCCTGAACGGAGAAAAAATCATCAATAAGGAGATGTGGGGAATAAATACATATTATAAAAAAGTTGCGCATGAATTAATTTAGTAGTATTTTGCATCTTTTGTTTTAATAACACTTTTTAGCAACTCCATTTTTTTCTCTGGTAATTGCAGAAGAATGTCCTTTTTTATATATAACGAAGTGGGGGGTGTACCTACAATAGTTTCAGGACGCACAATTTGAATATATTTTCTCAGTTCGACATTCGATAGTAATTTGATATCTCTCGTCACCATGGTGTCAGCATTTTCATTTAATGCATATTTCAGTTGCATGCTGTCTTCAATAGAAAGATGATATTTTTTTACAAAGTCCAAGCATGATTCTATAATGCTCTTTTCTCTCTTGGTTATCGTAAAAATGTCGTAATACTTTAACAAATCTTTTGTTCGTGCTATACCTTCTTCTTCCCTTGAAGGCTTTTCCTCTGCCCATTGACTAATCATATTAACGGCGAAGGAGATACTATTCTCATTGATTATACCTTTATATTTTCCTTTAATGGTGTCATCCAATAATAATGTCGGCGCATACCACAATGGATATCCATCCTGTTTACAATGACGAAAATGAATAATATCAAAAAAACAGCATGTATCAAAATAAATAATGGAAGGAGTTCTATCAATGCCTTTATCTTCATAGTTTCTCTTACAGTCTATAAATTTAGGGATAATAAGATCTTTAATTTTTCCTGAGATAGAATGATTAGTATTCAATCTCTTCATTTTTTGGGGAGCCCCCTAATAATATTGCTTGCACTTCATAATTTTTTATGTTGTCATGTGGGGCTAATGCAAATATTGATAATAATTCGGGGGACAATCCTTCCAGAAAAATATTTAAACTATCCTCATTATTAACATAATTGCCTACATCACTTATGATGCCATCAATTATTTCTTTTTTTGATATGGTTTTATCCATAATACCACCATAATGCTTATTCAATATTTATTTAATAATTAATATGCTAATATATAAATTTATTCATGAATATTAACAAATATAATAATAAAATAGTTTATCATAACATATTCGCAATATTATTATCATCGTCAAGTTTTAATGTATTTAAAGCAAATACAATATGAAGCCATGCCCTTTGAGGGGAAAAAAGAATTGCTATCATTGATAATGATGTATAAATTACTAAATATAATATTTCTCTATCAATTATTCATTTTTCTTCCTCTTTTCCGAATTGAGGGTTTAAAAACCAAAACATTCCCTTATCTCCATATTTTGTTAAATATACAATATCTTTAAAGTAAAGATTTTCCAGAATACCTTGTATATTTTCATTTGTATAAGAATAATCCGAAAACGTGAAATCATTTAAAAGGACCTTTATAAACAAATTTCAACAAACAACCAATTCCTGATTACAGAAT
Organism: Methanomicrobia archaeon; assembly: GCA_030603445.1. Taxonomy (GTDB): domain Archaea; phylum Methanobacteriota_B; class Thermococci; order Methanofastidiosales; family NM3; genus NM3. Next base: position 7,192 of record JAUVXU010000023.1, on the reverse strand, counting down.
GCCGTTTTTTTGTCGTATAATTTGTATATCTATTAAAAATAAAATTGTTGTGTGAAATAAACACTTCATTTCTTATTTACATAACAAAAATAAGAAAAAATATATTAAAAAAACGATATGACGGATAAATCACGTTGTTAGGACAATTTTCTCTCTAATATGTGGATAATTTATCCAAAAAAAGATATAAATACATATTATGCACATTATAATTAGGAGGTGTGATCAAATGAATGGCATGCAAGCATTCATTGTTGAGCATTTACTTAAAAAAGACGTTGATGTATACTGCGGCGGACCGGATACCTTCTCAGGAAATGTAACCGCAATAGCAGATAATGTGTTAACTCTAGAAAAGGATAAAATCTACACCCATATCGCTGTTAGTAAGATAATAGCTATTTGGATGAAAAAGTGAACTTATCAAAAATATAAGAAAAGATGATATCTTCATCTTTTTTATCTTTTTAATTCCTCAATGATTTTTTCGGCCACTATTACGCCAGCTCGATTTTGTGCCTCGTTAGTTGATGCCCCAAGATGGGGTGTTAGTAACACTGAATCCAAAGTGAGAAGGGGGGAACCCGTTGGAGGCTCATTCTCAAAAACATCAAGACATGCCCCACGTATGGTGCCTGATTTCAGCGCTTCGTAAAGTGCCTTCTCATCGACCACCCCGCCACGTGCTGTGTTGATGAGTAATGCAGAGTCCTTCATCATAGAAAGTTCATCTTTAGATATCATTCCCCTGGTTTGGGGAATAAGTGGAACGTGAAGAGTTACATAGTCAGATTTTCGCAACAAATCCTCAAAAGAAGCGTACTCGGCTTGCATCTTAGACCCCAACTCCTCACTCCAATTTATATCATATCCAATAACCTTCATCCTAAAACCATTGGCTATCATGGCTATATGTGAACCAATACGGCCAAACCCTACAATGCCTATGGTCTTCCCAAATAGTTCTCTGCCTTTAAGCTCTTTTTTTATCCATGACCCCTCTTTCATCGAATTATCAGAACGAACAATGTTTCGCTCAAATGACAGCATCATTGCAAACACCAACTCTGCAACGGATTCTGAAAGGGCGGTAGGGGAATTTATAACAGATATTCCACGTTTCTTGCATGTCTCCAAATCGATATTATCAAGTCCGACTCCTGCACGTGCTACTATCTTTAACTTACTAGCATTCTCAAGGATCTTCTTTGTGACTTTTGGCTTACTTCTTACTACAAGGACATCATAGTCATGAACTTTTCGTGCCAGCTCCACTTCATCAAGCCCAATCGCACTATCTACGACGAAATGCTCCTGTAGAAGGGAAACGGCATCATCAGCTATATCAGAAGCGATCAATACTTTCATGTTTTCACCATCAAACAATAAACAAATCCATAACAATATATACTTTTCTAATTCACTGGCTTTTTTGTTATATAACAAAAAATCATTTCATTATGAAAAACTATTGTGTTGCACAAATACCGCCGAACCCTTTTTATTTCTCTATATAACAGAGATAAAAAAGCAACAGTGATACATGTCATATTTTTAACTACAACTTCATTCTTCACATTGGAAAAAATTGACTATGCCATGACAACTACAAGAGGTAACAATCGCCAGATTATCTGATGTTTTTATCAATTTCAAATAATCTAACATTGCCACAATATCTTTTCCAATAATTCCTCCTACTCCACCACTATCATCTAACAATCTGCTATGCAATAATATAAGATGATCCACTTTATTTTCAATATTATTAGAAAGTAATTCGTGCATGGGATTTTCTTTCTCTAACTTTGTTACAGGGCAAATGGAAGGTTGACTGCAAATTTCCCTACAAAGCATTTCCTCCGGCATATAACTTGTTATCATTACACTATTTGGTTTATCTACCAGAGATATACACTCTTCTGGAAAATTTCTCAAAACTTCTCTTAAGGCGGAGTTGCACCCGCTTACTCTAAATCCAGAAGATACTAAAAAGCGTTTAGCAACTCTGCCCGCAAGATGTCCATATACTGCAGGCACAACAATATCCGGTGTTTTTATATCCAAGATATTTATCAAAGCATCCATCCCATCGGCAATCAAAAGTTGAATTTTTTTCTGCAAATAAAAGTCAAGATCATCAACATCTTCAACAATAACGTCGGCAATGTCGCAGGCATCACAATCGGAACGACTATCAATGACAATGTTAACAGCACCCCACTTTTTTGCTAAAATTGCTGCTTTTGAACCAAAATTTCCTCCTCCAACACTCAAAATAAAACTATCATTTCCAGTTATCGGCATCATGAAAACACAGTATTTATTTAAAAATAATACATTATAAAGCTTTTGAATAATTTGGCTTTGGCATATACAAATATTAAGGGGAAGAGATTTCACAACGAAAGGACGCAGGAGATACTTAGAGATTTGGAAATATTTATGCAACCAAGCATGAATAACGAAAGTTTTATATGGCATTTGAAATAACTCACATCAGAGCCGAGTAGGGTAGGGGACAATCCTTTGGGCCTTTGGAGCCCGAGACTGCGGTTCGAATCCGCGCTCGGCTACCATATTTACTATAATTATATGGTGCCACACCATTAATATCCTTACAAATAACATAGCAAACTCTTGCTATGAAGGAAATTATTATATATGCCTACGAAACGTGTATTTTGTGGCACACTATAATATAAAACATTTCAAATCAATCTTTTACATAATAATTGCCATTATGTGCCTCACAATTTTAAGTGGTTGCATAATATCAGAAGGACCATCTACCCCCAAAGTCGATTCTGATGGGGATGGGTGGACCGATATAGAAGAATCACTTGCAGGGACAAACCCAAACAACAAGGACACAGACGGCGATGGCATATGGGACCCGGTAGACCCAAATCCGCTGGTGCCACAAACTACGGCCCCGCCATCAACTACATCTGCACCTACGACAACGCCTGCCCCGACTACAGCCCCGCCACCTAACTTCCCTTCGCTTGAGAATTTTGTGTACGGGTTTGAAAACGTGCATTCGTCTGATTCCACATGCTGCAGAACTGGAGATGTAATCGATAAAGTAAAGGCATTTGGAGCCAAGACAACACTTTACGAAGAGCAAAATGTCACAAAAGCTTCCTTGCACGCCCAGAATATAGATGTCCTTATTTTCGGTGTTTCAGTAGACAATAGGCTATCATCGCAAGACATTGCAGAACTATACGGTTACGTGTCTGAAGGAGGAATAATATGGTTGGCCGCAGCTATGCCCACATATAACGATCTGCTTGATGAATTTGGTACCTATGTTAGTTTTGCAAAGAAGACGGAGCTTAAAGACGCTGATTTTATCTGTATCGACGATGATTGGTTAAGTTATGATGTGGACAATTTTAATGCATCTACCGTATTTATCTTCGATCCTTTGGATGGTTGGAACGAATCCCTTCATGTTTACGGATACGGGGGATACCATGAGTGGCCACAAGTAATTTATAAGAAATTTGGTAGCGGATACGTATTTTGCAGCAATATGAACTTTTATAAGAACTACCATCTCAAAGACAATGCAAAAATATTTGAAAACATAGTTTATACGATTGGAAGCCTTCTTGATTGAAAATATGTTATAAAAATAGAAAATCACATACATAACATAAGAGCAAATAAGCTTTATAAACTGTCATACAAATACATAGATGAAACTTACCTCTTTAACAGGGATAATAATGATACCTCAACTTGAAAACAAGGAGATAGGACCAATTGATATGCTAATGGGTCTTGTTGCTTCAAAGGAAATAGATCCATGGAATATAGACATAGTTGAACTTACAGAAAAATACCTTGAACAAATACAAAAACTTCAGGATCTTGATCTCAGGCTGTCTGGTAAGACCATACTTGCGGCCTCCATACTTTTACGCATGCAATCTGAAAATATTCTCATTGAGAAAAGTACAGAAGAACCGGAAGAAAGAGAAGAAGATGAACTTGATGTAGAACTCGGGGCCATACTGCCCCCATTAAGAAGACTATCTGGTAAAATCACCCTTCCACAGCTTATGGAAGCTCTGCTCCAGGCACTAGAGGATATGGACAAGAAGAAAAATCTCAAGCCCAGGAAACGACACCATGAAAAACAAGTTATACGTATCGATGAACATCGTGTAAATATAGATGAACAAGTGAAAATGCTCTTTGAGACCATTGAGGGGCTTGTTGCAAAAAATGATAATGTAACATTTATGGACCTAATAGTTGAAAAAATACCGCTTAATATTGCTCGAACATTCTTATACATTCTATATCTTGAGACAAAAGGCAAAATTGAAATATCCCAAGAAGAAATATTTGGGGACATATATATCAAATGCATTTAGTGTGTGGTAAAAGTGAATCAGAAAAAAATTGTAGAAGCCGTTTTGTTTGCAGCAGGGGGGCCCGTGTCTGTTCATGAATTAGCAAAAAACACAGACATACCCAAAAAGGAAATACATAAATTAATGAAAGGCATTGCAGAAGAATATGAAGAGAGGGATGGACCAATAATCGTCATTAAAACGATAAAAGACGAATACGTTATGCAGTTGGGAAGCGAATATTCTGAAATAGCTGAGAACTACATCCCTAGAGCAAAAGAATCGCGTGCGCTACTAAAGACCTTGACCCTCATAGCCTACAAACAGCCAATTGAACAGTTCAGAGTTATAACTTATCGTGGGACAAGCGCTTACAAGCACATCAAAGAACTAGAGGAACGAAATTTAATAAACAGAAAACCCAAAGAACGATCATACATCCTCACTACTACTAAGGAATTTTGTGAAATGTATGGTCTAAAAACAACTAATCCAGAAGATATAAAGGATATGTTCCATTCGTTGCTGGGGGGTAAAAAATCTGACGAAAAAGGACTTTGAGCATGTTATCCAAAAGCTTTCGAAAAAAACACTCATACTAGGTGTTGGAAATAGCATCAAAGGCGATGATGGCGTAGGTCCATGGATAACAAAGCAGCTCGAGGGAACTTTTCACACAATAGATGGAATGACCGTCCCAGAGGCGTATGTTCCTGACATTCTTTCCTTGTCTCCTGATCTTATCATAATTATAGATGCAGCGCGTATGGGGGCTAGTCCGGGATCAATAGGCATGTTCAAAAAAGAAGACATAAAAAACATCATGTTCTCCACGCATTCAATGCCTCTTAGTATCCTTGCAAAATACCTTGAAAATAAATTAGGTTGTGAGGTGTTTATTATAGGCATAGAACCAAAGGATTTCAACTTTGGCTTCCCCCTATCAAAAGAGGTGCAAGAAGCCGCATCACATCTTGTAAACATACTTAGTGATACGCATGTTTGATGAAAAGAAGATTAATAAATCGTGCTACATATCCTCCCGAGCATATCTATCGGGGAAAATTACCATCGGTGCTCTTAGCTCTGTGTGGCCGTTTGCAAGCATCCGGGGAGACCTAAATAAAATCAACATAGGAAAAGGAACAAACATCCAAGACTCATGCACCTTGCACGTTACAAAAACGCATGGTGTGGAGATTGGGGATTACTGCACCATTGGCCATGGCGCAGTGGTGCATGGGGCAATGATAGAGAACAACTGCATAATCGGGATGAACGCAACCGTGCTTGATGGTGCACTGATTAGAGAAGGAAGCATCGTTGGTGCTAATGCGCTCGTGACCGAAAAATCATCATTTTCCCCTTATTCTCTTATAGTGGGTGTTCCTGCGAAAGCGATAAAAACTCTGCCACCTGAAACGTTTGATAAGATCAAGGTTAATGCTGAAACGTACATAAAATTAGCAAAGAGCTACAAAACCGTGGAGGACTAACTTGTCATTAATAATAGGAAAAAACATCCTGCTCTCCCCCATATATCGCATCTACCAAAGGAGATTACAGGAAAAAGTAAAGGATAATGCAATGCCTATTCACATAGCGTTCATACTAGATGGCAACAGGAGATATGCCACAAGAAAAGGGTTTGATACATTTATTGGCCACCAAATTGGTGCAAAAAAGGTTGAGGAACTTATAGAGTGGTGCCTTGATCTTGATATTAAGGTGGTCACGTTATATGCATTTTCCATAGAGAACTTCCAACGCCCCGAAGAAGAAGTACAAGATATCATGGGGCTATTAAAAATACAGTTTGAAAAAGTTATGACCAATCGTAACATTCACAGGAAAAAAGTACGTGTAAAGGCCCTAGGAAGAATTGATTCACTTCCAGACGATGTAAAGACCTCCATAAAGAAAGCAGAAGATAGTACCAAAGGATATGACAAATATTTCTTGAACATATGTATCGCATATGGTTCACGAGATGAGATAATAGAGGCAGTAAGGAGCATAGCGCAAAAAGTAGAAGAAGGCCGCCTTTTGCCACAAGACATCACACTTGAAACCTTGCGCCAGTATCTTTTTACAGGGGGGGTGCCTGATCCTGATCTCATAATCCGCACAGGGGGGGAATCACGCCTCTCTAACTTCATGTTATTTCAAGCTGCGTATGCCGAACTGTTTTTCATAGATGTTTATTTGCCGGCGTTTAGGAAGATTGACTTCTTACGCATAGTGCGAGATTATCAGAAGAAAGAAAGAAGGTACGGAAAATAAAACAGCATAAGATTTATAAAGTATCTTAAAATAGGGGGAAACGTGAGTCCATGCATATTATCGAATCTAACGGCATCAAGATAGTTCTAGCAGAACTAAAGGATTCGATGACAGAATTTGGGGATGTGTATTTAAGAACGGATATTAATGAACCACCAGCACCATCCTTGAAAGTTGAACAAGCTGTCAACACGATCCTTCATATAAGGGGAAAACAAAATCCTAATGCAAATATTCTTTGTACATCGCATGCATCGGACGTTTCCATGACTTTAAAAGGCAACTTTGATGTCTTGCGCAATGAACTAGAAAAACAGATTGACCCAATATCCCCGGAAATAGAAGGTATTAGTTTTGTGACCTCCCTTGAGAAACTAGCAAAAGAGAACAAGGAAAAAGAGGGGCACGTAATTTTTCTTGATAATGTTCGCAAAGTGATTCAGGAGGAAATAAAACCTCCTTCAAACACATCCGGATCAAAGCTATGGAAATTCTTGCAACCATATACAAAATTAAACCATGCATTGTCTTGCTGCCAC
>JAUVXU010000002.1 GCA_030603445.1 Methanomicrobia archaeon | reverse complement strand
ATCAAGCTTCGGCGAGATGTTCAGCCCGCCAGTACTAATAGTCTAAGGCACTAAGTTCCGAAAGAATTCAGGATCGGGCGTAAGATATACATATGTGCGGCTTTCACGCACCAGGCACTGCAATGGCAATTTTGGTTAGTTCATACTTTGTTATGGGAAAGCTTATTACTATATTTTTCAATAATATTATAAATATATTATATGAGGTATATGGATGCCTGCTAAGATTGATGTATTGGATTTTTTATCAACAAATGTAAAACCAGCCTCTGGTTGTACGGAAATTGCTGCTGTAGCTTTTGTTAGCTCAAGTTGTTATTATGCGTTGTCTTTGTTATCTTCTAATGGAAACGCCGTTTTAGATAAAAATAAATTTGAAAAATTGGAGCTAATCGTAGATAAAAAATTGTTTAAAAATGCATATGGGGTCACGATTCCAAATACAGGTGGAAGAAAAGGAATCGATTTGGCTGCTACATTGGGTCTTTGCATACATCCCGGTGCTGATGTTCTGGAGATCTTTAAACAAATAACATCAAAAAAATTAGATGATGCAATATCATGTACTGATAAAGTTACTATTACTATAGATAGTTCTAAGAAAGCATTGTTTATTAAAATGAGATTATATTACGATGGCCATACATCCGAGATCATAGTAAATAAAAAGCACGACACAATCTCTTCTGTTGTTGTTGATGGAAATGTTATTTTTGTTCAGGGTAATAATTCGTTAAAACATTCTGGAGATTCTAAGTTCCCTGTTATGACCATAGAGGAAATGCTAAATGTTGTTGAGAACATTTCCACTAAAGAAGAGAATGAACTACAAAGAACTATCGATCTTAATATGGCATTGGCAAAAGATGGGCTTTCCACGCGTTATGGTATGGGAATTACCCCTATTTTTCTGTCTTTGATAGATAAAAAAATACTTTCTGATGATATTTCTATGAAGATTAAGCTTTATGTCGTGGCGGCTGTTGAGGCACGAATGGGGGGATCTTCACTAAGTGCTATGTCTACATCCGGATCGGGTAACATGGGCATTACCGCTTCTGTTCCAATAATTATTGCAGGGAATTATCTGGGAAAAGAGAAGAAATCTATCCTAAAGGCGTTACTTCTTTCGCATTTGATAACTAGGGTTACTACAAATAATATTGGGGAACTATCTATCTTTTGTGGAGTGAACAATAAGTCTGCTTTTGGTGCTGCTGCAGGATTAACATATCTTTTAGGGGGCGAAGTTGCAGAAATAAAGAATGCTATTAATGCAGTAGCATCCAATATAATGGGGTCCGCTTGCGATGGCGCTAAGCATAATTGTGCATTAAAAGCCATGACATCTTCAATGATCTCTTGGGATAGCGCTTTACTTTGCACTAATGGATTATGTGTTTTATCAGACGGAATTGTTGACTCATCAGCACTTGTAACTCTTGATAATCTTTCAAAGCTTTCTAAAGGGATGTCGTCTCTAGATGATATTATTATTGACATTATCAAAGAACGTACATGAAAGTGATATTACCCTGGGCTGTTAAAAGGCGCACTTGCTTAAGGAAGATATTTTTACCTTCAAATTTATTGTTTTTCCTCTATGTCAGTATTGCATGAATCACTGCATCCTGTACAAGAGCCAGGGCCTTTTAGCCAATTTGGATCTGGTTTCTTTACATATTTCCTGTCTATTTCGCGTGCAATGTCTTTTAATCCATTTAGGATTAGATGTAGGCTAGAAACGTATTTTTCTATTTGTGGTTTATATGATTCTGGGGCATCGCCCTTGCTGTAATCTTGAAGATATCCTCTGATTTTAATAAAAATACCCTCTGCTTTGGAACATTGTAATAGCGCATTTTTGCTTAGAACTGGATCGACTTTTTCTTTTCTAACCTCTTCCTTGAAAGATTGTATTAGTAATTCTATTTCGTTTAAGGAGATTATGGCATCATCTTGCCTTGATTTGTTATTTATTCCATTATACACATTTTCCATATTTGGTATTATTTTTCCTGTGAATATATCTTCAATCTTTTTCATGTGCACTTCCTCCCAAAAGTTAAGTGTTGTGAGTTTTACTTAAGTATTTTTAATCTATTTTTGTAAGCATTTTATTATTTTGTAATTTATTCTTGTATAACTATGATGTTTTCTTTATTAATATATTATTAGTTAGTGATCTTCTTTAATTCTATAGGAATATTTTTAAATTAGAGGGATTATTTTCAATATGCGTGGGCCCTCTCGTGGTTTCGCCATTATCTGGTGAGGAAGTTCTATTCATGTGACTGGCACCAAGGCACGCAAGTGTTGCTGGGAAACTGGCAGGTTAGACAAAGAAAAGAGCGCCTTTTCCTATATGCGATGATGAGGTAAAGCCTTTGAGATCAGGATAAGAAGCGGTGAGATATATCTGCCCTTGGTATGCAAGACCAAACAAAGGCCTATGAATCCCAGTCTGAGGCCGATGGTAGGTCGCTTAGCTTAATACCGCGTTGGCCCCATCTGCTTTCGCAGAGGGGCAATCTACAAAAAATAGGCTATAGGGGATCCACGCATTATCCTTGTTTTTTATTTTTCTCGTATTTTTTGGAGGCTAACTTCTCTATTATTTTTATAGACTCCAGAGGTTGTGTTTTGATACAGCCATTCTCAATAGCACTGTTGAGATAGTATTCTCCTTTACGATTTCGTATCAGGATTGTAGTGTATCCTTCTTCACTTCCTATCGAACCTGCTGAGATATCTGCATCAACTGCAGTAAAGTCAAGACAGTAGGAACACCCCTCTTTTTTTAGGCCGGAGGGGATAGGAATCTCTATTGTATCTTTGTTATAAAGTTTTACAATGAGATTTTTCTTTATATCAATTTTTTCGATATCTGTTGGCTCAATGCCTTGTGAATTAAGAAGTTTTTTTGCCTCTTCATAATCAAATATTTCTGTGCAAAATACTCCAATAAGTAACACAACATGCTCTTTAAAACGATTAAGCACCGAATTGTCGCTTTCCATCATCTTCCTTAATCCTTGTATGACACAAGGCGTCCCTATCACAGCTATCCTTTTTGCGACCCCTGTTTCGATAAGGTCCCTAAGGGCAAGAAGAGAGGGCGTATACCATATATACTTGCTACCTGCATGTGTGATAAGGGCATCTGGACTTGAAAGCGCTATGGAGTATGTTTGAAGGGTTGTGTGGTCTTGTCCTACAGTAATTACACTATCTATAAGTTTTTTTTCTAATGCATTATAAAGAATTGCTGTTATTGCTCCTCCGCTTTGTTTTTTTGGTATTTTAAGCAGTGAGCGAACAGCATAGGAGGAGCGTATGTTTCCAACCCCGTGTTTTTTTCTATAAGTTTCTATACGCGGGCATGATGAATAGCATGCTCCACAGGGCACCCCATTTTTTTCAGATTTACAAAGATTACATGACGTTGGCATATTGTTGACAAAGTAAATTGTCTTCATTGGGCAAACTGTCGCACAGATGCTGCAACCCGAACAAAGGCCGGTGTCCCATACTTCTTCTTTCAATGTTTTATAATTATGAGATTCCATATTTTTCCCTTCTACTCAGTCGTATACATATTAGAGAATGGACGCAAGCTAATAGGTTTTATCTTAGTGAAGGTGATAGCATCAAAATCTACTTTTTTGTTAAAGTATGCATTATACTCATCTACTAGTTTTTCAACAAGCACTCTGTCCTCATCTATAAATTCCTCTTTTACAGTGGCCACACCTAATTTGTAGTCTGGAACATCGCCAGCAATGTATATGGTGCCACCATGCATACCTGTTCCGATATAATCTCCTATGGAGCTCGGTTTATCAATATTAAGTATAACTATTATGCCCCCTGCCATGTATTCACCAAGAAAAGACTGTGCGCTTCCTCCAATTACTATTGTGGGGTAGTTGTCCTTGAACTGTTTCATATGAATTCCGACCCTATATCCGGCGTTGCCTTTTACAAAAATCATTCCGCCCCTCATGCTATGGCCAACACAATCCCCTGCATCACCGTCTATGATGATTTTTCCTCCACTCATGGTATTTCCGGGCGCATGCTCTGCATTTCCATTAACATAAATGATTGGCCCATCCATAAATACGCCAAGATCTCCTCCTGCAATACCAAACACAGATAAGTAAATGCCCTCTTTTTTTATCCCATCGGCGATGAATCTTTGCCCAAGTACATTTTGCAGTGTTATATGGCAAATATCTTGATCAGCAGCAGTTCTAATCTCGCTATTGAGCTCCCTATAAGTTTTGTTTTTAGCATCAATTGTTATGCTATCTTGTTTGTTTGGATATTTTTTTATCTTCATACCCCCTATGCACCAATTGTCTTTACATCTAAAACCTCTAAGAGATTCTCATCTAGCATGTATCCTCTTAGCCTGTCCCTATTTCCCCTCAGACTTTCTATACTATTAATGCCAGCAGCACCCATGAGTTCTTGTAATTCATGTGTCCATGCATTTATTAGATTGTAAACTTGTTGCGCACCTATTATGGGGTCGAGCCTATGAACTAGATCATCGCGTTGCGTTGCAATGCCCCATGGACAGAGCCCCGTATAGCATTTTCCACATACGCGACACCCCATAGCTATCAAGGCCGCTGTCCCAATATAGACCGCGTCCGCACCCAAGGCAATAGCCTTTGTCACATCTGCACTATTTCTTATGCCTCCACTGGCTATTAAGGATATTTCATTGCGTATGCCTTGTTCTCGAAGTTTTTTGTCAATGCTTGCTATTGCTGCTTCGATAGGTATGCCTACATTGTCGCGTAGAACTTTTGGTGCAGCGCCTGTTCCTCCCCTAAAGCCATCTACCACAACACCATCTGCATCTGCCCTTGCTATACCTGCCGCAATGGCCGGAGCGTTATGCACTGCCGCTATTTTAACAAATACTGGTTTCTCCCAGTTTGTTGCTTCCTTGAGCGCACGAACAAGCTGTGCCAAATCTTCGATGCTATATATGTCATGGTGTGGTGCAGGGCTTATTGCATCAGTTCCAACAGGTATCATGCGTGTTTTAGAGACATCTTCATTAACTTTCTCACCAGGAAGATGCCCACCTATCCCTGGTTTTGCCCCCTGCCCTGCCTTAATCTCTATTGCAGCACATTTGTTTAGGTAGGAAGGTGTTACACCGAATCGTCCTGATGCAACTTGTACTATTATATTGTCTTTGTATTCATAAAGCGAAGAATGCAGTCCACCTTCTCCTGACCCCATATAAGTGCCGAGTCTAGATGCTGCTTTTGCAAAACTGAGTTGTGTGTTGAGGCTAACAGCACCGTAACTCATATGGGCTATCATTATTGGCGTTTCGAGAAGGAGGTTTGGGGCAAGTCTGGTCTTTAGTGAAATATCCCCATCTTTTTCCTCAACCTTTAGGCTTTTTGGTTTTTTCCCTAAATATGTCCTTGTTTCCATAGGTTCCCTTAATGGGTCTATGCTTGGATTTGTTATCTGGCATGCGTCTAACACAAGTCTATCAAATAATATTGGGTACTTCTTAGCGTTTCCCATTCCACCTAGTATTATCTTTCCTGTGTTTGCTTGATTGTATATATCTTCTCGTGATTCCTCATTCCAGAAAGGATGTTCCCTATAATTTACAATTCTCCGGTTTATAGATATGGCATCTGCGGGGCAAAATGAAATGCATCTGTGACATACAACGCAGTTGCTTGAAAATGTAAATATCCTATCCTCTTCTTTCCTAAATACATCATAAGTGCAATTTTCTACACAGCGTTGGCATAATCTGCATCTGGATGGGTCGACATGAACATCGTATTTGCTAGGTATGAAGTTGGATATCATAGTGTTTGCACCTCCAACTGGTGTACAATCGGGTCTCCTGCTGGAGGAGAGTATATGGAGTCAAGCAAAGGTTCCATCGCCCTAATTGCTGCCTCTTCGCTAGATACGTATACTGCCTTTCCTTTTTTCCCTATTACTAACGGGCGAAGCTTTATCCTGTCTGTTAGTGCGACGAACCCACATGTATTTGCAACGACTATGGCAAATGGGCCATTCATGGCTGCAGAGGAGTATGTGAGACGAAGTGCAGCATGCAACTGGCGTTTTTGTTCTGGCATGCGTTCTATATCTTTCCAAAACATTGGCGCTAGTGCCATTCCTGCTAGCCTTAATGGCAATTTGTGCTTGCGTACAAGTAAATCAAATAAGTATGTCACTACTTCTGTATCAGTAAGCATGCTACAGTTGTATCCAAAGCTTTCCACATACCTTTTATTCGTGCCATACGATGTTATTTCTCCATTATGGACCACACCCCAATCTAATAGACCGAATGGGTGTGCTCCACCCCACCAACCAGGTGTGTTTGTTGGGTACCTATTATGCCCTAGCCACATATAACCTTTATATTGATTAATTTTGTAAAATTCTGCTACATCATTCGGCCATCCGGATGCCTTGAAAATGCCCATGTTTTTCCCGGATGAAAATACAAGGGCACCATTCTTCTGGGAGTTTATTCGCATTACCATCTCGACAATGGCATCTTTCTCATTATAGTCCCTACCAAGCAATTTTCTGGGGTCTGGTTTGAAGAAATATCTGTATGGTATTTTCTCATCTTCAAATATGCCTTTATCTGTTGTTGGGATTTCCTCAGAATATACTATATATCCCCAACGTTCTATTTCCTGTTCGACATTGAATTTTGCCTCTTTCATGTTATCTAAGAATACGTGAAGTGCATAATGGTCTTTGAATTCCGGATATATTCCATATGCTGCATAACCTGCGCCTTGGCCATTACCTCTTTCATTCATTAAGGAAAGACCTTTTTTTATTGAAGATCCATCGATTCGTTTGCCGTCTTTATTAAGCATTCCTATTATTCCACACATGCTATCTCTCCGAAATATATAAATTGTATAAACAAAAAAAATAAAATGTTTTTAACATCGAACTAAAGGTGTTTATAGGTATTAATTTTTCTAAGTTTTATAAATTTTATCATTAATATATTATCTTTTTGTATATTTTTTTATAAAATTTAGAAATTATGAACAAATAGTATTTTTTTTATTATAATTGATAACACTTAATTCACTAAAAGAAATAAATGTACATATATATACATTTTTGTGTTGCATAATATATATTTATTTTACTTATTTTCATATTTAGATAGTTCTTTATTAAAAAATTTCCAAGAAGTTCATTCTAGCGAAAGATAGAATTTGCATACATATTTCCACGGGCAAAAGTCACAGATTTGTTCTAAACTTTCTCGTGTCTTGAATGTTTTTTTAACAAGCAACAAAGCGTCATATGAGTTTATTAGAGTTCCAGGAAAAAGCGATAACTTCTTTAGAACTATATTATCTGTTGCCTTTACACTTTTTTCGTAAGCGGTGCACATATTCCCGTCGCAGTTAGGACAAGCATTACAAATGTCATCTATGTCGTTTGTTATTTCTATAATTTGATTAGATGACAATTCCTTGATTACCGAGCCTAAATGATTTATAAACGTGTCCGAATATCCATAGCCTTGAAAGCCTTGTATACATAACAAATGATGTGCCCGGATATGCATAATATAGCTATATGCCACCTTTTATAATAGCCTATCGTTAATATACGGAGTTGTTATTAAAAGGGGAACAAATGGCCGTAATACTAATTAGGATAATGCTGTATTATATATCAAAATGTTTCACGAAATGCTCTATTTTTTCTAGATATTTTTCATCTTTAATATCTTTTGCTTCTAATTCAAGGGTTGCAAGGGGCTTTTTACCAGTGATTTTAATTAATTCCTTGAATGCAGATTCATTTCCAGATTTTCCACATGTGCAGAAAAACGCCACATGATTAAAATGCTCTTTTTTCTGTTCTACATACGTTCTTATGGGGGATGATACTGCGCCTACCCAGATTGGTGTTCCAATTATAACGTTCTTATAGTTGCGCGGATCTTTTTTGTTTTTTTGATAGGTGTGCTTTTCTTTCGTATAGCTTGATATCCTGATCGTAAATAGCCTATAGGTCCATCTCTGTTAGTAGTATCTACTACTTCTTCAATATCGCATTCAAGCACATTAGATAAGGCTTCTGCTGCTTTTTTAGTATGGCCTGATCTAGAGTAATATACTACAAGTGTGTCCATGTTATCACTTATCTTTATATCCTTTAGTTTATTAAAAAGTTGTGGATATGAAACCAAAAGACAAAAAGCCTATTTGCGTATGTGCCCTTCTCCAAAAATTATCCATTTAGAACATGTTAGTTCTTCTAGACCCATAGGTCCGCGAGCATGGATTTTGTCTGTTGATATACCTATCTCTGCA
This sequence comes from Methanomicrobia archaeon, assembly GCA_030603445.1. Taxonomy (GTDB): domain Archaea; phylum Methanobacteriota_B; class Thermococci; order Methanofastidiosales; family NM3; genus NM3. Next base: position 142,652 of record JAUVXU010000002.1, on the reverse strand, counting down.
CCAAGCCCGAATTCTGCTCCATCTGTAAATCTTGTAGAAGCATTAACATAAACAGCTGCAGAGTCAACTTCTTTTAGGAATCTCATCGCTTTGGTGTAATCCTCTGTTACTATGGCATCACTGTGGTGGGAACCATATTTGTTAATATGTGCTATTGCCTCTTTTATATCATCCACTATTCTTATTGAAAGTATAAGGTCAAGATATTCTTTGTACCAATCATCTTCGGTAGCCAGTGCAAGTTCTGGCATTATGCTAATGGCATTTTCACATCCTAATAACTTAACGCCATGATTTTCTAGTTCCTTTCCGACTACAGGCAGGAACTGCGCTGCTATATGCTTGTTTACAAGCAACGTTTCCATAGCATTACATACTCCTGGCCTTTGTACTTTGGAATTGATGGCTATTTTCAAAGCATCATCTAGGTCTGCTTTATCATCTACATAAACGTGGCAGACGCCTTTATAGTGCTTGATTACAGGAATGGTTGAATTTTTTACAACAAAATCAATAAGACCCTCTCCACCCCTTGGCATTACAAGGTCTATATATTCATTTCGTTTTAGAAGATTATTTACAATAGACCTGTCACTAGTATCAACGAATTGCACTACATCAGGATTGATGCCGCTCTCCTTGAGGCTGTCTTTTATTATTGAGATGAGTGCTTTGTTGGAGTTTAGTGCTTCGGATCCTCCTTTTAGTATTGTTGCGTTCCCTGATTTAAAACATAGTGCAAATGCATCAACTGTCACATTCGGCCGTGATTCATAGATAATCAGGATGGATCCTATGGGAGTATGCATTTTCCCGACAAGCAGACCATTTGGAAGCTTTTTCATTTCTTTTATATTGCCTACAGGATCGGGAAGCGCGACAATATTATTAATGCCGTTTGCCATGCTGTGGATGCGCTCTTCTGTTAGTTTTAGTCTGTCCAAAAGCGCAGGTGATAAACCTTTTTTCCTCCCTTCTTCAAGATCTTTTTCATTATTTTTTAAGATGTCAGAAGTGTTTTTTAAAATATTATCGTGTAATTTTTCCAGAAAAGAATCTTTTGCAGCCGTGTTTAATTTAGCCAATTCATACCATGCTTCTTTAGACCGTTTCCCGATTGTTGTGGATTTATCCATCATCATTCCTCCTTTTTAGGCAAAAATATGGTCCCACATGAGATGCCATTTGCTATATTTTCGATAGTATCCTTGCCATATCCATTTGCTATTATTACAGGAATATTTTGTTCAAGCGCCCGTTTTGCTGCCTCGATCTTAGAGCTCATTCCTCCAACAGAGCATAATCCGTTGGATTTGCTTGCAGATATGTTTACCTCAGTAGTTATCTCTTCTATAATCTCAAATTTGATGGCATCAGCGTGGATTGTCGGATCTTTTGTGTATAATCCGTCTGTGTCTGTTAAGAGAATCAACATTTCTGCATCAACAATTTGTGCCACGTATGCTGCAAGATTGTCATTATCTCCAAATTGTATTTCCTCTGTTGCCATAGTATCATTTTCGTTGATTATGGGGATGATATCATATTTTAGAAGGGTATTTATCGTATTTTTTGCATTTACATATCCTTTCTTGTTAGAAATCCCGTCTTTTGTTATCAATACTTGTGCAATTGTGATATGGCGCTTGTTAAATAACTTTTCATATAGATTCATAAGTTTGTTTTGCCCAATAGCAGCTGCAGCTTGTTTTTCTGGCATTAAACTGGGCCTTTTCTTAAGATTAAGTGTTTTTAACCCCAAACCTATTGCACCAGACGACACAATGACAATATTTTTCTTTTCTTTAATTCTTGCTATCTGGTCTGTGATATTATTAAGGGTATCAATACGTATCTCGTTTGTTTCGATGTCTGTAATAAGTGATGTTCCTAATTTTATTACATACGTATTTTTGATTGCGGCAACAAGAATCACCCTCTTCTGTTTTATTGTAACGATTTTGTGTAGGTGTTTTTAAGCATTTCTCTATTATTTTAAAATAAATTATTATTTATGGAAAAAATATACATATATAATTATATTTTAATTGGTTTTGTCTTAAAACTTTTATTAATACATTATAATAGATATTCTTATCTTATGGATAACAGTTTTATGTTGCCAGGATAAATAGTTTACAGACAAGGCCAATACTTGTAATTTTGGGTGTGAACTGCTTGCAAGAGGATAAATTAATCATATATACAGATGGCGCATCACGGGGAAATCCGGGTCATTCGGCAATAGCTTATATAATTGTTAAAGAGGGCAAGGTAGTATGCAAAGAGGGGTCGTATATAGGAATTGCAACTAATAATGTCGCAGAGTATACCGCGATCATTAGAGCGCTTGAAAAAATGCATACGATTACGTCTGGACCGGTGGAAGTCATTTCAGACTCTCAATTGGTAATACGCCAGTTAAGAGGGGAATGGCGCGTTAAAAAACAGCATTTATCCGTCTTGCACAGGGATGTAAAACAGTTATGTAGTCATTTCTCGCTTGTGACATTTACGAATGTTTCAAGAAACAATCCTTTCATACAGAAGGCCGATACACTAGCAAACTATGCTTTGGATAATAAAGATTAAGATTTTTTATTTATCTCTTTTACACGATCGCAAACGAAGTCAACTTCATCATCTTCTAATTTTTTCAAGATATCTTTAGGGCAATTAGGATTACGTGCCACTTCTAATCGTATCTCATAGAACTTGTCATTTGATAATTTTTCCAGGCACTCTCGTGGCGTGTTCGGGTTTGATGCTACGCAGTATCTGACATGCCCTTCTTTATCATTTGCCATTTTCTGAAGGATATTACCCGGCAGACGTTTGTTCATTGCTACATCATGCCTTACTGAATACTTTGTGTCACATGCCATTTTAATTAGAACGTTTAAATGTGTGTTAGGATTTTTTGCCACTTTCTTTCTTATTATCATATCTTCATCTTTTGAGAGTTTTTCTAATATATCTGCTGGCGTGTTTGGATTTGCTGCTATTGCACTGCGCACATTAGTTTCTTCGTCCTCTGATAGCTTACGAAGAATAGCTGGCAGGCAGTTGTTTTTACAAACAACAGATCTCCTAATCATTGGCACTTTTGAATTAGATATCTTTACCAGGGCTTCTTCTGAAAAATCTCTCTCTTGCATGACTTGTATTAATATGGGTTCATCCTTTAGCATGACAAATGCTTCTTCAGGTGTAGAATCGTTCCATATCACAAGCATCCGAATCTCTGGATTTTCGTCTTTGGCTAATGACATTAGTACTTCAGGGGGCGTGTTAGTATCTTCTGCTAATGCCATTTTCTCCTCTATTGTCAAATCTTCTTGCATAATATTCACCGCATTAATGGAAAGGATTAAGATATTTAGCAAATCTATTTATACTATTTCAAATGAATTTTATAAAATATAAATATATTTGTTGGGGTGATTATTATAAAAGATATATGCACTTTTGCTCTTAGCAGGGCCCAGGACGCGGCACAATATGCCGAGGTCAAGACAGAAAAGTCATTTCGTAATGAATATGTACTTAAAAATGGGAAACCCGAAGTTTCAGGTTTTGATAAATCGTATGGTTTTTCAGTTCGTGTGTTAGTAAATGGGGCACTAGGTTTTGCTTCCACTAACAATCTTGAGAAAGATAATGTAAAAAGAGTGGTCAAGAGCGCATGTTCTATGGCTAAATCAGCTTCATTCCTGATTAATAGTCCTATTGTGTTATCCGAAGAAAAGGTGCACCCAGCAGTGGATTATGAAGTGAAACAGAAAATCATGTTGGGAGACATAGGCCCGGAAGAAAAGGTCGCAATGTTAAAAGAGGTCCATGATTCTGTCCCTAATGATGTAACACTTGATGGTTCTTATATGGAGCTATATGATGCGGTTACAGAAAAGCTTTTTATAAATTCTGAAGGATCATCGATTTTTTCTAAAATACCTCATATCGGTTTTTTTGGTTTTTTCACAGTTAAAGAAGGCAGTGATTCTGCACAGGCAATGCTACAAAAAGGTGCAGCAAAAGGATGGGAAGCAACAAAAGAGTGGGATTTACATAGTTATGTGCAAACAGAATTATCAATACTAAAAGATGTGCTCCAAAAAGGGAAGAAAACACCAACTGAGAATATGGATATAATATGTGGGCCAGAAGTAACAGGCATAGCAGCGCATGAGTCTTGTGGACATCCTTATGAGGCAGATAGGATACTTGGCCGAGAAGCTGCACAGGCAGGGGAGTCCTTCGTGTCACCTGATATGTTAGGAACAAAGATAGGAAGCGAGCATGTTACACTTGTTGATGATCCTACATTGGAAAATTCTTATGGTTTTTACTTATATGATGATGAGGGCGTAAAGGCGCGTAAGCGTTATCTTATCAAAGAAGGAATTATAAACGAACTGTTGCATAACAGGGAAACAGCAGGGAAGATGGGTATAGATTCAAATGGTTCTGCTAGGTGTAATAACTATAATAGGGAGCCTATAGTGCGCATGGCAAATACTTTTGTTGAAAAAGGAGATTGGAATCGGGATGAGCTTATATCCGAAACTAAAAAAGGAGTGCTTATTAATTCATTTACAGAATGGAATATTGATGATCGCAGGTATAACCAGAGGTATGTTTCTCGCGAGGCGTATTATATAGAAAATGGAGAGATAAAGTATCCTTTAAAACGAGCTGTCCTGGAAGTAACTACGCCCAAGTTTTGGTCATCAGTAGATGCGGTGGCAGATGATATTGTTCTTTTCTCAGGTAATTGTGGAAAAGGTGAACCTATGCAAGGCATACCTGTTGATATGGGCGGCCCCTCAATACGATTACATAATATAAAACTGGGGGGAACACAATGAATCCGGATGAAGTTGTACAGGCATGTTTGGAAAGGGGAGCTGACGATGTTGTTTGTCATGTTGGGACAACGACAAGAAAACAAATTCGATTTGCAAACAATGAAATAATTGCATCAAAACTATGGGACAGCGTTTCAGCAAGTATTTTCATGGTCAAGGACAAGCGCATAGTTGTAACATCTATTAATGATCTCTTGCAGATGGATGCAACACTTGATGAGCTTTTCAAACTTGCAAGAGTCCTAGAACCCAATGAGGAGTATTATGGTATTGCAAAGGGGCCTTTCAAATACAGGGCTGTGCCTGTGGGGGATACCTCTATTGTGGAAGAAGATGTGATAAGGGACGTATTTTCCCTTGCCGATGAGTGCAGGGCCGCAGGAGTGCTTTACAATACCTCCGGTAGCGAAGAAGTTGCCACTTCATCAGGCATAGTTTCAAACGATGAGGGGTCTGCTCTTGAACTCTCTGTTCGGATGTTTGCAGATAAACAGGCATCAGGGCATGCAGTGTCTTGTGCGAGGGATTTGAGAAATTTTGATCCAGAGGGTGCATGCACAAGGGCAAAGGAGATTGCGCTACAATCAAGAAATGCAATCACGGGAGAGGAGGGAAAGTATGATATTATTTTCTCGCCATTATGCTTTGCGAATCTGCTTGATCATATGATGATCCATACATCAGCATTTTATATTGACAGCGGTCTTTCTTTCCTTAAAGATAAGATTGGCGACAAGGTCGCAAGCGACATGGTAACACTTTATGACGATGGAACACATCCTGAAGGCCTTGGGTCAGGCCGCTATGATGAGGAAGGTGTTCCTTGTCAAAAAACGGCAGTTATCAAGGAAGGCATATTGCAGACATATCTACACAACACATCTACTGCAAAAAAATACAAAACTAGCACGACCGCTAATGCAGGCCTCATTGCACCAAGCCCAACAAATGTGGTCCTTGAGGAAGGCGACTATTCGTTTGATGAGATGCTCTCTAGCCTTAAGGATGGCATGTACGTCACAAATACATGGTACACACGATACCAGAACTATTCCACAGGGGAGTTTTCCACAATACCCAGAGATGGCATGTTCCTTATAAAGGATGGAGAGTTGTCTACACCTCTGAAAGGGATAAGGATATCTGAAAACATGTTAAACATGCTTTCGAATGTGGCAGCAGTGGGAAATGATACAGAACATATCCAATGGTGGGAGGCAGAAACCCCAACTTTTACACCTCATGTGCTTATAAAGGATGTACGCATAACTAGATCAACTGGATAGCAAATACTATCCATTTTTATTTCTTTAAAAAGAAGGTAAATAAAAAAAAAGAAAAATGAGAAAAGTGTTACTTATCGTCTTTTGCGAGCTTATCAATAAGATGCAGCATTTCTATTGGGAATGGTAACACAATTGTAGATGCATTCTCTGTAGCCACCTGCTGTATGGTTTGCAGTGTTCGAAGTTGCAGTGTGATAGGATGTTTTGACATTATCTCTGCAGCTTTTGCAAGCTTTTCTGCAGCCTGGTATTCTCCTTGTGCATTGATTATTTTTGCCCTTCTCTCACGCTCAGCTTCTGCCTGTGCTGCAAGGGCCCGTTGCATGCTCTTTGGTATCTCTACATCTTTTATTTCTACAGCAGATACCTTTATACCCCACGGGTCTGTGGCTTCATCGATTATCTTTTGTAGATCTTTGTTTATTGTCTCCCTATTAGACAATAGCTCATCAAGACTTGATTGGCCGATGATGGACCTTAGTGTGGTTTGCGAGATTTGTGACGTGCCTGTGCGGAAGTTCACTATTTGCACTATTGCTTTTTTTGGGTCCATGACCCTAAAGTAGACGACAGCATTCACACGAACCGGCACATTGTCCTTTGTTATAACCTCTTGAACAGGCACATCAAGCACTGCGGTTCTTAGGTCAACTCGATGCATCTTGTCCATTATTGGTATTATAAGGAATATTCCTGGCCCTTTTGCACCTAGCAAGCGACCTAATCTAAAAATAACCCCTCTTTGGTATTCTGGCACAATCTTGATGGCTGATGATATTATCAAGACCAACACTACTGCAACTGAGATTAAAAGCATTAAATTATCTGTCATAATACTAACCAATTTTTGTTTCACCTCCCTCCTCTTTTATTTTTTCTACATTTATAATTAATCCTTTAATCGCAATGACTCTTACTTCTTCTCCTTCTAATATGCGTTCATTAGAACGTGCGTTCCATAGTTCTCCATGTATCTTGACAGTTCCAATTGGATTTATCTCATCTATTACTATGCCACATTCGTTGAGCATCTGTTCCTGTCCTGTGGTGGGTGATTTCTTTTTTAATTTTAGCGCAGCTTGGAGTCCAAATACCAAGAATCCTGCAACTACTAATGTCATAACTGCAATACTTGTCCAGAATGTCTTAATTGATCCTTCATCAAAAAATCTTCCCTCTCCACCTGTTGTTCCAGAAAATAGTAGAAGGGACCCCATTACAAAGGACACAATGCCTGCAGCAGAGTACAGACCAAATGTCGGTGTGGATGCCTCTATTATAAAGAATATCACTCCTAATACTACAAGTATGATGCCTCCAAATTCAAATCCGACATACCCATTTGCTATAACTGCTAAACTAAGGCATACAACCCCTACTACCTCAGGAACGCCGATTCCGGGTGTGAGAAAACCAAACACTATTCCAAGGACGCCTATTGTCGTTAGGAGATAGGCTATATTTGGGTCAGAAATAGCTTTCATTATCTTGTCTCGCAACGAAAGAGTGATGTAGCTAAATGTGGCATCTTTCGTGTCTAGAACGGGCTTTTCCCCGTTGACACTTCCTTTTATCTCAACACCATCAAGTAAAGCGACAAATTCTTCTATGGTGGATGCGTTAACATCCGCCATGCCAAGGTCAATTGACTCATTTGGCGTTAGGCTGAGATTTTCTGAAACAAATTTAGCTGCGATTTCAGGGTCTCTATCATGGTCTTCTGCATACGAGCGCATGACTGCTGTGTAATATTCACGTATTTTTTGGGGCGTCTCAATGATGTCGCCCGTTGTTGGGTCGTATCCTAAAATAGGTTCGCAAGCACCTATTGTGGTAAGCGGCGCCATACCTACGATGTGGCTTGCCATTGCTATATACGTACCAGCAGATGCTGAAATTGCGCCTTTTGGATATACGAAGTAGAGTACCGGAATAGAAGAGGCCTGTATTGATTCCACAATATTGAACATGGAGTCTGTACGGCCTCCCGGCGTGTTTAGTGCCAGGATAAATGCATATCCATTTTCATTATTTGCTTTTTCAATGGCATTTATAATAATAGTTTCTGTAGCTTTGTTGATATCCCCTTTTAGTTCAAGTACATGGATGACCTTTTGTTCCTGTGCTTGATAACTATTAGTAACACCTACTATAATAAGTGCTAATATAAGCAATAGTATTACTTTTTTCAAAAGATATCCCTCTAGTAATTTAAGGGTATCAAACTATTTAAGTTTTCCTTTTTTCCCCTTAAAACCTATTTTTGAATCTTGAAGATTAAATATACTTATTAAATCTTAAATATGGTCTTTGCTGGGTTTTTGTTTAATATGCTACGATCATAAGAAGTTCGAGCGAAGTGGCGCAGAGTTCTGAGCCTAAATAGAAATTATTTTTATCTCATTATTTCTGCCATCGTGGCAGTTTTGGCATCATTTCATCAACCATTTTTCTGTTTCCTATCTTGTTTTATTATAGTTCCAGAAATTTTTATTATTAAATAACGTTTATTTGAAATAATCATCTCTAGCTTCAACCATTGCCTTGCAATTTTCTAAAGGAGAAAGAGGTGCTAAACCACAACCAGGTGCTAATACGTCCGTGCCTTTATTTAGTGCAATTATGGATTCATCATAGGTCTGTTTTGGAGTTCCATTAAATAATGTCGTTGCTGTTGCTACATTTCCCACGACCCTGATTTTACTTTCAAATATTTCTTTTGCTTTTTCTAAATCTGTTTTTTCTTCTATACTTACTGCATCAAATCCTGTTTCCTTTAAGTAAGACAATATTCCTGTTATATCGCCACAGATATGTACTACTACTTTTCCCTTAAGTTTCTTTGACATTCTTTGGTAGATTGGTAAAACGATTTCATTAAAATCTCGCGGATTTATTAAATCTGGTGAAGCAACAGGATCCAAGAGAGCAAAAACGTCAGCACCAGCTTCAAATAGCGCATTAGCATATTCTATTACAGCATTGGCGCCATAATTTGTATATTTTACTACTGCTTGCTTCTGTTTTATAAACCATTTCATATAAGTTGTTACTTCCAAAAGATCACTAGCAATTGTTACTGGACCTTCAGAACCAGCTATTATAGGAATATCTTCCCCAATTTCTTCTCTGATTAGCTTTATGGTTTTTAATATAACAGGTATTCTGCCTTTAGATAGAAAATCGTTTGAAATCGGTTTTAAAGGTAAAGGTTCCCTTGAATTATAAGGATGACTGGTTATGGATGGTTGTCTTGTTTTATGGCCTTTTGATACTTGGCACCCCAATGCTTCGAGAAGTATTGTTAAACAATAAGGCACTCTTACTGCTTCATATCCTATTTCTTTATGGGCAGCTATAGCAAGTTTTGCCATCAACTTAGGATCGTAATGCGCCTCTGGCCACTTGGCATCACAAATATCCATTAGGGCTTCTGTGCCCGTCTGGGTTATGGATACAACAGGCATCTTATCTACTTCTTCCCCAAGAAGAGCATTTATAAGTCGTTTTTTCATTGTTATTTTGCACATATTATCACAAAGATATAAAAAAAGAAAAAGGAAAAAAACTTTAGTCGTATCTTCCAAACTTTTCAGCCGCGTCCATCATTGCCATAAGTTTTATAGGTGCTGCTCCAGGTGGAAATTCACAACCTGGTGCAAGTATGAATCCACTGGGAGAATCCTTGCCCTGTTCAATGTTCTCTTTGCACATCATGACAACTTCTTCGTAAGATCTGGTCTGCAAGGATGGCGGATCGACATTACCACATATGATATCATGATCTCCGAATGCTTTAATTTGGTCTGGAACTGGGGTTTCAGGACCAAACAGCCAAATATACCGTCCTTGCCAATTCATCTTTTCACGTAACTCTATATAGTAAGGGATGTTTAGATTCTGGTCAGCACAGGGGTGCATAAGTACTGCAGGGAAACCAAGTTCCTTTATTTTCATATGGAGCTTCTCCATATGAGGGTATGCAAATTCCTTGAACTGTTTAGGAGACAACAATGTGTTTGATTCTACAGGCCCGCCATCAAAAGGCATGCATTTCTCTGCACCATACTTCTCTGCAAAGTATTCTAGAGCATTAACATACATATCACTGACTTTATCAAGCAATAGATGTAATATCTTCGGCTCCTTAATTACCCATCTCAGGAACAAAGATGTTTCTGCAACAACTGAGGCTGCTGTGAATGTGCTACCGGATTGGAAAGTTACAGGCATACCTAGCTCATAACATCTTTTCCCTAATATATCGGCAATTCCATAGGCGCCAGGCAATTCTTTATCGAAATCAGGCACTTCAAGATTTTCTACGTCCTCTACAGAATTCACAGGATGTTTGATAACGTAAGGGGCGCTGTGACCGGATTTATATGGAAATCCTATCTCTCCCCCAAATTCCCATGGGCCAGCTGAGGCATATCCATACATTGGTGTTACATCATATCCATGTAATCTCATAGCTGCGAACTGGGCTTCAAAACATTTGTCTCCATCAGCATAGTAATCTCCTATAGATATGCCTGTTATTTGGGCAGCATATCCCATTACAAATGGATTTACAGGCACTCTGTCGGGTTTTTTACCCATCATTATAGCTTGCATTCTTTCACCTGAGGTCATTCTTGTCATTTTTATCCCCCCATTAGTTTCTTAACAAGGCGTACAGCGGACACTGCGTCATCGGCATATCCGTCAGCACCTATCTCTTCTGCAAATTCTGAGCTTATAGGAGCTCCACCCACAACTACTTTAGCTTTTAGATTTTTGTCTTTTATTCCTTTAATCACAGGTTCTATATTCATCATGCTTGTAGTCATTAAAGCAGATATGGCAACTATATCTGCATTAGCTTCATTGGCTTTTTCTATATACGCCTCTGGTGCAATATCTCTTCCCAGGTCAACTATTTCAAATCCAGCAACGTCCAACATCATTTTTACAAGATTTTTGCCTATATCATGGATATCTCCCTGAGCAACGCCTATCACTATTTTAGCAGGTTTTTTTACTGTTGTATCAACTTTTAAGTGAGGCCTTAATATATCAAGCGCAGCATACATTGCGTCTGCCGAAAGTAAAATTTCTGGAACAAACATTTCTTTTTTTTCGTATAAGTCACTAACAACGTTCATACCCTTGCTGCATCCATTCATTATTGCATCATACGGATCAATTCTCATTTTTAGTGCTTCTTGGGCCAATTCCGTGCTTTTTTCTTCATTTCCTTTAATTACAGCTTCCGCTAATCCTTTCAAAATTTCTTCTTCATTTGTTATAACTTCCACCACCCACATTTGTTAGCCTAAGATAATAGAGAAAAAACAAATTTTTATCTTAAACAAATATATGTATTCAACTAATGTTATATATTTATTATTATGGATATATAATCCATATGTATATAGTTAAAATTTAGACTTTAGAAGAGGAAATCATTGAACTTGCTAAATTTGATTACCAACCTGCTGGAAATAATAGGTGGCTAATAAGAAAGCAAATTTGCCCTTAAAGATTCATAAAACCTATTTTATTCAGAGTTTCATTGGATTTAATATAGCTTGTGCAACAAGTTTGGTAAGGTCCACAACAGTTATTGGAACATTGTTGATTTTTGCGCCATCTGCAAGATTACGTTCACAAAAAGGACATGTGGTCACAAGAAGGCTTGCTTTAGTGTTATATGCTTCTGTTGCCCTTATTCCCGCTATCTTCGTTGCCGTTTCATCAAAGGCAGACTTAAGTCCGCCCCCTCCTCCGCAGCAAAGTGATTTTTCTCTGTTATGGGGCATTTCAACTATGGTGAAACCCATCTTTTTTAGGATGTCCCTTGGTTCATCGTATATTTTGCCATGTCTTCCAAGATGGCAGGGGTCATGATAAGTAACTTTTATACCTGTTCCAATTTTGGCCAGGTGCAGAGACCCTTCTTCAAGTAGTTTTGATACGTACTGGGTGCTGTGATATACTGTTGGGTTTATATTTATTCCCAAAAGAGGGTATATGTTCTTTAAATTTATGTAGCACCCTGCACATGCAGTAACAAGATATATGTAAGGTTTTAAAAAATCTGCTAGCTTTAGTGCTTGCTCTATCGCCGCTGTTTTATTTCCTGTCCTATATAATACGGACCCGCAACAAATAGGTTCTTCTAGAAAGGCAAACTCATCAAGTATCTCCATCATCGCGTAAAGGATGTCACGTTCCCTTAGTCTAGATGTACATCCTGCATAGTATATAAGCGAGGAAGATGTATTGATTTTATTTTTATATTTTTGTGGAAGCGGCAGTTCATCTTCCGTATATGGCGTGTTGTGGTTTTTTATAGCGTCACATAGTTCATTGTGGCGTTTGATAGTAAAACCAGCATCCACAAGATCTCTGCGAAATGCGTTAAATATCTCCGGCCTGTCAACATCACAATTAGAGGTGCAAAAACCACATCCTGTGCAGTGGGCAAATCTATCTGCTAAGTCTTGGGAAAGTTGGATTTTTCCTTCAAGGTATGCTTTTATGATCATGCTTTTTCCCCTGGATGTGTATGTTTCAAAACCTTTTACAAGAAAGACCGGGCACGTTTTGAAACAAAATCCACAACGGGAACGAACGCACGTATACACATCATCTATAAACTCATCGATATGTCTGCTACCTTTCATCATGACGCCCCTTTTTTTCTAGATCCTCATAACTGAGCTCTTCTATATTTTCAGGGAATATTTTGCCAGGATTTAGGATGTTGTCAGGATCGAATAGTTTTTTTATTTTCCACATCATCTTTAGGCTTTTTCCATGCTCAAATGGTGTGAGATGGCGTAAGCGAGTGCCGTCTCCTATATATGACGACATGGTGCCACCAAGCAGAACAGCGGTTTTAGACATGTCCTCTACGTATTTGAAGAAATTTGCAACCTTTTCTTTGTCGTGATCATCAACAAAAACAGCAAAGCTAATAGAAGGAGAGATATGTGGGCCAATGTTATAGATGGCAGTTCCAACTTTCGGCAGGTCGTATGCTTTAGTATATTTTATAAATGCATCATACATATCTTGGAGGCGGCCAACGGGAACGCTAACATCTGCTGATCCGAACTTCTCCTTCTTTTGGGATGACGACCACTTGTTCTTTTCCCAGGATAAAGTGTGTTTAGAATCCCACCAACCTTTAACGATGTCTTCGTTTTCAAGTGGGATGCAGTTGTTGGAACAAAGTACTGTTGAGATCTTTCTTTTTGAAAATTCCAACACGTCATCATCTCCTGCAACAGAAAGGGCAAGGAGGGTGTTGTATCCTTTAGGGATATCTGCTGTTTTTCCTGTTTTCTCACGATAAGTATGGGTGTAGTAGTTTAGTCTATGTTTATCATTGATGTGTGCGGATTCTATACATAATCCTGATGCCTGGATAGCGTAAAGTGCTTTGGTGGCATCGTTTATAGAAGGTGCAACCCATAACATTATCTCTCTTTTTTTAGGAAGGGGAAATATACGCAGCGTCAGTTCAGTCATCACGCCAAGAGTGCCTTCAGAGCTTATCATCAACCATAAAAGTTTATAACCAGAGGATGTTGTAGCTGCTTTTCTTTGCCCAACTCGAATTACTTCTCCCCCGGGTATAACTACTGTTGCGTTAAGTACATAATTTACCATACTCCCATACTTTATGCCGAAAGTCCCGTTGCTATCACACATTAACGCAGCACCAATTGTAGAAGTAGGCTTTGATTCCGGGTCGTGCGGGAACCATAGACCAAGCGGCTCTAATGCCTCATTGATGCTTTGTATCGTGGCACCAGCCTGCACTGTCACGGTCATGTTATCCTTATCTATTTCAATAATATTAGACATGCTGTTGGTGGCGATTACTATTCCGCCACGTATTGCAAGATTACTTCCTCCCATGCCCGTTCCGCCACCCCATGCGACAACAGGTATTTTCCATTTTTGTGCTATTTCGAGAATTATGGATACTTCTTTAGTGGTCGAGGGGATGCATACTGCTTCAGGAAGATAGTCTTTGTCGTGTTCCATCGGGGACCAGTCTCTGCTATAAGGGTATAGGTCAATAGGATTAGTAGATACCTTTTTTGTACCTAATTTATCTATAATCTCTTCAAAAACAGTTTTCATCATCGTTTCCACCAATAACTTTTTTAGTGTTTTAATAATTTAAAAATTGTGGTTTGATGCTCATTATTCGCAAGATGCCAGGGAAACAGATTTCTATTGAACTTAATTTTCTCAAAGGAGTGCGGAAAATCTATAGAATAAAACCCATCAAATATTATATTGATTTTCGTATGGACAAAGGGAAGTTAAATATTGCAAAATTCCGTTCTGATGAGGGGATCCTTCAACCAAAACTTGCCCAAGAAATGATAAAGAAAAATCTTATCTACATTTCAAAAGATAAAGAAACATCCTTATTGCATCACGACCTCATCTCGTTTTTCAGACAATTGGGTGCAAAAGTATACTTACTTGACCTTTGCAGGTATTGCGCTATTGAGGGATATATCACAGGCACTACGAATCGTTTTCTACTCTATCATGGCGAGAAGGTATGCACTACATGTGCAAAAAAAGAGATAGAGCAAGAAATGAGATTTAGGAATATAGCATTTTCAGATAAGATCCTTGACATACTAAAGCGCGTTAGGGATGTTGACAAGGTCCTTAAGATGTTTGACCCCGCGTATGATGTGATAAAGGATTCAAAGCTTACCCTCATTGATAGGATGCCTGCTGATTCTAAGTCTGTTTCAGTCCCTCTTTGTGACGTATCAATGCCTAAGCATTTGAGGTCTTACTTATCCCACATAGGCATAAAAGAGTTGATGCCGGTCCAGATGCTTGCAATAGAGGCAGGACTATTGGAACAGCGTAATCTTCTGGTATCAAGTGCAACTGCTTCTGGGAAGACATTAGTTGCAGAAATGGCAGCAGAGATTAGTTTAAACAATAAAAAAAAGGTGATATATCTATCCCCGCTTGTTGCTTTGACAAATCAAAAGTATGAAGATTTCAAGAGGAAGTGGGGAAAAACACATTCTATTTCCATACGTGTTGGGATGTCGCGCATCAAATCAAAAGAAGACTTGATAATAATTGACACCGATCTACGGGCAGACATAATTATTGGCACTTATGAGGGGATTGACTACATACTACGGTCCGGCACGCCTCTTGGCGATGTGGGGTGTGTTGTGATAGATGAGATCCATATGCTATCAGATGTAGATAGAGGATATCGCCTTTCAGGCCTTATCATGCGATTAAAGACATTCTATCCTGAAGCCCAATTTATTGGACTTTCTGCTACAATCGGAAATTCGATGGAGCTTGCTGAGGAGCTTGACATGACCCCTGTAGTATACGATAAGAGGCCGATACCTCTGGAACGCCACATAATTTTCAAGGATGAAGGAAAGAAAAAGGAAGTTATTAAGCGTATCGTTGTTAAGGAATGGCAGAATGTTTCTAAGTTTGGATTCCATGGGCAGACCATGATATTTACAAATTCTAGGCTAAAATGCAGTCAATTTTCCAATTATCTCAATTCTAAGGGGATTAAGGCTGCTGGTTACCATTCCGGCCTTTCTTACTTTGAGCGTAAGAAGATAGAGAATAACTACTGGAAACAGAAGATACATTGTGTTGTTACAACTGCTGCACTTAGTGCAGGCGTGGACTTCCCATCATCTGTTGTAATTTTAGAATCTGTGGCCATGGGTGCTAAACCAATCTCTGTAGGCGAGTTTCATCAAATGCTCGGAAGGGCAGGCAGGCCAGGGTATCACGAATATGGGAAGGTGTACTTGCTAATAGACCCTCTTCGAAAGATATGCAACGAACCTGAGGACAAGTTGGCGTTCTCGCTACTTACAGGAACTATAGAAAATGTAGATGTAGAGCTTACAGATGAACAAGAGCTTGAGGAATTACTAGCTTGTCATGCTACAGGATACTCAAATGTTCCTGATTTTAACAAAAACGCCTTATGGCCGCTTCCAATGGAAAAAAGTAAGATCCTAGAACAACATAAATTTTTGAAAGGCAACTTTGTATCAACTTTTGGTAAGGCAACGGCAAGATCTTTTCTATCAATCAAAGAGGCCACACAAATACGACAATCTTTGAAAAAAGATCCACTTCAAACAGCAGTGTGCCTCCTGCCGTTTGATAACGTCTACTTATCTAGCGCTTTTCAATCAATGCTTGATACAAACTCACTAAGGCTTTTCTCAGGCGAAGTTTTGGAAAAGATTGAGAATGCGGATGCAATAGCGAAGCTGCCTTTGTCAGCACGAGATATAGCTCTTAAGATTTTTATGGATTTTTTTGTATGCGAATGCGATAATCCATTTTGTGAACATCCTCCTCAGAAAATATCATATATGCTGCTAGACCTTCGTATATCTGGTTTTTCACCAAAACAGATAACTGCATATTTTGGCAAAGAATACAGTTTACTTTTGTATGGAGGGGATGTTTTCTCATATCTTGACCAAGTTGTTCACAAACTTGAGGCTATAGAGCGCATTGCCATTGCATTCAATAAACCTGAAGTGGCAAAAAAAGCTGAAGAATATATACGAAAGATTGAGGGTTAGAACAATTCTTTAGAGAGTTCGCGCGGAGTTATTGTGGGAAAAAGTTTCTTGTTGCATTTTCCAAATTTTTTATCTTCTGTCACAACAGATGCGTTATTCTCGTATGCTGTTGCAGAATAAGAAAGTTTTATTCCGCTAAAAAAAGGATAATGCTTCTTGCAGGTATTTAGCGAATCTGATTTTATATCTGTATAGTGTGTGTTTGTAATAAGCTCATTAATGATATAAAATGTGATAGTGGGATTCTCTTCTGTTTTTAGTCTATGGGTCCAAAAGAAACCCTTCATGAGGTAGTAATAACGTGTTTTTATCATGAGTTGTTCTAAAAAACGTAATCCACATTCATTGCCTATTAGTTGAACGTCTTTTTTGTCACACAAACCAAGTAAGACCCCTATTATGGTCTTGCTTTTTGCAGGTGTTTTTATCATCTGCGCCACTAAACTATAATCAATCAAATAGGTACGGATGTTCTTTTCTGAGAGCTTCATTAACAGCTTCCTCCGTATCTTTAATAATATACTCTTTCTCTACTCCGCGAAGCTCTTTTGTGAGAAGCTCCGATACACTTTCTTTGTCAAATCTTTCTATTATTATCTTGTTTTTCTGCAGGATCATGATGACCTTGCATCCAGGCCCAATTTCTAATGATTCAAGAAGTGGGGCTGGTAGGGATATGATGCCATCTTCTCCAACTGAAAATATGTGCATAAATACAAAACGCATCATAAGCTTATAAATCTACGCGATTCTTATGAGCCCCAATAATCCAATTAAGATAAACAATGTAGCAGATAGTTTCCTGATATTATGTTGGGGTATTTTTTTTGCTATTTTTGCACCAGCTATAATCGCTAATAAAGATAACAACATTAATGCACACCATGCCCCAGCAAATACGAAGAGGGGTGAACTATATTTTGCAGCTAATGTGGCTGTTAGAAGCTGGGTCTTATCCCCCATCTCCATTAATGTGAGCAATAGGAAACTTGATAGGAATAAAGACATTCCTCTGCGTTCTTTTAGTTCATTATTTTCCTCTTTTTCATAGTAGAAGTAGATGCCAAACGCTATAAATGCGACACTGGCAACAAGTTCTATAATTTTTTCAGATATTATAGATGATATAGCATGTCCAAATAAAACTGCTAGGCCATCAACAAGAGCAAATGCCAAGGCAACACCAAGGAAGATAGGTGTTTTTTGTTTGTATTTTGCCGTTAATGAGAAGAGTGCTATTTGTGTCTTATCGCCCAGTTCTGCTAAGGCTACAAGTCCGAAACTGTATATCAGTGCATCAATTTGTACCATAACAGAGCCTTAATTGGTAGTTTAATAAATATTTTCATCCAAGTTTTTTGATTAGTTGCAAAAAAACAGGATGTGTATTAAATTATAAATTTGCCATTTTCGTAGAATAGCTCTCCATCAGCGTAGACCCTGCCGCCACTTTTCATGTCTTTTAGCATGTCCCAGTGTATAGTCGATCTGTTAGTTGCATTGGTTGCCGGAAAGGAATCCCCTATTGCTAAGTGCATGGTCCCCCCCATCTTCTCGTCGAAAAGGATTGCCTTTGTGAACTTTGTGATGCCATAGTTGGTCCCGATTGCAATTTCTCCGATATGGTTCGATCCTTCATCCGTGTTTATCATCGCTTTTAGGAACTTCTCTCCTTTACTGGCAGAAAAATCAGAAATAACGCCATCCTTAAAGGTGAGTTGTATGTTCTCTACTTCATTCCCCATATATATGGCCGGGTAGCTAAATCGTATGGTGCCGTTTGCAGAATCCTCAACTGGCCCTGTGAATACTTCTCCATCAGGCATGTTAAGCTTGCCATCACAGTTGATCCACTTTCTTTTTTTGCATGACATTGTCAAATCAGTGTCTTTTCCAACAAAGTGCAATGTTTCCTTATTATTTAGCCAGTTGCATAGTTTTTCCTGTTCTTTGGATATGCATTTCCATTTAGACACAGGATCATCATAGTTTAGTAGGCAGGCATGATACGCAAATTTTCTATATTCCTCTAGCGACATAGATGCTTCTTGGGCAAGATTGTTTGAGGGAAATATGCTTCCGACCCACCGAAGCAGGCCTTCGCTTTCCCTCTTATTAAACATCTCTGTTATGCGTTTTTTTGCTCGTCTTCTTCTTGCAATTGCATCAGGTGAAATGTTTGAAAGTTCTTTTACGTTATCGCGATTGAAAAGTGCGATGAAGATATCTGCATTTTCAACCATAAATGCTTCAATAGGGTCTTCGGCATCTAGTTGTTTTTCTGATGCATTGGCGTAATACGCGTAATCTTGTTCTGGTAAAGTGGGAGAGATATGAGGTAAACCTCCTGCTTTTAGAACTTCTTTGTATATCTCTAGAAGTAGATCACTTGCAGAAGACGTTCCTTCGATTACTACCTTTTCTCCTGCGCCAACTGATACAGAATAATTTACCAGTAATTCAGCTAGTTTTTTACTGTAGTAATCAGCTATGGGCTTCACCTTCATAAGATAAATTTGCCGTTCTCATAGAATAGCTCGCCATCAGCGTAGATCCTGCCTCCATCTTTCATGTCTTTTAGCATGTCCCAGTGTATGGATGAACTATTGCTTGATCCAGTTTCAGGATATGCCATTCCAAGAGCTATGTGGATGGTTCCCCCCATCTTCTCATCAAAAAGCATGTTTTTTGTAAATTTCGTTATTCCAAAATTCGTGCCTATAGCAGCTTCACCAATATATCTTGAGCCGTCATCTGTATCAAGCATACTATTCAAGAAGTCCTCTCCTTTTAGTGCAGAGGCTTCTACTACCTTTCCTTTTTTGAATACAAGCTTCACATCTTCTACTTCTTTGCCTTGGTAGATGGCAGGATAAGTGAATCTAATGGTCCCTTCTGCAGAATCCTCAACTGGGCCTGTGAATACCTCTCCATCAGGCATGTTATTGTCTCCATCACAGTTGATCCACTTTCTTCCTGTGATGTGTATCTTTAGGTCCGTATCTTCTCCTATGATATGCAACTCAGATTTTTTATTAAGATACTCGCAAATTTTCTCCTGTTTATCTGAAAGTTTTTTCCATTCTGCAATAGGGTCATCTGTATGCAAGAGGCAGGCATGATACACAAACTCCCTATACTCCTCTAGGGACATAGAAGCCTCCTGTGCCAATGATTGGGTAGGGTAAGGTCCAAGCACCCATCGTAGCTCCTTTGTTGCTTGTCTTCTCATGAATATTTCCATAATTTTAGATTGTGCCTTGTTTCTGCGAGCTATTTTCTTTGAATCCACATTTGTTAATCTTTTCACATTCGTTTCAGATAGGAGTTGTATGGAAACATCTGCTGTGGAAATTAGGTCCTCCATAATTTTGGGAATCGTATCCAACTGTTCATCTGTTGCATGCTTGTAAAATATGTAGTTCTCTTCGCCAAAGGCAGGCATCATTATTGGCGTTCCCCCAGCCTTTACTACTTCACGATATATTTCAAGTAGTAATTCTTTTGCTTCTGCATTTGCTGCAATGTATGTCAGGTCCCCTTTTTTGATATTTACAGAGTAACCTACTAGTAGTCGCGCCATTTTTTGTATATAACTGTCGTTCATCATAAAATCCCCTATATTAAGAACTTGCCATTCTCATAGAATAGCTCACCATCCGCATATATTTTGCCGCCATCTTTCATGTCTTTTAATATATCAAGATGTATTACTGAAATATTTTTCCCCCCTGATTCCGGGATAGAACGGCCAAGTGCAAGATGCATCGTTCCACCAATCTTCTCATCAAAGAGCATATTCTTGGTGAATTTTGTGATGCCATAATTAGTTCCTATTGCTATCTCGCCAACCCGCTGTGCACCTTCATCGATTTTTAGAATGTTTTTTAGCAATGCTTCACCTTTTAGGGCTTGGGCGCTGATAACAACACCATCTTTAAAAGTAAGGCGCACATCTTCAATCTCATTTCCAAGATATATCAAAGGATATGTGAATCGGATTGATCCATTGACAGTATTTTCTACTGGGCCTGTGAATACTTCCCCATCAGGAAAGTTTTTTCCTCCATCACAGTTGATCCATTTTCTTCCTTTGCACGACATAGTAAGGTCTGTGTCAAGCCCTACGAATCTAAACTCGCATTTAGTATCAAGCCATTTACATATCTTATCTTGTTTTTTTGAGATGCTTTTCCATTCTTTTATTGGATCATCTTTGTCAAGGAGTTCAGCTTTGAAGACAAACTCACGGTAGTCGGTAAGGGACATGGAGGCTTCCTGTGCCATGGCGTTAGTAGGAAATACCGTAAGAGTCCATTGGATCTCTCCTTTTTTCTCGCGATCAAACATTATATTTACTATCTCACTGTTTGCAGCTTGTTGCATGGCGAGTTTTTCTGGGTCTATGTTTGAAAGATTCTTAGTGTTATCATCAGACCATATGTTTATGATGCAGTCAGTTTTTTCAAAAGCATGTTTTATTAAGTAACTTGGATGTTTAATCTGTTTATCAGAAGAATACTTAAAAAAAAGTTCACGAAAGCTGTTAAAAATAGGCACTACTGTAGGGTAAGCCCTAAGTTTTAGTACTTCCTTATACACTTCGCTAATTAATGGTTCACCTGATGTGGACCCAACAATAAGTACTTCATGTCCTTCTTTTATGTCTAATGAATAGTTAGTAATGACTTTAGCTAGTTTTTCAATATATAAATCTCCCACAATAATCACCATATTTAAAGTATTTAACAATTATAAAAATATTTCCACATTTTATCGTAAAAAAAGAAATGATTCTGTATCATATTTACAATGTTCAAGCTCATGGGCACGTTCAAGTACAGTTGGTGGGAAAGGGATATTATGCATTGACCCAAATATTTTTGTAAAGCCTTCTTTAAGTGCACTTAATAGCTCTTCAAATGAGATGAGGCCTTTCTCAATTTTAACTGTAGTAACTCGTTTTGATACCGATTGCACGTATTTATCAGAAAGTTTTTCTTTTGATACATTAAGCACGTTGGCAAGCATCTTTATATCCGTCCCATACATCAAGGTTCCATGTTGAAGCAAAATACCGTTTCGACGCGTCTGCGCTGAGCCAGATATTTTTCTGTCTCCAACTAATACATCGTTAATAGGATTAAATCGTGCACTAATCCCCATGATGCCTAATCCCTCAACAATACCACTACATATTTGTTCGTATGAATGCACTATTTCGCGCATTTTAGGAGATATCTTCATTACGATACTGTAGGTTATTTCTCCTTGATTATCGTGGTATACTGCCCCTCCACCAGTCATTCTGCGTACTATGTTTATCCTGTTTTTTATACATGCGCTATTATGCACTTGTGAGTGTATACTTTGAAAATAACCAATTGAAACTGCTGAAGGCGAAAACTGGTAAAATCTAATAGTGTCTTCTATTTCTCCTGCCAAACGTGCCTCTAATAGTGCTTCATCAATTGACATGGCTACTGTTGCTTTGTCTCGTCTAAATGGTAGTATGTTAATTTATTGTTTCACTCCACTTTGTTTTATTATTGATTTATACTCGTCCTCTGAGGGAGTATAGGGAAAATTGTAAATGGTCTTTCCAGGAGTTTCGTTGAAAAATGGCCTGTTACAGTTTGGACAACCTTGAGTAATGAAAACTTCCGAAGAGATGAGTTTTGAGATAGGAACACCAAATGATATTATAGCTCCATCACTAAATATCATATCCTTTTCCTTGGCTAATTTATGTACAAGTAGATGGCGTGCAATCTGCAGTCTCCTATATGACCCAATTATTGGAGGCGGATTTTCTCCAAGATATGTGCCTTTAATAGGTGTAAATGCGAAAAGTGATGGCATTATTCCATTATGTACTAATTCTTCCATGGTCCTTACGGCTTCCTGCTCTGTTTCTCCTAGGCCAACTATAAGGTGGGAGATTACTTTGCCTTTTCCAAACATATCTACTGCCTTTTTCATTCGTGCCCAATGAAGGTCCCAGTTGTAAAATGGCTTGTATTTGCTAAAGAGTTCTGGAGTAAAACAGTCTAAACTAATACATATCCTATCAACATGTTCTGAGAGTTGTCTCATTTCCTCAATTGAGAACGGCTGTGCGGAAACAGATACTGGGCACTTTATCTTTCTCACCATTTCAATTAGATCATCGAAAACTTCGGGATAGTTAAGGCATTGTATGCATACTCTTTTTTGATTGTTAAGCAAGGGAAGTATATCATCAAATTTCCATATGTTCCAGGTAACACGGGAGAGCTTATTAGATTCCTTGTTTTTTGACTGTGAACAAAATGAGCATGAAGCTTGGCATACGCCCCTTGTCAGAATATATGCTGTTTCTGTTGAGGCACATGTTTTTATTTTGCGCAAACCTAGCATAACCTCGCTACCACAAGACAGTCGTATATCCATATTTACACCGCACAGCATGTTTTGTACGTTGTGATTGTACTTTCATTTCGTGCTAATTCAGCTTTAATTATTGAGGACGGCCATGCTATTCTATCAAAGTAGTGCCATAGCATCTCTTTATCTTTCGATTTATCTCGCATACATCCAAGACAGAGACATTTAAACATTTCACGCGCCTCCTTTATAACATTTTCATACGATCTAGTCATTATTTTGTTAAAAGTGAATGGTATCCCAGGTGTTCTTTTTAGTGAAAGCAACACTACCATATTGTTATTTATTGCTGCAAGTCGTTCTAGCGTATCTATCTCCCCTTTTATTTTTCCACCTTCAATACCAATACATATATGGGGCACATAACGGATTCTAGACATTTCGTATAGTTCTACCATATCAAAGTAGTCTTCTTGCGTCTTGTCTAGATGATATATATTTTTAACGACGGCATCTGACGGGGGAATGTCAAGTGAAACACACTTCACATGATGTAATACATCTGGCATGTCATGCGTTAATCCTGTATGAACATTTACAGAAAAGTTTTTGATTTGTGTGACTTTCTTAAGATCTGCATAATCTATAAGTACACGCCCTTTGCTATCACTACCTCCAGAAATAAGCGCACCAATAGCCCCATTTTCGTAAGCTTTACGGCAAGCATAATATATTCCATCATGGCTTGCATCTATCATATTGGAAAGGTAGTGTCTCTTGCAGTATTCACAATTTAAATGGCAAAAAGTCCCTGAGGAGGATATGGATGGAAATGATGTGGATGAAGGAACGTATATCTCCATGATATTCTCCTTTATCTTCCATCCCACATTCTATAAACTTTAAGGGTGGCTTGTTCTAGTTTTTGCATACATTCATCACAAAAGTTTTTAGACTTATTATCGACGTCATAGACGTCTACGGAGCGACACATAACACAAGTCTTATCCATACAATGTCCAAGTCCTATGGTATGCCCAAGTTCATGGACGCATTCTTTTATTACTCTCTCTTTGAAGTTGTGCAACCTTGTATTGACACCGAGTGGAGCTATTGATACAACTGCTATATCTCCCCCAATATCGGCCTCACCAAAAACGCTGCTGTTATGAACATAACTAAACAATGGAACATCCGTAATTACGATGACTTTGTAGATCTCCTTACCTTGTTCGCTGAGTTTTTTTTCAGCTTTGGTTTTCATCTCCCCCCCTAATGTGAAGAATGGTTCAACACTGTATTTGCCTATCTTTTCGTCATAGGATATTCCTGGAATGGCTATGGGGCGAGGGGGTATCATCCTGCAAGAAACTTTCGATACAGGCCTATATGCATTGAACACATTGTTAAATACTTCTCCAATGCCATGCATTGTGTCTTTAAGCAATAGTCCGCCGGTGTTTCCTGTTGGAACAACACCAATGATTATCGTGTTATCTCCCATAGTAAGCCTGCCTAGTATGTAATAACTAGTACTGGTATGCCACTAGACCAGCGGATAACCCTATCAGTGGTGCTTCCTAACAACTTTTTTCTGAACGCTGTTCCACCACTACTTCCAATAATAATAAGGTCTACGTTTTCCTTTTTAGCGGTATTGACGATTTCCTCGGCAGGTATGCCTTCACTAAGCACTATTTCTACTGGAACTTCTGCGCTTTTGGCCAGGTCTTTGACATGTCTTAAATATTTGAATCCATATTCTTGCAGCTCATTTTTTACAATATCCTCTTTGTCATGGCTTATTTCTATATATTTCTTTACTTCGAATTTGTTTATAACATGTATTACTATAATTTTTGCTCCAATATTTTGGGCAAGTTTAATTGCTTTTTTTGCCGCATGGAGTGATGCATCAGAACCATCGATAGGAACTATTATTTTATTAAATATGGCTTCCATAGTATGTACACCTCAACAAGTTAATTTTTAGCAGGCGAGATTAAAAAGGTTTGGCTATTAAACAACCCTTATAATGATTCAATACCTTTAAATATTCTTATTTTAAAATATTTATGGAAAATCATGGAAACAATACTTCTAAAAAATGGTATTATCCTAACACAAAATGAGAATAGGGATATTATTGTTGGCGATGTTTTAATTGAAGGAGATTACATCAAAGAAGTAGGAAAAACTAGTGGTTTGGCTGACATAGTGATAGATTGCAGCAAAAAGATAATCGTTCCAGGATTCATTCAAACCCATGTACACCTTATTCAGACGTTATTTCGTTCTCAAGCAGATGATTTGAGCCTTATAGATTGGCTTACAAAACGTATTTATTTGCTTGAGATGGCGCATACACATAAGTCTGTCTATTGGTCCGGAATGCTATCATGTGTTGAGATGTTATCTGCAGGCACTACTTGTGTTGTAGACATGGGGACCGTTCTTCATACAAATGCATCATTTGAGGCATTAAGGGATAGTGGAATGCGTGGCTATAGCGGAAAGCTCTTGATGGATAAACACAATTCTGCACCAGAAGAACTCATTGGTGACACTCAATCTGTGATTAAGGAGTCGTATTCTTTACTAAAAGAGTGGCACAAAAGTTGCAACGATCGATTGAGATATCTCTTTGCTCCTCGCTTTGCACTTTCTTGTACAGACGAGTTGCTTACAGAAGTTGTCACAGAGGCAATAAAGCATGATACATTAATTCACACTCATGCAGCAGAGAACAAGAATGAGGTGCATCAGGTGCGCACTCAAACAGGCCTATGTAATGTAGAGTATCTTGGTTCGTTGGGATTACTATTGCCGAGACTTCTACTTGCACACTGCATATGGATAAATAATAATGAGTTAAATTTGTTATATAAGAATGACATTAAAGTATTACACTGCCCGCTTGCAAATTTGAAACTAGCATCAGGGGTAGCGAACGTTCCTGCAATGTGTGAAAAAGGCATAAATGTATCTTTGGGAAGTGATGGCGCGGCTTGCAACAACACTTTAGATATGTTCCTTGAGATGAGATTTGCTGCACTTATACATAAAGTACGAACACATGATCCTACGATAATGCCTGCTCAAATGGTGCTTGACATGGCAACAAGAAATGGTGCCAAAGCAATTGGGATGGAAGGGAAGGTAGGAATAATATCTCCAGGAACAAAAGCTGATATCACAGTTATTAATACAAATTCGCCTCACATGACCCCATTTGCCAATCCAGTGTCGTCTTTAGTATATGCCGCTAATTCAAGTGATGTTGTCATGACGTTTGTTGACGGAAAACTGTTATATGACGGCGCCATTAAAAGCACTGATGTTTCTAAAGTGATTGAGGAAAGCTCGCGTTGCCTTGATGACATACTTGGGAAAGTTAGGGAAACTCAAGATTAGAAATCGTCATCTTCTTCCCAGATATTTTTTTTCAATTTGTCTTTAGAGAGTGACCATGCACTTTCATCAAATTCATGTTCTTGCGTTTCTTTACCTGGTTTTTTATATTCTTCTTCGTACGAATCCTCGAAGTTAGAACCCCACCCATCGTCTTTTTTGGATTTACCATGTTCCTGTGGAGGGGAACGCTTCATTGGTCTAAGAAACATCGAGGAAAAAATGATGTAAAAAAAGAATATCAACATAAATATATCTTGGGGATGAGTTCCATAACTATATAGGCCTAGTGCCAATAATACTATAATACCAACAAACACAACAACACTATGTCGTGGTTCTTTCTTTTCATTCATATGTAGCTATTATTCTTCCTAAATTTATTTAAGCTTTTCTGGAAGTAACTGCACATCTTTTTTGTTCTTTTTTCTCTTTATAAGAGTAAGGGACATATACCTTTTCGTTCGTGAAAGGATTTATCGCTGTGTAATACATGGCAGTACTTAGTGTCATCGGAGTTGGGGTGAACACTTGAACTTGTTCAGTAGGTATCTTGTGCATATATAGATACGATTGCAATAGGCGTGCGCTTTTGGATGTCGTTCCAGGATGTGCCACCATAATATAAGGGACAAGATATTGGCGTTTTCCAACTTCTTTGCTGATATCCCCATATACTTTCTTGAATTGCTCAAATACTTCTATTGAAGGTTTGTTCATCAGTAATAGGACGTTGTCATCAACATGTTCCGGAGCAACTTTAAGTTGTCCGGATACGTGGTGTTTGCATAGTTCGCGTATAAATTCCATGTCACTTAATGCAAGGTCGTATCGGATTCCTGAACGTATGAACACTTTTTTTATGCCTTTTATTGACCTGAGTTCCTGTAATACTTCTATTATGGGGAGGTGGCTTGTTTTCAATTGTGGGCAAATGGGGCAAAGGCATTTGTTGGTGCATTTTTCGCTGTATTCTCGTATATGGACTTTCTTGCCGTTGCGAATAGAATTTGTTATGGTGGCATCTTTTGTGTCTTTACATCCCATACCATACATATTTGCCGTAGGCCCTCCAACATCATCGATAATGCCTTTGAATAATGGGTGTGATAGAAATCCAACTGCCTCATTCACGATGCTTTCCTTGCTCCTGCTTTGTATAATCTTTCCTTGATGCATTGAAAGAGAACAAAATGAGCATCCCCCAAAACACCCCCTGTGGCTTATTATGGAAAAAAGCACAGAATCTATTGAATTCACTTTTCCCCTGGCTGTGCGCCTAGGGTCTCTGCTATATGGGAGCTCATATACATAGTCCATCTCATCAGTTGTAAGGGGAAGTGCCGGTGAATACTGTACCACATACCAATCCCCATACGATTCTGCTAGTGGCAAGGAATGGAACGGATCTTGATTTTTATATTGTGTCATAAATGAGTTTAGAAATGTTTTTTTCGATTTTTCTGTTTCAGAGTATGGTGGCAGTTCTATACAATTAGAAGGACATTCTTTCTTCTTGACGACAGTGCCTTTGATGCCATCAAGCGATTCATGTTTTTTAAGTCGTGTTGCAATTTCTAGTGTTTGTCTTTCTCCCATCCCATATACCAATAAATCTGCCTTGCTATCCATAAGAATAGATTTTCGCACTTTGTTTTGCCAGTAATCATAATGGGAAAAGCGCCTCATTGACGCTTCTATGCCTCCTATGATAATGGGCGTGTCCTTATAGGCTCGCCGTAACATCTGTGCATACACGATTGTTGCCCTATCTGGGCGTATGCTTTTGTCATATCCGAGGCGGTCATTTTTTCGCTCCTTTTTTAGAGGGGTATAGTTTGAAACCATAGAATCTAATAGGCCAGCAGTAACACCAAAAAATAGATTTGGTTTCCCTAGTTTTGTAAATGAGTCAAGTTCTTTGTACTGTGGTTGGTCTAATATCCCCACATTATATTGTTTATCTTCTAGAAGCCTGCTAAGGATAGCAACACCATTTGAAGGATGGTCTGCGAATGCATCACCAGTGACGAATATTATGTCTAATTCAGAAATATTTTGATCATTCATTTCTTGTGGATTAAGGCAGATCATGTATATCCTCCTTTTTTTTGCGTTCGTAGCGGTATTCTTTTATAAGCTTCTCCAGCCATGCACTTTTTTTCTTTTTTTGATGATGTTTTTGTTTTTCCATCCAGTTCTTATAAGCATTTTCAAATGCATCTTTTTCAACAATTACATAATCTTCCTGTAATTTTACAGGTATTTCATCAATATTAAAAATAGCTATCCCGCATGCTGAGATCTTTTCTAGAGAAGTGTGACTCATCTCCGTTTCTGTTATAATTGCTAGTATATTGTGTTCACAGAGTATCTTTGCGGTTGATGCACCGCCCCCTGAGCTATCCTTCAAGTAGATAATATCGCCAGGTTTAATGCTATATTTGTATTCAAGCTCGGATATTGCACTTTTTGAAAATTGCCCAAGTGTTTTGCAAACAAGCACCTCTTCACGGAGTTGCATGACTCGCAGGTTCTTTAGCTCTTCATTTGCAATACACAATGATGCGTTTTCGTTTTTTAAAGTTAAAAGATTTTCTTGAAGATTTTTAATGCGAGATCTTATATTTTTTACTTCTTTGGATCTTTTCGCTTGTATTATTGCATGTTCATTCCATTCCCTAATATTTTGTTCTAGTTTATTGATTCTTTCATTTGAGAGTTTCAAGTCAGATTCCAGTTCGTTTATATACGCTTTCTGTGTTTTTATGCGTGTTTTTAAGAGAATTTCTTCTATTTTAGGCGGAGGTCGAGAAACTTCTCTCGTCTTTTCTTTAGTGTCGTATATATTTACGTTTAATTCTTCTTGGCATAAAACTTCTATTGCTTTTGAAACAGAATATTCTTTTAATACAAGGGATTTTACATTTTCTGAGAATTTTTCTTTTCCCATTTCCCTTAAACGGGCATCTATATTTTCAAATTTGCTACTGTAGTGTTGATGTGCTTTTATTGCAGCAGATAAAGCGTCTCGTTCATGAGCATTGTTGACAGGATACATTTTAGTTATTTCGTTTTTCTCTCGAATAGTTATGATGCTGCTAGGCACGTATAGTTTGGCATCTAAAGATGCAGATATCTTTTCCACAGCCTGCGGCAGCGATGTTACATCAGTTGCAATAATTGCAGGATATCCATATGACATGATCTTCTCAATTATTCCATTTATTGATAGTTCTTTAGAGGAATAAGCTGCAATAAATGCCCCATACAAATCTAGGCATGCGATGCCTACTGTTGTCCCCGGGTCTATGCCAACGATGATGAATTGCTTTCGCATTAAATATTACTATCGCTTTGTAATTATATAATTAATTCTATCTTTGCCACATACCCACTAACAACTCTTTTATACGTATTTGGTATAATAGTAATATGATTTCTTGCATAATGGTAGAGCCTGAATCAGCCGGCAATATTGGTTCTGTGGCCCGAAGTATGAGTAATTTCAATATTACAGGCCCCCTTATTCTTATCAATCCTTGCGATATAACAGACGAAGCGTACATGATGGCATGCAATGCAGGAGATGTGATTGATAATGCAATTATAGTTGGCTCATATCGCGAAGCCCTTTCATTGGTGGATTTTTCTGTGGCTACATCGTGTGAGCCGGGTCATGAATACAATGTGCGAAGAATAGCTCTCTTACCTGAAAATATTGGCGGGGCCATGGCTATTGAATGCAATACGGGCATTGTGTTGGGAAGAGAGTCTTCTGGGCTGACAAATAAAGAGATAGAGATGTCTGATATGCTTGTAACAATTCCAACAAATAAGAAGTATCAAACACTAAACGTTTCACATGCAGCATCGATAATATTTTATGAACTTTTCAAACTATCTGTTACACCACCTTCAAAGCAGATAAAAATTAAGGGGGCATCGTTTGAAGAGAAAGAGATGATATTTAAGGATTTTGACATTATTCTAAATGAAATAGACAAAAGAGAATATCGAATTGCACTTGCATCGATTATATTTAGGAGAATAATATCGCGATCTTTTATCACATCTCGCGAGGCATATACATTAAAAGGTGTGTTGCGTAAGATAATTTTACGCTTGCAATGACCTTGGTTTTAATCTTTATAAAGAAATTAGGAATATATGCTATAAAACCACAACATTTAAATATGGAATTATTTTTAATTCCTCTAAATCACGGTGATATTTATGGCTTCATTGAGACCAGGTAAAATTGATAGAAAAATAAGTGGTCCTTCATATACCAGAAAGGAATACGTACGCAGTGTTCCCCAATGTAAAGTTGTTCATTTTGATATGGGGGCGAGGGATAAAGAGTTTCCTTATGCAGTTCATCTTATTATTGATGAAGACGTACAGTTGAGACATAACTGTCTTGAGGCAGCCAGAATTGTTGTTAACAGACATCTGGAAAAGAATCTTGGCGCAAAAACATTCCACTTAAAGATTCGAACTTACCCTCATCAAATTCTTAGAATGAATGCTATGGCAACAGGGAATAAAGCAGATAGATACGGAAATGGCATGCGCCTTTCATTTGGCAAGACAGTCGGGCTTGCCGCACGTGTTAAAGGGGGCCAGAAGATAGCGTCTGCTTATGTGAACAAGAATCAGATCCCTGTAGCCAAGGAAGGCCTTAAAAAGGCAGGTTATAAGCTTCCTGCAAAAGTAAGGATCGTTATCGAGCAAATTGCTTGATGTTTCATTATTTTTTTCTTTTTTATTATTTTTATCTTTGTCATTTTGTGGCAATATATCTAATAAAAAATACGGGTAAGTTACTATGAGTGATAGAACTGGGGGGAGCATTGCAAAAGTTGAGTTTCATGCACCTTACCACCCGAATGTTCTAGTTCGAATAATGGATAAATATTATAGTATCGATGGGTCATGCTCAAATCGACGTGATAAGTATATTCATTGGTTAACACATTTCCATTTTGATCATATTCGTTCTTCAGTGGCTGGCGGAGCGGACTTCTTGTTAAGACAAGATGAACAAATAACAATATTTGCTCCAGATGATAAGAGCCCAGTTGATGATTGCACAACTGTTTTTGATATCCACAATCACCTTTACTTGAATCACTCTAAAGGCAAGCGCGTGTTGGTGCCGGTAAAACCTAAAGAGAAGATTAATATAAACGGTACAACTATAGAGGCAGTGCCACTAACACATTCTATACAAAACAATGCTATTTTTATTAACAATGAACAAGCAGACTTCACTGTAATGGTTACAGGGGACTGGTTAGGATCAGATGAAGCGAATCGTGAAGCCATAATTTCACGTGAGCCATCCATCCTAATATCAGAATGCAGGTATTTTATGGACGAGCGCTATGATATGACATCTGAGCGGATGCACGCCCACATAAATGATTTGTTGATCTTAAAAGAGATGATGCCTGAAACAATCATTATACCATATCACATATCACGTACATTCTCTGATATTCGCAAGATAAAAGATACCTTTGAGAAACATAATTTTGTTTTTGGAAAGAAAATACTCTTTTATGATGATATTTCTCATTATAAAATTACCGAATCGTATTGATAAAATATTTTTTAACCACTAATTATTCTTTTTGTCTACTTGCGTTGCGTATTGTTTTAAAATGTCTTTGTTAAAACGCTAATTATAATAAAAAACAATATATATGATTATCGTATAAATATTTTTTAGGAGTAATAATTATGAAAAACAAAGTTGCTGTTTTTATTATCATCTTTTTGTTGCTTGGAGTTAGTATGGGTTGTATTAGTTCTGATAATCCACCTGCGACTACAGCAGAAAAGGAAAAAGATAGGGACTGGGACGGAGTTCCTGATAAATATGACGATTGCCCAGATGAGTGGGGTACTGTTGAAAATCATGGATGCCCAGAGTCGCAGGATACTCCAGTTGCCACACCCCCTTTAAAAGACACTGATGGGGATGGTGTGGCCGATATTTATGATTCATGCCCATATCTTTACGGTACAGATAATAAGGGATGCCCTGTGACAACAGTACCTCCTGCCACATATCCTCCAAACGAGCAGGGTAACTATATTAGAGTGTTTAATTGGGACTACGGGGATTATGAATGGACATATGAACTAACAATACCAAAGTCGACATATAATTATTATAATCAGCAACCACGTTATTCTGTTGAGAACTTCGTGTACTACGTTGTTGATGATGAAAGCGGCATTGTGGAATTGATTTCAAATGAGCTTACCGGTACTGCTTCTGAAGAAGAATACACTGAATGGGAGACTATATATTTTGTTATCTCATTTGTACAAGGCCTTCCTTATTATCCTGATGACATTAGTTCTGGCCATGATGAGTGGCCTAAATATCCTGTAGAAACTATAGCAGATGGGGGAGGAGATTGTGAAGATACGTCTATACTTGTTGCAGCACTCCTCAACTATATAGGTTATGATGTCGTTTTGTTCGAACTTGAGACACATATGGCTGTAGGGGTATGGTGCACAAATTGCGATGGATCGTATGTTGAGCATAATGGAAAACAATATTATTATTTGGAAACAACAGGAGAGGGATGGAACATCGGAGAATTTCCTTCTGATTTTGAAAATGAATATATAATAGTTCGGGAAATTCCAACATAAGGATGTACACGTACGGGGGATAAATTTTTTTTAGTACCTGTCGTCTGACTCGTAAATTTCAAAGACACGCAGTATGGTATCAGCATCTTCTGGCCCCTTGTCTTCTCTTAGTCGTATAAGGCGAGGGAATCTTAATGCGAAGCCGCTTTCATAAGTGGGGCTTTTTTGTATTTCCTCATAAGCGACTTCCACTACAAGATCTGGTTTTATTTTTAATTCTCTTCCTTTTTCATACTCTACCAAAGGTGTTAGTTTTGTTGTAAGAGTTTCTAATAATTCATCAGTGATACCAGTTGCGACCTTTCCGATTGGAACAGTTTTCCCATCTTCATCCAATATGGCTAGTAGGAAGGTCCCCATGAGGTTTGCTCTTCTACCTGTGCCCCATTCGGCACCAATAATGATACAATCAAGACTTTCAAGAACAGATTTCATCTTGAGCATATTACCTACTCTTAATCCTGGCACATAGGGGCTTTCCAGGTTTTTTAGCATGATGCCCTCGTTCCCTTTTGATAAGGACTCGCTAAAGAAGGCATTTGCTTCATTTTCATTGTCCGTAATTATCATCTTTGAGAGGACTAGTTTTCCTTCAACAGGTGTTATGACCGTTTCTAGGATCCTTCGGCGTTCTTTAAACGGCGTATCGATTAGCGAGTTGCCATTATGGTATAAAATATCAAAAATATTTGTCATCACAGGTATTTTTTCAATGATTTCATCGATATCATACTTCCTTTTTATTCTTCTTGATATCTTTTGAAAAGGCAACCATTTTCCATTATGTGATACGCCTATGGTTTCGCCCTCGATGATACACTCATCTATTACACTCTTCTCGATAGCATCCACGACATCTTTGAATTGTGCTGTTACATCCTCTAATCTGCGTGTAAATATCTTTATTTT
Source organism: Methanomicrobia archaeon (assembly GCA_030603445.1). Lineage (GTDB taxonomy): Archaea > Methanobacteriota_B > Thermococci > Methanofastidiosales > NM3 > NM3. The sequence goes on along the minus strand of JAUVXU010000002.1, from coordinate 108,509 downwards.
TTTGCCTTTTTTATGGATTTGCATTCTGAATCCATCATACTTGTATTCAATGGCACAGGGCAATCCAACAATCTTGGACCCTTCAGCAATGGTGGCTACTTTTTGTGCTGCCATCATTTTTATAGGTCTAAAAATCTTAAGTGATAGGGAGGACAGCGCTTCTTCGCCTTCACGAGCCATCCTAGCGACAAGCCCCATATCATTTGAAACCATATAGGCTTTTTCAACTTTGGAGGAGGGTAGGTTATTAGTCTTAGCTATAGCATCACGTACAATGCCTTCTGCAACACCTGTTCGCATCGTCTCTACAAGTATTCTTGATAGGTATCTTGCTTCTATGGGCGATGCATTGGTTAACAGGCCAGATAGAATTCTAATTTTTTTCTCTTGGCTTCTTTTTCCTTCATAGTTTGAAAGTTTCAATAAATCATTGTAGACCCGGGATAAAGTTAATGATTCTGAGAGAAAAAACACCTGTTTTTTCTGTTCCATTGCTTTTTCAATAGAACAACCAATATCTCCTGTTTCTTTTAGGAATAATAATATCTCCTTTTCAGATATCCCTGTGATGTCAGAAACTACTTTTATAATTAGTTTTTCTCCAATTCCTATCTTTTGCGCAGACCAGTTTGGAAAGATGCTTCCTAGAACGAACTGTATCGTTATTTCTAATTCTTTATTTTCAAGGTCTTTGAGCAGTATAGTAAGTATTTCTGTTTTTTCAAGCCGGCTTGTAGTTTTTTCAAAAAGTTTGAATGTTTCACAGAGCTTAGAGAATTCCATTGTATCTATATTAGAAGAGTTTCCGCCTTTAAAATTCTTTTCATTTTCCCATTTTTTAATTATTTATTTCATGTTTTTGCCATTATATCTCCTAGAAATAGAAAGTTATATATAAAAGATTTGAAAAAAGTAGAGCAAAGGTAGGTGCCAATGGCTGAAGAGGTAGGACAGGATATAAAGGAATATATACGGATTTTGAAAGAAGAGCAGGATTTAATAGAAAAAAAAGAAAAAATGCTCGAAAGTACTGAACAATTATCCGAAGAAGAACCTAGTGTTATCCAAACCATGGAGTCTCCTGATGAAAAGGAAACACATAATCTTGAGGAATCTGCGATGCAAGACACTGAAGAAGTAATAGCACAAGAAGACAGTGTAATACTTAAACCTACTAAAGATATTGCCCAAGATTTATTTGAAAAAACGGAAAAAGTGCTACGTAAATATTCTCTAGCTTACATAAGTCAAAATATTGAGAACTCACAACTAATGCTATTATTATTGGAAAAAACTGCTTCCGTATTGCCATTTAACACAGATTTTGAAATTAGGGGCAATATTGAACATAATATCTCTTCCTTTAGAGAGCTTATTAATTCGGTTCAAGAAAATTATAAAAAACAAAACGAAAAAACACTGCTTGAAGGATTTCTTACAGAGCTTGACAAAAATTTACGCCGTTATACCAGGCCCCAGATAGAAAAAGATCCTGAAAGGGCACAATATGATTATAACGTTCTAATTGAAAAAAAGAAAAGCTTGCCCCAGGGAAATCCAACATATGAGATGGTAGTTACAAAACGTTTGGAAGAATTTGAAAACAGAATTCTCTCAGTGATAAAAGTACATAAGGCAAAGGAAGAGTATGAGTTACTGGAAAAGCGTATCGGGGAGTTTTTAAAACATTCAGGATCAAAGGATTTTGAAACACTTTACCACGAATATAGGGCAATTGTTGAGACGTATAATTCAATAAAGGATAATTTGGAAAAATCAACTTTGACATCTCTTAAAAACAATCTTTATCTTTGCAAGGAAAAGATGGACAAACTAAAGAATGAATCAAAAAGAGAGATTCGAAAGCAGTATGATACAGAGGAGAAAAAGAAAAAGGACGAGTACTTTGGCATACGTGTTTTCTGGAAGGAATACTTAAACGATCTCCGGCTTTTTACAGAAAATGTTAATACTGCATCCCCGCCCCAATATTTCCTGCTTTATGAGAAATACTCAAGCTTGCTAAACACATTCTATAGTTTAGTACGCAATGATATGATATCTAAGGAAGAATCACAACAGGCCACACAGATACTAGAATACGTTGAACATAAGTTGGATACTCTTCGTATAAATATATAAAAACAGAATGTGCTTTCATATTTATCAGCGAGAGTATCGCTGTTTTTTATTCCTTTCTCTTATTATTTTATAGATTCAATGCAAGTATTGCTTTTTGTGCATGTAATCTATTTTCAGCTTCCTCATACACAACAGAGTGTGGGCCATCTATGACTTCGTCAGTTATTTCCTCGCCCCTGTGTGCAGGAAGGCAATGCATAACGATATGATCGTCTTTTGCGTGTGCCAATAGTTCTGATGAAAGCTGAAAATCAATAAATGTTCTTAGCCGTTTATCATGTTCTTTTTCCTGTCCCATTGACGTCCATGTGTCTGTGTATACTATATCTGCCCCGCATACGCCTTCAATAGGGTCGTTTGTTATAGTAAGTGACAATCCATTTGCACCAGCTTCTTTTTGCACTTTTTTGTCTGGTTCGTATCCTTTTGGGCATGCTACTTTCATATTTACCCCAAATTTGGAGGCGCCATACATTAGTGAATGGCACACATTGTTTCCATCCCCAACATAACAAAGCGTAAGCCCTTGTATGCGTCCAAAATGCTCTAATATTGTAAGATAGTCTGCCAGGGCCTGGCAAGGGTGCAGTAGGTCTGAGAGGCCATTTATGACAGGAACGTTCGCATGTTCTGCTAGATCTAATATATCTTCATGGGAAAATACTCTGGCCATTATCCCATCAACATATCCGGATAAAACACAAGCTACATCTTTAGTGGATTCGCGTTTCCCAAGTTGTATCTCGTTTGGGCTTATATATAATGCAGAACCACCTAGTTGATTCATACCTATCTGAAATGATGTTCTTGTCCTAAGGGATGGCTTTTGGAATATCATGGCAAGATTCTTGTTTCTAAGTACAGACGAGAATAGGCCTAATTTGGTTTGATACTTGATGTGTTGTGCTATATGGAGGTAAAAATAGAGTTCTTCACATGAAAAATCGTTAAGGCATATGAAGTCTCTTTCTTTAAAACATTTGATCATATTACGAACTCCCCTAAGGTACATGTGAAAAGTTCTTGAGAGTCGGAAACTATGGTGATAACCTCTAGAACCTTTCACATGCAAGAAGATGTGTTTTTATATAAATATAAAACTTATCCAAAAAGTATTTTTAGCCTTTGGATGACATAACACTATGGCAGTGCCAAGAAACAAAACTGCAATACTTGGTAAAGTCGAGGATTTGCTAGAATTCTTGAAAAATGATGGGCCTTTACAAGAAAAATCCATTGCCTTATCACAAGATATTGAAATTAGGGGGCGTGTAAACTATTACTCCTCGTTCTTAGATTTGGATCGGGGTGAGCAGTACTATAGGAACGTTACAATATGTAAACTAATATACTATGACTTATGCAGTAAGACTAATCTTCATTTACTGTCGCAATATGCACCAGGCATAGAGAATATCGACCAAAAAGACATACTTAAAGTACGCTTTTACCCTAAACATGAAGAATTTGTTATATTTACCAAGGACAAGACTTACACCATCTATAAAGGAGATATACAATATATCTATAGATTTTACTGTCAAATCCCAGATATACAAGAATTTGAACTGGTTTACGATGAGGACGGGGTATTCACATTTTCAAAGTTCAATGATGAAGATAAGATCCCAGTGTTTGAGCAGTAGGTCGTGTTTATTTTGGAAAAAAGGATAGGGGTATTGATTTTTGCAATTCTATTTTTCGCATCAACCGCAGAAATTGCTGGCGCTGATCTTGATAACGAGATAATTCTTGATCCATCTAGTGTAGTTATGGCTATTGGGGAAGATGTCATGTTTACGGTACAGATAACTGTCCTGCATTCATATTGCCCACTTACACTTGATGACACAATTATATATATCCCCCCAATTGTGAATATAAGGTCCCAATCCTCCTGGATACAAAAAGATTCAAATGTATATGTAAAAACTATTGTGCTTTCTGGCGTTGTGGAAGGAAGCGATTATGTTGTTGTTGAGCGTGCCTGCCCTAGATTTGGCCTGTTGCAAAAGAAAATGGCTATTACTGTAGAATCTTCGCAAATTCCAAATGGAGAAGGGTTGTTGTTTGTAAGTCCGAAAACGGCTTTTATAAATATCGGCAGTTCAGCTACTTTCACATTTACAGTTGACACGTCACATGCAGATTGCAACGTGTCGATATATGACACAGAAATGATAATTCCAGAGAATGTTAAATTATTCTCCCAGGCACCGTGGACAGATATTGATGGCGGGATATATGAGAAGACACTGACTGTTACAGGCATTACAGAAGGTTCTGGTGAGCTTATAGTGCGGCGCGATTGTTTGGATTATGGAATTGTTGAGCTAGTCGTCCCCATAACTGTAGGCACGGTATTTACTTCTATACTGGAATTGCCTGATTTTGTTTGGAGCTCACTTAAAGGAATGACATTAACAGAGATTGCAGCATATTATGGTGTGCCACAAGACATGTTATTATCTTCATTAGGCGTAGAAGTTCTTCCAGACATAACAGGATATGAACTCAAGAATGAATATGGTATCGACAAGATGGATCTTCAATCTTTACTTGAGTCACTATTTTATGCAACACATCAGGGATATGAGGATCAAAGCTCAAGTAAGAATATAATATTTAACATTCAAGGTATTGACATCGTTTTTTTGCTTATGCTTGCCATATCAACAATACTTTTTGTTATGGGTAAATATAAATTAAGATACGTTACAATGGCACTAAGCCTTTTATATTTTGGATTTTATCTTGATGCATGCATATGCCATCTTGGTGCATTAACGAACTTTTTGTTGTTTGACACTATAGAATTTCATTGGATAATATTGGTGGCAATCCCATTGGTAGCATCCGTACTGTTTGGTCGCGTATTTTGTGGGTGGATATGTATTTTTGGGGGCGTTCAACAGTATCTTTATGATATTAGAAAAAAGCTGCTTCCAATTAAAACTAAGCATACTCTCCCCCGTTATTTAGGATATGGAAAGTTTCTCGTTCTTGGTATAATGGTGTATTATGCTATAGTAGCATCTAGGGCAGTATTTTGCGAGTATGACCCATTTTTCAACATATTCTACTTAACGTTTTCATGGGATGTTTTTGGGTTACTTACAATACTGCTGGTGCTTGTATCATTGTTTGTTGAAAGGGCATTTTGCCGTTTTGCATGCCCTCTTGGGGCACTTTTATGGCTTGGTGAGCATATCTCTATTTTCAATGTGCGTGTTGATAAGAAAAGTTGCAATTCATGCCAGCTTTGCAACAAGATATGCCCTATGAATAGGGATTTGGTGTCAGGCAAGGGCGAGTGCATAGGATGCGGAAAATGTTTAGAAAAGTGCAGGAAAAATTCAATATATTATGGAAGATAAAGCTTCTTTTTTTGGAGCTTACTTTTTTATTGTCTTTATTTCTCCTGATATTGAAACATCCTTGCCAATATTTATTGATTCTTTATACTCGATCCCATCTTCTATCTTCACGTTGTCTTTGAGAAATACATTACCCTCCGTTATTATTTTTTTAACAGCAGACCCTTTTCCGACATATACGTCTAGTTTTGAGTTAATGTTTTGTAATATGCATTTTTCCCCTATATTTACTCCGCCTTTGGTGGATATATCTTTTTCGAGTATGCATTCTTTTCCAGTTGATATGCCTTTTTTACAACTGATTGTGCCTTTGATTTGATTCTTATCGCCCAGGCTAATTTTTTCTGAGGAGCGTAAATTTCCATGCACAATAACATTATTTCCTGTAGAAATGCTTTTTGGTGTTGATAATCCACCATAGAATTCTGCATTGTTTCCTACAACGATGTTATCGTCTTTTGACTCCATTGAAGTTAACTTGTACTGAAACTCTTCTTTCTTTGCGTTTACAGCTTCTTTTAACTCGTCTATTATCTTTTGCATTTTCGCTTTTATTTCAATGTTTTCCTCGAGTTTTTCAAGCAGACGCTTATTTTCTTCGCGCACTCTGTCGGTGACTTTTTTCATGTCTTCGAAGTTTCCAAAAACTTTCTCATATTCTAACAGTTGTTCTTTTAATCCCTTATTCTCATTTTGCATCTTGTAAATTTTAATCTTAAGATTATCATTTTCATTATTACTAAAGAGTGCCATCATAGTACCTCCATATTATAATGTTAACTTCTCTTTTTAACATATGCTCTATTTATTAAAAATTTAACGATATTTCAGGATTAATTTTATTTACTTTATCTTTTAATTTTGATATAATCTGCTTTTTCTTGTCTTTCATTTCTAGTGAGTCTCTCTCTATAGTTTCTAATTCGTTTTGGATGTGCTTTATTTTGGCAAGAATTTTCTCTTGTTTCCTATTTATGGAATCTAGTTTATCTAGATTTATTTCTTTATATTTCTTTTTCACAGATATAAGTTCTGAAAAAGTGGATGAGTACTGTTGTTTCAGCTCATCTAGTTCACCATTTATTATGCGCATAGCAACATCTTGTGCTTTATCTAATTTCCCTTTTTTCTCTTGGATATTGCCATTTTCTAGCATATACAGTAGATGAGTTGCAAAGTTTTTTGTCAAGTCAAGTTCGTCTGTGTCTTCATTAAGCGTTTTTACAGGATGATCCATAAGCCCTTCTATAAATTCTATTTGTTCTTGTGTAAGTGCGTACTTTTTGTCATCAACCATTTTCTTATATTTTTTTAATACCCTTTTTATTGTGGCAAACACACTGTACAACTCTAAATTGAGCTCATGCTCCTGTTTTTCTAAGGTTGTAATGCGTTCTTGCATATTTTTATAATTCTCATATTCCTGGCTTAAGAGAAACTTTTTCTTTTCTATTTTCAGGGAATTTGCCTGATTTTCTAATTTTGTTATCTCTTCCTTAAGGTCTATTTTTCGTGCTTGTGATAGATATTTTTCTATTTCAATAATTTCCTCAAATATTGGTTTGACTGAACAAAGTATTTCCCATTTTTCTCTATTTTTGGAAACAATGTTTTTTATCATATCATGGGATATTACTATTATTTTTAGTTCCTTTCCTATCTTCTTTAAATCCGTTTCAAAAACAATACCTAGATATTTTCCATGCGTTGTTTGTGCTTTGTTGATTGATAATAGTGTGGATTCGATTCTGATTATATATGCAGTTAAATCAGAATATGTTTCTGGAATCATATATTTCCATTTATTTAATATTATTTTCATATTTTCGCAAAAACTTTTCTTTGAGCTTATTGTTATGTTTTCTAAACGTTTTATCACTTCTTCCTCAAGTTCTTTATCATTTAGCTCCAAGATATATTTATTCAAGGTAGTGAATGATTTATTTATGGGATCTATATATTGTAATGAGTGTTCTAAGATCTCTTGTTCTATTGTGTTCTTCTCGTTTTTCGCCCATTTGGGGATATCTGACATTTTAAGTACTTTCTTTTCAAGAGGTGCATGTTCTTTTTTCTTTTTTCCAAATATTTTATCAAAAATCATTGGATTCCTCCACATATAATAAGGCATCCTCTATGGTCTGGGCATACCTTATGTTATCATATTTGAGCAAGGAAAAATCTATTGGAAACTCTTCAGGTCTAAAGACTATTATCTTTTTTCCTTGTCTCATGGAAAATGCAAGTTCTGATATGGTGCCATATGATCCAGGGAAAGCAATTATGACATCTCCAGACCCAACGACTATTGCATTTCTCATTTCGTTGATGCCAGTAGGTATCTCAACGCTTAAGTATTTATTTCCACTATTTCGTATAAGGCCCGGAAGGATTCCGACCACTATGCCTCCCGCATCTTTTACTCCTTTTGATACAGCTTCCATAATGCCTCCGCGACCCCCGCATATGACAATATGCCCTCTTGACGCGAGCTTTGTTCCAAGAGTATATGCTAGGTCATATAGCGATTTTGAAACGTTCTCACATGCACCGATAACTGTTATTTGCATTGTCTTAGTTATTATTTATATTAATACATATATTTTTTGCATGAAACTTATGCATTTTTAGCAATATAAACTTAGCAATATAAAAAAGTAAATAATATGAATGAAAATTTATGGGGTCGTGCGACCCCTGTCACGAGGGAACAAAATGCATTCACGCACATTATTTAGATTAAGCATTTCCATGAGCCAACGTTCAATGCCAAATCCAAAACCCCCGTGTGGAGGCATCCCATATTTGAATATTTTTAAATAATCCTTAAAATTCTCTGGTTCAAGCCCGAATTCTATTATGCGCTCTACAATAGTATCGTACTCATGGCATCGCTGCCCCCCGGATGTAAGCTCTATCCCTTTACAGTCAAGATCAAAACCCCGACAGTATTTTCCCTCTGGTTGTAAGTAGAATACTTTATTTCGCGGGTAGCGCTTGATAAAGTAGTATTCATATCCTTGGTTTTCCATTTCTTTACCAAGTATACGCTCACCTTCTGTTCCTAGGTCCTCTCCCCACTTTATATTATATCCTTTCTCTTGCAGCATTTCAACTACTTCATCATAAGTAAGGCGTTTGAAAGGAACCTCTGGCACCTTGAGTTCGACTTCAAGGAGATTTAGCTCTGCTATACAATCTTCTTTTACGCCTTTGAGCGTTGTATGAATGAGATTTTCCAAGATCCCCATTACATCTTCCTCATCATCAATAAATGACATCTCTATATCGATTGCTGTTGCCTCGTTTAGATGCCTCGTTGTGTTGTGTTGTTCTGCTCTAAAATACCAGGCTATTTCGTATATGCGTTCTAATCCTCCTGCCATACACATCTGTTTGTAGAGCTGTGGGGATTGTGTGAGATATGCCTTCTTTTCAAAATATTGGATGGGGAAAAGTTCTGTACCGCCCTCTGAGGCAGTCGATATTATTTTTGAAGTATGGATCTCGAGGAAATCCTCGTTGCTTAAGTAGTCGCGAGCATGTTTTAGAAGCGAGTGGCGCACCTTGAAGATCGCCAATATTTCTGGACGCCTTATGTCAATGAATCTATTGTCAAGGCGCGTGTCAAGTTCTGCTTTTACCTTGCCACTAGGATCAAGTGGCAGTGGGGTTTCAGATTCGTTGATTAGTGTAATTTTTTCAGGAATAATCTCTGTATCAAAGTCACGTGATTTTCCTTGTTGAGATGAGCCTTCTACTACTATTACATCTTCTTTTGATAATTTGTCAACAAAAGAAAATATTTCATGGCTTACTTTCTTTTTTGGAAGGGTTACTTGGAAAAGGCCTTTTTTATTGCGCAGTATAATAAATTTGATGCCCCCCATGTCCCTAATTTCATTTACCCATCCTTTTATAATGTCCATAATATTCACCGGTATATCATTCTGTAACTATTTCAATAGATTCTTTTGTAATTTCGTATACTATCTCTTTTACTTTTTTTAGAGAAATAGGCAAACGTTTTTCATCATCAAGTGGTATTCGTAACTTCTTTCTTTTAGTCCCATCAGGCAAATACACTATGTTTACTCCTAATATCCTGACAGGGTATATCAGGTCTAAAACTATTTTTTTTATATTTTTCGTATCTTCTATGATACGTATTTTTGTTTGGAGGTTTTGTTGCAGGCTTTTTATGATCATACCGCCTTTTCTAACAAACTCGTATACATCATTCTTTCCTACAACAAGGATTAAAAGATTATCAAATTCTATAGCTCGCACGAATGTGATATTTTTTGCTATATTGTATTTATTTGTAAGTTCGTACAAGAGTTTTGATATTTTCACTTCATTTTCGCTGATTTCTCCGCTTGCAAGCATTTTTTGGCATCTTGGGCACAATATGCCAGTTTTAAGGCAAATGTTACAAACCGGAGTTTTCATCATAGTGCCTCTTAAGTCGTCACTTCTTTAGTACTATCTCTATTGTAGATGTATTTGTTGTTCCACCTTCCTTTCGTGGTAGTTCTTCTGTCCCTGTTACAATTTTTTCTATTTGCACCCCAGGGATGAACCTATTCCTTACAATCTCTGCAACATCAACAGCACGAGATATAGCTTTTCCTCTGGCCATAAGAACAACTTCTGTCGCACCATTGTTAAATTGCGTTGTTACTGCAAGAACATAGCTCATTGGTGGTTTGTTGCCAACATATACAACATTTTCGTTTGTCATGCTATAGCCTCCTTTTGTAAAAATAGCTAATTTTTATAGCTTTTAGAAATTATAAAAAGTTTTCGGTATTATTTCGTTGAATGTTAAAATGCACTTCTTCAATCACCCAAAAAGTTTATAAATATTACTAAAAACTTAGCTTCATCATTATAATAATATTCATAAAGGGGGACACGTAGATGGGAAGTAATATAAGCCGTCCATTTTATGCTATAGCATATATTTTTGCATTACTGTATTTTATAGCAATGTCTGCATTGAATGTGGTGTACCTTTCATTGAAAGGCACTATACAACCAGAAGTAAAAGTAATCGATACTATTCTAAAAAAAGAAATTTCTCAAACATTTCTTGCTAACTCTATCACGCTTACTCCAGGGACGTTAACAATTGACGTAGATAATAAGGCCAAGAAACTAACCGTTTCGATACTTACACCTAGGGACCAGTCTGCTATTATCCCTTTTGAGAAATACATAAAGGGGATGTTTGAGTGAGTATTTATGAGATTAGTATCTATTTCATTTTGTTATCATTGAGCATAACAATCCTTGCAAGCCTTCGTGTAGCTGCTAGGAGGGGGGCGCCTACAGCTCTTGCCGGACTTTCTGGGGCAACGATAGCCACTGCTACAGGACTTATTATCATTGGAGAGGTAACACCTATCAGTTTTTCTACTGATATTGCCCTCTACCTTTTGGTACTTGGTCCGGTCGGCACGATAATAATTTCAAAAATGCTTCCAAGAGGAGGGGTGCAATGAACACAGATATTACAATTATAACTGCAATCATTTTTTTTGTTTCTGGCGCACTTCTACTTGTTGCATCATTTGCCCTGCTTCGTTTCCAAAAGATTCCTCATATGCTTTATGCCCGATTACACATACTTGGCGTGGTAGATGCAGCATGCATCCTTTTGTTAGTCTTTTTAGGAAAACCAATAATAGCTCTTGTTGCAGTGTTGTATTTTATACTCACACCTGTAGCGGTCCATTCTATTGCTAAATCCCATTATGATGGAGGTGCCGGAGATGATTATTGAATTTGTACTTATGTTTGTTATAGTTGCTAGCACATTACTTGCTCTTGTACAAAAGGACTTAATGCGAACCGTTATCATAATAGGATTCCAAGGATTGGGGCTTGCATTGTTGTACCAGCGACTGTTGGCCGCCGATGTTGCTGTTACACAGGCAATACTTGGATCTGCTCTTTTACCGGGGCTCATAGCTGTTACGGTATTTAAGACAAGGAGGTCACAGGAATGAACGGCTCAGAAGTTCAATTTTGGTCGTTTGTGACCGCCGCTCTCCTAATGATAATAGGTATTTATGCCATTATTTTTATGGACAACATAATAAAGAAAATCATTGGCGTAATGCTCATAGGGGACGGCGTAAATCTTGTGTTAATCACAGAAGGTTTCAAACCAGGCGGTATAGTCCCCATAATCTCTGAAAAGCTTTATAATCAGTCGCCAGGTATTTTTCAAGAGTTTGCAGACCAGGCATCATACTCTTTGCCTTTTGCACTCGTATTGACAAATATCGTCATAGGGGCATCGACACTGGCCGTTCTTCTTGGAATAACTATCAAACTGTATCAACATTATAACTCGCTTTCTGTTCATGAGATATTCAAGGAGGAAAAGATATGAATTCTGAACTCATACCTCTTATGGTGATTTTTCCACTTATCTCTGCAATTTTACTTAATCTTATGCATGGGAAAGATAAGGTTGTAAGAGCTTATGGCATATTGGCCATGCTAGTGGTGTTGGTAGTGCCCATATTTGCCTCATATGGCAATCATTTGTTTGGGGCACATCCTGTGGTCGATACGCTTCCTCAACTAAAGATATCACTTTCTGAGGTCAACCTTGCCATAGAGTACAACTTTGCATTTTTGCAAAAAGCACTTGTCTTTTTGCTTGCAGCGATTGCCACATTTGCGGTGCTTTCCCATATATCCAATGAAAAGAAGGTTTCTGGAGTATATTTGTCCATGATAATGCTTAGTATAGCTGCTGTAAGTGCCGTGGTCATGGCAAACGATATCTTCAATATGTTCGTATTCCTTGAGATAATGACCATTGCCCAGGCTGCCATTGTGATAGCGGTAGGTGGGGTTAGTGGTTACAAAGCTGCTTTCAAGTATCTTGTATTTGGAGGAGTTGCTGGTGCATCGATCCTTCTTGGAATTGCCCTCTTGTTGGGCACATTTGGCGTTCTTAACATATCTGACCTGCACAATTCGCTTTCAGGCAATATGACAAACCCGATTGTTCTGACTGCTGTTGGCCTGATAGTTATTGGGTGGCTGTTTGAATCTGGTTTATTCCCATTTCACACCATAAAATCTAACATGTATAGCGCCGCCAAGCCAGACATCGCTGCATTGTTACAGACACAGACAAAAATTGTTCTAGTGGCATTGGCAATCGTACTATTGCGTTTGTTTGGTGGTTACTCTAACATGACGGCAGTCATGCTTGGACTTTCGGTGGGTACTTTGATAATTGGATCTGTCATGGCTTTATTACAAACTGATTTTCGCAGGCTGCTTGCATTTACTGCAGTATCTCAGGCAGGGCTTGTTGGAATTGGTATTGGGCTTGGCACTAGGCTTGGAATTGCTGCAGGTATATTCCATGCCATAAATGATGCTATTGCTATGTCACTGCTCTTTATCACGGTGTACTTTATCTACGAAAGGGCAAAAACTACAGAATTCAAGAGGCTCGGGGGCTTGTTAGTACAAGCACCAAAACTTGCTTTTATTCAGATAATAGGCATCCTAATAGTTTCTGGTGTTCCCCCATTTAATGCATATCAAAGCGAGTTTAGGATTATAGATGCCACAATACAGGCAGGGCACCCTGAACTTGGCGTTCTGGTAATACTTGGGACCATACTAACTTTTGTGGCTCTAATGAAAGGATTTTATCTTACTTTTCTTAAGGAAAATACAACAAAGATCGCTCTTGGTAAAGTCCACATTTATAATGGACTGCCAACTGTAACATATGTGACCCTTATTATACTAGTCATCGCATGTGTGGGGATCGGGCTGTTTCCAATGCCATTTTATGATAGGGCGTATAGTGTGGCTTTAAAGATTCTGGTGGGGTGGTAAAGATGGACAATTTGTACGATTATTTGCATGAAAAGTTCAAGGCACTAGGAGGTACGCAGATCGGTAGCGGGCTTTCCGCGGAATTTATATTATTGGCATTCTTCCCCCTGGTTCTTATTGCGTTGCTAAGAGGAGTAAATGATACAATTGCAATTGTGCTGGCGCTTCTTTTTATTGTTGCAGTAGTGTTTTCTGCACCATTTGTGGTAAAAGTATCAAAGGAAAATACTGACCATTATAACATTGCAGCATTTTATGTTGCAATTGTCATGGGGATTGTCATGTTCATAATGTTAGGGGGCATATAGGGGGTATTATCATGAAGTTTCAACAGTCCCAAGAAATGAGAAATCTTATAGCAGCCATATTTGTAGGAATTTTTTCCTATTTTATAATTAAGGCATTAACTGATTTTGATATAGTTCCGGGAGTTAGTTATATATACAATTTAAGAGGCCCTCTCATTGCCCCAAACATGATAACAGTAATCTTGTTTGATTGGAGGGGATATGATACTCTTGGAGAAGCATTCATCCTTATAACTGCTGTGTTAACTACAGGTATTCTCTTTGGTAGAGGGGTGCTTGGCGGGGACGTAAGTGAAAAGGATAGCACACCTATACGGCCCTCAACCATAGTACAGAAGGTATTTGCTGCACCATTAGTGTTTATAATTGTGGCATTTGGTGTTGTAATTACTCTTGGGGGACACATCACCCCAGGAGGGGGATTCCAGGGAGGATCTGTTATTGCAACAGCATTTTTCCTTTCAGTTGTAGTTTATGGTTTTAAGAAGAATGTATTTAATTTATCACACAATAGTCTTGAAACATTAGAAGGTGTTGGCGCACTCATCTATTTATGTTTAGGCCTCGTGGGCCTTGGCCTTTCAGGTTATTACCTTTATAATGTAGGAGCAGACCTTTACCCATACCTGGGTGTTGGTGACACTGCTACTAGACTTTTTAGCTATCCTGATTCAACAAATGCAGGTATTATCCCTTACCTCAACATTGGCATAGCACTCAAGGTGTTGAGTGGTTTTTGTACCATTATCACAGTTTTGTGGGGGGCTGAAAAGAAATGATAAATCCTGTTGGAACTATTGTGATCGCCTTGATATTAGGAATAGTTTTTGGCATGTCAATAAGAGGGGAATACTTTAACAAGAAGACGTATGCCACAATATTTGGATTTGCATTATTTATTGATATATTTATGGGAAGTTTTCCATATTATACATGGGACATTTTTGTTGAACTCCCTGTTTCTGGCATATTTTTAGCAGCGATGGTTGGTCTTTTCACAGGAAAAGCATTCAGGGAGCGATAAACATGTATTATACAACAGATGATTGCATATTGTGCATGAAATGCATTGAAGAATGTCCTACAAAAGCGATAATTAAAACAAAAAAGAAATCATTTAATTGTGTAACTTGTGGGAAATGTGCTGAAGTGTGCCCTTCAAAGGCAATTTTCAAGAACCAGTATGGTGGTTATGTTGTTGATATGGAGCTTTGCACAGGATGCGGTATTTGCAAGAAAAACTGCCCATTTGGATTTATAGAAATTATTGACAATAAATCACATGGCGAGTGTTCAATGTGCGGTGTTTGTCAACAAATATGCCCCTCCAATGCAAAGAGGGATGTTACTGGCATCTTGGAGTACAATGTAAAGGAAAAGACGTTTGAGGATATAGAGCGCGTACCAAGCCCCGAGAAGAAAGGGGAGGTTATGAAGACCTCTATATTTATAGATAGGGAAAAGTGCACCAACTGTGGAAAATGCAGGATGGTATGCCCATCAAAAGCCATGATTTTAGATGCGCCTGAAGGAGTATGTACAGATTGCAAGCACTGTGAGGAAATATGCCCTACAAAAGCCATAACGTTGCCTAACGTAAGTGATAAGCGCTGCATCAACTGCTATAAATGTGTGAGGGAGTGTCCTGTAAATGCTATCTCGATGGAGGATGGCAAGATAACTATTAACACAGGCGAAAATGAGGCACATATCCGCTACTGTGTAAATTGTAACAATTGCGTCGATTCATGCAATTATGAAGCTTTGATTAGGAAGGGCATACGTATAAGATACTTAAGTGACGTTTGTACAGACTGTAATTTATGCTTAATGGTCTGTCCATACGATATGCGCCGAAAGATCAATGATCTATATTTGGGCCATTGCATACTTTGCGGAAGATGCGTAAAAACATGTCCTGAAAATGCAATATCAATCAAGAGAGTAAAATGGACCGGAGATGTCAATGAGGGATGTGTGAACTGCGGCCTTTGCATGGAGTTGTGCCCGCGACAATGCATCTATGTAGATAAGGATGGTTTTTCAGCCGACCTGGAAAGATGCGATCTTTGTGGGGTATGTTCTATGGTATGCCCGATGGATGCAATAACATTCGAACCATACGACGTATTGTACATAACCGATGGTTCTGTAGAGTATAATCCAAATTTATGTGTGCACTGTAAGCTATGCATCTCCCAATGTCCAACAGATGCCATTTCAGATGATATGGTTTGGGATATTGAAAAATGCATATTCTGTGGTGCATGTGACAACATATGTCCCGGCCATGCGGTCAAGGTCAAGACATACATGGACGATTTAGTTGTCGATGGCAGGACAAAGGAGGTAAGGAAATGAGGAACATGTTCATTTTTATGCTCAAGGGAGCTTACGATAATATAGGGCGAATAATCTTTGCAAAGGACAGGAAAACCTCAATACAGATGCGAAATAAGATTTTAGCTGGGCAAGTAACCTATCCAAAGACCGTCAACGAAGATGCATGCATTGGTTGTGGTGCATGTGCAAATATATGTCCTGTTGATGCAATAGATATGGAGCTTCTTAAAAAACCAGTTAAAATAACGAAGAGCTATGTGAAGGAGAAGCATCCTGTTTTTAATCCTTTAAAGTGCATGTACTGTTTCCAGTGTCATGACAATTGCCCAATTTTTGCCTTTTACGGGATGCCTGCAGCCATACATCCACGACATGTGGGGGATTTTGATATAAACTTAGCAGAACTTTTGCAGCAACCCATTGTTATGAAGGACAAAAAAGAGATCGATGCAATAGTAGCACTGCTTGACGAAAAAGCCAAGAAACTAATGACGGAGGGTTAGTAATGCTAAAAGAAATTTCAAGAAAAAATGCCATTCACATTATGCTTGTATACACAGGGGGGTGCAATGGGTGTGATATCGAAATTGTTAATGCTGTGCTTTCGCCCTTCTATGACATTGAACAATATAAGGTCATACTTACATGGAATCCTCGTGAAGCAGATATTCTTGCTGTCACAGGGCCGGTAACAAAGAAGATGGAACCTGCATTAAAAGAGATATATGCGGCCATACCAGAACCAAAGCTCGTAGCTGCTATTGGGTCATGTGCTATTAACGGTGGCCCTTATGCTAATTTGGGTGGAGATTTAGGGAGCTCAGACCAGATAGTTGGTGGAGTATCTAAAGTAATTCCTGTAGATGCAAACATTCCCGGCTGCCCACCCAGGCCTGAAGATGTTTTGCAAGCTGTGGTTTCTGTAGTCCCATTATTGGCTAAGAAGAGGTGAAGAAATATGGCAGATGTTGATAGGAAAGACAGAGCTGAGGTTGAAGTGCCTCTTGGGATGGTGCATTCTGCACTTTTGGAACCATTTAGAATAAGGCTTTTTGTCGACGATGAGGTGGTCGTAGATGCAGAGATAACATACGATACAGCACATCGCGGTATTGAGCGCATGATGGAAGGAATGCCTGTACAAAAAGGCCTTATCTTAACTGAAAGGATTTGTGGCATCTGCTCCCATATCCACATATGGAATGGAACGCGAATGGTTGAGAGGGGGCTTGGAATAGAAGTTCCTCAACGTGCCCACCATATACGCGTCATAGGCAATGAAATGGAGAGATTACATTCTCACTTATTATATCTTGGACATGCATTCGAGATACTCGGACATGAAACGTTCTCTATGCGATGCTTCATGTTTCGAGAACCTGTCCAAAACATGCTTTTTTTCCTCTCAGGTAACAGAGTGCACTACACCATACCGGTGATTGGGGGGATAAGGCCGCGCTGTGACATAGACAAGGACAAGAAACAAACATTACTCGCGATGCTTAAAAGTCTTGACGAAGAACTAAAGGCTTTTGGCAACAGGGTCATAAACGATACGCTTATAGTATCTCGTATCAAGGACATAGGTTACCTAAGCAAAGAGGATGCGATAAAATACGGCGCACTTGGGCCCAACATGCGTGCGTCTGGAGTTAATTTTGATTGGAGAATTAAAGTACCAGAATATAAAGATAACTTTGACTTTGAAGTAATAGTGCGCGAAGGCGGAACCGTTCTTGACCGTGTTGCTTGCCGACTGTTCGAATGCCTCGAGTCTATAAAGATAATAAAACAAGCACTAGAAACACTCCCCGACGAAGAACCAATAAATGTTGGTTATGAGCTAGGTAGGATGGGTTATTCTACATCCTATAATGAGGCTGCCCGAGGCGAAATATACGATTCATGTTCTCTTGACGATTTAGGAAGGATACAGAGTTATATCAACAGAACACCTTCAATGTCCTCCCTTTCTGCAATGGAAGTATCATGCATCGGTGATCATCTTACTGATGCAACTATAACAATAGTCTCATGTGATCCGTGCTTGACATGCACCAACAGGGTAACGGTAGTAGACGAGAACAAAGACAAGGAATACATATTAGAACCAGAGGATATAAGACGATTGGCCAGGAGGAAAATATAAATGGAAGCAAAAGAGTTCGTTTTGACAACAATTTTTATCCCAGTTGTAGCTTTTATCGTCTCGACATGGATACCTGGAATAATGAGAAAAATACAGGCACGCATCCAACTGCGTATAGGTCCTCCAATCCTTACGCCTGGCTTTTGGGCTGTGTTAAAATTCATTTACAAAGAACGTATTGAGCCTGTATCGCCTTTTCCACGATTATACCATTCACTTCCGTTGATAGGATTATTCCTGATGTTTTTTATAATTCTGCTAACAACTCCGGCATGGGTTGATGTATTAGGCCTAACAACGTTAGTTGCAGTAGCCGGGCTTATGAAGGTGGAGGAGATGCTCTACATATTTATGGGTAATTTGTCAAGATCCATAATGTCTGTTCGCATGCCGTACCCAGATCAGGTAAAAGGAGCAATCCTAAAGGGGAACGCACGTCGTTTTTTTGAGCAAGTATCTGCCATAAGAACTTTTAAATTGATATCTATTGGTTCGTTCCCACTATATATAGGACTCTTTGTGCCTGCTGTGGTAACCGGAACAATTAGTATTGTTGGAGTAGCAGTATACCAAGGTTTTAATACAACTTCATTTGCTATATCTGATATCTTTAGCCTTAAACCACTGCTATGGAGTATTCCTGGTGTATTAGGGGCAATTTCATACTTCATTGGTTATCTTGTGATATTAAATGAATATCCTTTCTCAATAATGCATACAAAGGCAGATGTTATTGAAGGCCCCACACTTGAATATGCTGCATGGGCTAGAGCAAGTTATTACCTGATGAGAGAAGCTACAATGTTTGTCATGTCAAGCGTATTTGTCACGCTCTACTTTGGTATCCCTCCTGTGTTAGGTTGGGCGCTTATACCTCACGTTTTATTAGCCATGATTCTACCAGTGGCCGCAGCTGTGGTTTCAGCATTCACACCTGTGTTGACATTCAAACAAATATATCCCCTATCCCTTGGTTTTACTGCTTTGGGTATTGTTGGGATAATATTTGCAATATTATAAGGAGAATGAGAATATGCCTAAATATATATTATTTCCAAAACACGTCATGAATCTTGGAGGGTACATCATAGAGAATCAGGCCAATCTCGGATATAGAGATGTCATTGTTGGGAATCCAACGAAAGAATCAATAAAACTCTATGTTCCAATATATGGTGAAGAAGATGTCATTGCTATTGAAAAATTGGGTGTTCTTATCCATAGATTCTATGAGGATGAAAATCTTGTTGAGGAAATACAAGAGATGAAGCGTCGTGTAGAGGAAAAACCGATATAGGTGTTTTATTTTTTGCGTTGCGATTTAGCTTAAGAGTAATAAAAGTAATAGGAGAATAGTTCTATTCTCCACTATTTCTCGTAGTTGTAACATGATTTTGGAGAACCACTTTTACTTTATCTTCCTTTTTACTTTAACAGCTTTTCCTTTTCGCATTGTATGCATCAATCTTCCCGAGAGTATGGCATTTCCTATCGCTACAGGCATTCCTTTTCGAGTTATTACTACATCATCCCCCGAGCGTATGCGTTCATCTGCATCAACAACACCGACACAAAAAAGGTCACCTTTAATGTCGAAATCTATTTCTACCCACCTTCTCTTTACACGCACTAATGGGCTTATGGGCCGAAGCATTTTATCATATGATGCAATGCATTTATTATTTGAAAATATCTGTTTGTTTATTCTTCCTTTCATTTTTATGTTGTCAGACAAGATATCTGTTCCATACAGGAATTTTGAGAATGTCCTTAAATTCATAAATGATTTTTCAGGAATTGGTATTAGGTCCTTGATTTCTGTCAAGGTATTTCTTAGCGATGATAGTGACTCATTTGAGAGTGGGTGGCCTTTTGATGTAATTATGGTTCTTGCAGGAAGGTCTTTGGCTACATCTAATTCGTTTTCTGGTAAGTGAACTAATACTAATGGGTCTTTCATATTCTTAAGCAAAGATATTAGCATAGATCTAGAGCGTTCTATTTCTTCATAGCACCATGTTCCAGTTACTACGATATCATAGTCGATTAGTGTCTCAAGCTCACGAGGAACAATGCCGTAAGGCGACGTGACGATGAGTTGTGTTAGTGATGCACGTTTTGGGCCCAGTGCATTTTTGATTACGGATAAGAATCGTCTATGGCTTTGTGAGGAACTGTAAGGTTTTCTTGCAGAACATGGCAAAACTAAGCATATGTCCGAAGGCGGGGTATAGTGGTCTTTTACTTGCAATATCCATCGTTGGGTCAAAGGGCGCCAGAATGCGTCACGCGATATATAAAGTTCCTTATTTTTTGGCGTATGTATGTATTCTTCCATTTCATGCCAAAATTCTAAATAGAGTAGATTTAATAGAGTTTTTGCACGCAGAGATGCACAAGATGCCATCTCTAGGTACTGGGGCGTGGGGTTGTTTAGGTATGATTGTAAGGCTGCTTCATTTTCTGGATTATTGGGAAATAGGTCAAATCCTGCATAAGCAAGGGGGGGCAGTTCTTCTGGACCACAATCACAGTAGCATAGAGAATTGGGGAATTTCTTCCTGATATAAAAATAATGGGCGAGAAGATCGCGCTCTTTTCCAAGATTAAAAAGAAATAATTTTGCTTCACTAAAATGTGATACTAGCTGTTTATCATATTCTCCATAGCCACTGAGGTATACCGGAACAACATCGCTTTCTTTTGCTATATCAATATTTTTATTTTGTATTTTTTTAGCTATCTCTTTTGGAACCCCATCCATTACTCTTAATAAGTGCATTGATTTGAGTTCCCCACCTTTAGAGATTTTTCTAAGAGGATAAGCCAATGGTTTTTCTATTTCTATATCATTAAATTTTATTTTATCCTTATACAAGGTGATGAGTCCTGGAAGGGGGCATGTCTTTTCTTTGTAGGTATATATTCCTCTACGCATACCGTCAATATATGTTATTTCCATCATTGTAATACCACTTATTTTGCATGTCTTATAAATCCTTATGTATCAATTAATTGTTATTATCGTTTGAATATGATATAATTATTGAATTAATTTGTGTCTTACAGCGGAAAAATAAAAAGGTTTAAATATGCTTTTTTCTAAGATTACTTAGAAAGAGGTGTAACGTTTGGGCGAATCTGCAAGTTTGGGATATACACATCCATCGGATGATGGTCTTCAAGTACAGACATTGTTAAAGAAAATAAAGTATTTAGAAGTACAAAAACAAAATGCAGAGTCAGAAAAAGTGCGCCTTCAACGGGAACTTGAGGCATTAAGAAAGGAACTGGAACGATTAAGGACACCTCCTTTGATAACTGCAACAATTATTGATATCCTTTCTGATGGAAGGGCTGTTGTGAAAAGTTCTTCTGGACCACATTTTGTGGTTGGGGCCTCCCAACTTATAGATATTGATGATCTGATTCCAGGTACACTTGTTGCTCTTAATCAACGTACACTCTCTATTTTGGAATTATTGCCTTCTTCTAAAGATCCATCTGTATCAGGCATGGAGATAGTGAATTGCCCAGATATTAATTTTTCAGATATTGGTGGTTTGGATGATGAGATACAGGAAATAAAGGAAATGGTGGAACTTCCCCTCCTTCACCCTGAATTATTTGAATCAGTAGGTATTGAACCTCCCAATGGGGTGCTCCTTTATGGCCCCCCTGGTAACGGGAAAACACAACTGGCAAAAGCAGTTGCAGGTGAAACTTCTTCGACATTCATAAAAGTTGTAGCTTCGGAATTTGTTAGGAAATATATTGGGGAAGGTGCCAGATTGGTACGTGAGACTTTTAAACTTGCAAAAGAAAAAGCTCCTTCTGTGATATTTATAGATGAGCTTGATGCTATAGGTGCCACTAGAACAGAATCCAGTATTTCTGGAGACCGCGAGGTACAAAGGACGCTTATGCAGCTTCTTTCTGAAATGGATGGTTTTGAAAAACGCGGCAATGTTAAGATTTTGGCTGCTACCAATAGACCAGATATTTTAGACACCGCACTATTACGTCCTGGAAGATTCGACCGTTTGGTTGAAATTCCCTTACCAAATAAAGAGGGAAGAATGGCAATATTTAACATTCATACCAAGAACATGAATTTAAAACATATAGACTGTTCAAAGCTTCTGGAAAATGCAGACAATATTTCTGGAGCCCAGATAAAATCTATTTGCACAGAAGCTGGCATGTTTGCTGTACGGGAAAGAAGAAGTCATGTGACACAAAAGGATTTTGACCAGGCAATGGTAAAGGTATTACAAAAATCAGCTATCGACGCTATTGATAATTCAGGAATCTTTAGATAATCAATTATATACGTAAATTTTTTTGCTAACCAAAGAGTAAGGTGATTTCATGAGAAAAACTATTATTATATTTTTGCTTTGTGGATGCTTGTTGTGTTCAGGATGTATTACGGGAAGTGAAGAAGATCATGCAAAGGATATTGTTAGGGCATACTATGCCGCTTATAATAATCGCGACGCGGAAGCGATTGTAGATCTTTTCACTGACGAAGTTATCGAAAGCGCTGGTGGAAGGCAAACAATGGTAGACAATCTAAAAAATGTTTTTAATTCTGCTGACGAAACAAACCTTAATTTGAAAATAATTCGTTTTCTAAATGTTCGTATAATAAATGATGGCGCAAAGGTAAACTTCGATGTGAATCTTCATGATGATTCACGTGATATGGTCTCTAATCTTACTTTTAATATGAGAAAAGTAGATGGAAAATGGAAAATTGAAAAGATGATTGAAGAGGGTTAGCACCCTATACGGACTGTTTTTCCCGAAGGCATTTATAATAATGGCATAATGCAGCTAATGCTCGCACGCCCCTCTCGGGGGTTTGATAGCATGGTATTCCTGCTTTTTCTAATTCTTTTATTTTGCCTTTTGTGTATGTTCCACCAGGCGCCACGATTATTATAGGTTTTTTTGTGTTTTTATAAATATTGATTATTCGTTCGACACCATCATCCTCTAGTGTAGGCGCTTGAAAGAGTAAGATAAGCAACACAGCATCAACACATCCTTCATTGAGTACTTCTCGCAATGCAATCTCATAGCGCTCTACATTGGCATCCCCTGTAAGGTCTATTGGATTTTTCAGGCTACAGTATGAGGGGAAGTGTTCTTCCATCACGTGTTTTGCTTTGTCGTTTATATCAGCGAGTTTTAATCCTTCATCTTCTAATGCATCAGTTGCCATTACACCTGCTCCGCCACCATTAGTAATAATGGCTATTTTGTCCCCTCTTGGTTCTTTATGGCACGTAAAGATCTTTGCTATATCAAATAGTTCATCGGATGAATATGAGCGAATTATCCCGGATTGTTTGAATGCTGCAGAGTAAACTGCATCTGATCCTGCTAAACTTCCTGTGTGTGAAGCTGCGGCTACTGCTCCTGCTACTGATCTACCGGATTTTAATATAATAATTGGTTTATGAAGGGTAGCTTTTGATGCTGCTTCCATAAACATTCTGCCATATTCTAAACCTTCCATATAGATAGTGATTACGCTTGTAGAGTCGTCTTGTGCTAAATATTGGACCAGGTCAGAATAATTCACGTCAATTTTATTGCCAAAGCTTACTACTTTGCTCATGCCAATATTCTCTGATGCAGCCCAATCAAGCATGGCTGCTACAAAAGCCCCAGATTGAGATATAAGCCCTATTTTCCCAGGAAGGGGCCTTCTCATCCTATCCTCTGGCAAAAAAATGGTATCCAGATTAGAGTATGAATCAAATACGCCTATGCAGTTTGGGCCAACAATACGTGTTTTAGTATTATTAATAATATCTTTTAGCTTTTTTTCTCTTTCATATTCTCCTATCTCTGAGAATCCCCCTGTAATGATAATGCATGATTTCACGTTTTTATGTACACAATCTTTTATAACAGAGTTGACTGCTTTGGCATGTATTGCTATTACTGCAAGATCTATGTCGTCTTTTATGTCAAGGATGGAAGGATATGCTTTTTTGCCCATAACACTTTTTGAAGAGGGGGTAACTGGGTAGACTGTGCCTTTAAACCCCCTTCGTAAGGTGTTGTCCATTATGACATTGCCTATGCTCCCTTTTTTATCAGAAGCACCGATTATTGCTATAGTTCTTGGATTGAAGAATGTTTCAAGATTAATTAATTTATTCATGCAACCCCTCCCAGCAGTTACATAATATATTTGTTCTAATTCATTTTTAAAATGTTGCAATGATTCAAAAAAACATAATTAATTTATTATTTTTTTTAAAATATACGCATATTTTTTTGTCATACAATTCTTTTTTCAATTTTGTTTACGGAAAGGATAATATATAAAAAAATCCGCATCTATTTATACCCCCTGGATAATAATGTTAATAATTAATACTAGCTGAAGATATATATTTATTTGAGGCGTAATGAACGTAATTTTTGCTTGTGATCAATAATGATAAAAGAAATAATTTTTAGACAACATAGGATAATCTTAATTGGGACCGGCCACGTGTTTAAAAAAAGCATATTAGAGGTAAAAAATATTATCTCAAGGGAGAAACCCAAAATAGTTTGCGTCGAGCTTGACAGAGCAAGGTATCATGCATTGTTGTCTGGTGAAAAAGCAACTTTTTTAGATATGATTCGAAACAAAGGATTGCGATTTGCCATTTTTGGCAGTTTGCTCTCTATGATACAAGGGGAAGTAGGCGAGGATTTCGGTGTGATTCCTGGTACGGATATGTTGGTTGCGATCGATTCTGGAATGGAAATTAATGCAAGAATTTTTTTTATCGATCGTCCTGTTGATATAACTCTTTCACGTTTAGTTCATTTTATGACATTAAAGGAAAAGATAAAGACTATTGGCGGAGCACTGTTATCTTTGACACCTCTTAAACGGGAGATTCATGTTTCTCAATTTGATGAAGATTTTATCAATGACATTATAGATGAATTCAAAAAATTTTCACCTAATGCATTTCAGGTCCTCATAGAGGAGAGAAATATTTTTATGGTAAGACAAATTGTTTCTTTATTAAGTAATATCACAGAACCAAATACAGTAGTAGTTGTAGTTGGTGCAGGCCATATAAAAGGTGTAGGATCACACTTGGAGGAAATGAATAATGTTGGACAAAGCCAAGAAAAAGGAGATAATGACAGCGTTGGGCCCGGAAGTTCCTAGCGTAATAATAGGGCGCCAGGGCCTTTCTGAGCAAGTAATTTCAGAAATCATAAGGCAACTTAAACAAAAGAAAGCTATAAAGATATCTTTGCATTCGTCTGTTGAAGATAAGAATTCTTATACAGAGAAAATTTGTTCAATAACAGGGGCTGAGCTTGTAGATTTGCGTGGAAGGAAACTGATATTGTATAAATCATGATCGATTTCAGAATAATATATAACCACAACTTTTATAAATTGCCGAATAACACTAATTAAAACATTCATCGGTTCGTTATTCCATTTCATGTAGTAATTGTTATGGACGAAAGTTGTATTTTACTTTCATAAAACGAAATATATTTAAAAGAATATTAAAAGGGAATGTGAGATATCGTTTAATTTGTAAGGGTGAGACAATGACTACAGTTTATGATGTTCCGGCAGATGTGCTTATAACTAAAGTCGCCGGGAAGTTAGAAGAGGATAAATCAGTAAATCCGCCAGCTTGGGCAACATTCGTTAAGACTGGTGTTCATAATGAAAGACCTCCTGAGCAGGAGAACTGGTGGTTTATAAGAGGTTCCTCTCTTATGCGCAGAATATATTTAGATGGGCCGGTAGGGGTCGCTAGATTAAGAACATATTATGGCGGGTTAAAGAACAGAGGTCACAAACCTGAGAAACGAATGCCAGGCGGCGGTTCTATTATTCGAACTTTGCTTCATCAACTCCAGGAAACAGGATATGTGGAACCCACGCCAAAAGGACGCGTAATAACGGCCAAGGGCAGAGCATTTTTAGATAATATGAGCAACGAGGTCAAACTTTCATTGATTGAAAAAATGCCTGAGTTGAAGTCATATTAATTAAAGGAGTTTCGATTAAATTGGATGAGGCTGAAGAGATAAAGAGAAAGAAGTTAGAAGAGCTTCAACGGAAACAGCAACAAACAGAGGAAGATCAATCCAATCAACAAGCACAGGATCTTCAAAAACTTGCAGTATTGCGCGCATTACTAACAAGTGATGCAAAAGAGCGTTTAACCCGTGTGAAGATGGGACACCCAGATCTTGGGGTGCAAGTTGAAAATCTTCTTATCCAATTAGCTCAACAAGGCCGCATCAAACAAAAGATAGATGAGAATACTTTACTCACTCTATTAAGACAAGTCCAAGGACAAAAAAAGGATTTCAAAATACACAGGATATGACCGTAAGGTGGAGTTGGAATTATGAGTAGAAATAAACCATTAGCAAAAAAATTGAGACTTGGAAGGGCCCAAAAACAGACCAGGAGAGTGCCTGTTTGGGTATGGAGTAAAACGAGACTAGGTGTGAGATTTCACCCAAAAAGGCGCCAGAGGCGCAAAGTACGATTACAGTTATAGAGGTGTTATATTATGGATATTGGTGAAGAGAGGATATATGTGATACCTCTTCGGAAAGTTAAAGGGATACCAAAAGGAAAACGTTCTCCTCGTGCAATAAAAGAAGTGCGTTCTTTTTTAGTAAAGCATACAAAAACTGAAGATGTGATAATTGATAATTCCATAAATGAACTTATATGGAAAAGAGGCATAGAAAAACCACCTTCAAGGATACGTGTACGTGTAATTAAGGAAGAGACTGATACAGATGAGGGCAAGATAGAGCGTGTCAACGCTTTCTTAGCTGAGTGATATCATGATAGAGAAGATGTCCCTTGGTGGAACACCATTTATTGGTATTGTGGCATTTTCTACTGAGAAAGTGACAATTACCCGCACAGATTTGAGTAAGTCTAAGGTGGAGAAAGTTGCATCTGTTATGGGAACAAAAGTACTACAGACATCAATAGCAAGAACCGATCTGGTCGGAATTTTTCTGGCCGGCAACTCTAAAGGTATTTTAGTGCCTAATATAATAGAGAAACACGAGTATGATACAATGGAATCCATATTACCTTGTGAGATAATGGAGATTCCTACTAAATTCACTGCTCTTGGAAATCTTGTGTTAGCAAATGATAAAGGCTGTGTGATAAGCCCAGAGTTATCACAATTCAAGGAAGATATATCCTCTTTCCTTGGCGTGGATGTGGAAGAAGGAATACTTGCGGGATTCAAAAATGTGGGCAGTGTGGCAGTGGCCACAAATAAGGGGTGTCTAGTCCACCCTGATACGACCCCAGATAAAATGGAGTGGCTAGAAGAGATCCTTAAGGTTTCTGTTGATCATTCTACAGCAAACAAGGGCGTAGGATATTTGGGGGGGTGCATGATAGCAAACTCCAAGGGTGTGGTCGTTGGAGACTTCTCAACAGGTCCAGAGTTGGGGCGAATAGATGATGTTTTAATGGAGGTATAATCATGGTTAACGAGTATACTATAAAAGGAAAATTTTTGATGGGATCCACTTTTCAAAAATTTGAAAGAACAATAAAGGCTGCTAAAGAAGAGAACGCAGTTGAAAAGATCTACTTAGATCTTGGTTCAAAACACGGTGTTAAAAGAAAATATGTCCATATTGAAGAAGTAAGGACTGATTAAAATGGAAGACATTACACAACTTTCTACACAGATGGCAATGCTAGAGCGTCAAATTGAAGCCCTAAACCAGAATATGAAGATGATGCAATCCCACCTGCATGAACTTTTGGTGACAAAGGAGACATTAACTAATATAAAAGATGCCAAGGCAGGACAGGAAGTTCTTTTCCCGATTGGAGGCGGCTGTTTTACTTTTGGAAAGATTGTGCAACCTAATCAAGTTATTGTCAACATTGGTTCAAACATTGCTGTAAAGGAGAGCACCGATAAAGGCATTGTTTCTGTTGAGTCCAGAATAGAGGATATCAAGAAACTTATGGCGCAAACGTCTGCTTCATACTCTGAGTTAAAAAAGCGCATGGAAGAGCTTGATGCACACGGGCATAAGATGATGCAACAGCAAGAAAAGCCAAATATTAAGTAAAGCGCCTAATAAACGTAGGTGTAGCCATGTTCGACTCTCTTAAGAATAAATTTTCTTCTTTGGCTGATTCTGTTTCCCAAAAAACAATATCTGAGAAGGACATAGATAAAATTATTTGGGATTTTCAGCTGTCCCTTCTGGAAAATGACGTATCATTAAAAGTTGCTGAACGAATAGCTGAAGATATAAAAGAAAAGCTTGTAGGAACCCAAATATCAATATCTGAAAAAAAGAAAAATGTCCTTAAAGATACTTTGACAGATGCGATAAGGGATGTTCTGCAAAATGGGCAAATGGACCTTTTTAAAAAGATAGATGAGAACAAGGCAAAAGGCATGCCCACGATATTACTGTTTGTAGGTTTCAATGGTACAGGCAAGACGACGACAATTGCAAAGCTTGCACATATCTTACGTAAGAAAAAGTATTCCTGTATAATCGCTGCAGCCGATACGTTTAGGGCGGGGTCAATAGAGCAGTTGGAAAAACATGCACAAAATGTTGGCGTAAGGGTCATAAAACAAGGATACGGCGCTGATCCTGCGGCAGTGGGTTTTGATGCAGTGCAGCATGCTAAGGCGCGCAATATTGACGTAGTGCTTATTGACACTGCTGGCAGGGCAGAGACAAATAAGAATCTTATGGATGAGATGCGAAAGATAGTGCGCGTGACAAAACCTAATTTAATAATATTTATTGGCGATGCTTTAGGCGGGAATGCAGTCGTGGAACAGGCTGAAAAATTTAATGATATCGGCATTGATTGTTCTATCCTAACTAAAGTGGACGCAGATGCCAGAGGCGGGGCTGCGCTTTCAATATCTTATGCA
Organism: Methanomicrobia archaeon; assembly: GCA_030603445.1. Classification (GTDB taxonomy): domain Archaea; phylum Methanobacteriota_B; class Thermococci; order Methanofastidiosales; family NM3; genus NM3. Next base: position 79,351 of record JAUVXU010000002.1, on the reverse strand, counting down.
ACAAAAAAGCCTATCCTTTTCATAGGTTTGGGCCAGGGTTATGATGACCTAGTATTATTCGATCCCGAATGGATGGTCAATAGGCTTGTGCCATAGTTTTCTTTAATTATTTATTATTCTTATTATGCTTGTAATCCAATAGATATTATTACAATGTGATAATGCCGTAGCATTGAATGGGGAAACTATATTTTATACAAAAGCCAATACGACCAAAACCTTTATTTATTACAATAAAAAATGAAAAAACGTGATACAATGATTAGCGTTATTTTAGGAAGCCAGTGGGGTGACGAGGCAAAGGGCAAGCTCACAGATTTATATGCGGCTAACGCAGACATCGTGGGGCGTTTTCAAGGCGGAAATAATGCTGGACATACAATTGTAGTTGGAGATGAGGTATTTAAATTACGCTTATTACCTTCAGGCATAATACAAGGAAAGGACATTGTATTAGGAAATGGAATGGTAATCGACCCGTCGATACTACTTAAAGAGCTGACGCAACTCAAATCACGTAATCTTTCCATAGGCAATATTGCAATTTCTGAGCGGGCACACTTAATAATGCCATATCATAAACAAGAGGACGCAATCCTTGAGGAATTAAAGGGGAAATACAAGGCCGGAACCACAATGAATGGCATTGGGCCATGTTATTCAGATAAAGTATCCCGTCTGGGCATACGATTCATTGACCTTATAAATGAGAGGAGTTTTCTAGAAAAACTCGATAAGATATATTCATTAAAGAAAAGATATTTTGCAGGATTGGGCCATAAAATTGAGATATCAAAGGAGGATATCATCCAAACATACAAGGAGCATGCTAAGATTTTTGGAAAATATGTGGTTGATACCAGTGTTCTGATAAACGAGGCAAATGCAGCAGGAAAAAATATACTGCTTGAGGGTGCACAAGGCACGCATCTTGATATAGATCATGGCATATACCCATTTAACACATCATCAAACACAGTTTGTGGAGGAGCATGCACTGGCGCAGGAGTTGCACCCCATAAAATAGGCAAGGTAGTTGGAGTTGTTAAGGCTTACACTACCAGAGTGGGCACGGGCCCTGTCCCTACCGAGCTTTTTGATGACTATGGAAAACATATGGCTAAAAAAGGCCATGAGTTTGGAACTGTTACTGGTCGTCCAAGGCGTTGTGGTTGGGAAGATTTAATGCTTGTCAAGTATGCACACATGCTAAATGATTTCGATGGCATTTTCATCACTAAACTTGACGTGCTTTGTGACCTTGATAAGCTAAAGGTGTGCGTTGGTTATGAGGTTGATGGGGCTCCTGTGAGGCATTTCCCAGCAAGTATGGATATTTTGGCTCGTTGTAAGCCAGTATATAAAGAATTTGAAGGCTTCGACTTTGACTGTTCAAAAATTTTAAAAGAGGGATTTGATGCATTTCCAGAGAGTGCAAAGGTGTATCTCAAATTTATTGAATCAGAGTTAGGTGTTCCATTGTATGGGGTGTCCATAGGACCTAAACGCTCAGAGACAATAATATTAAAATACATTTTTTAGATTTATTTTTATAATCAAATCATTTCTATTATTTATATTGTTATTAGTTTAGGTATACATAAACTTATTAAATATATTATGTGGAAAATTGAAATATTCATCTTGCCACCCTAATTAAAAAAATTATTTATGTCTCTATTTTATATATCTCTATTCATAATACATATTTATTGCATAAATATAAAATGCGGTGAATCAAATGAATAAGGGGCGTCTTTTAAGTTTAGTGGGGGGCATCATGCTAATAGTGGCATCCGTTCTGCCTTATGGGTATGATGAGTGGGCCTCAGATTCCATTTTTAATATAGCTAGGTCTGTTTTCAATAATCTTAAGAATGGAATGACGTTATGGGATTCATTGCCGGATATAGGTCTTTCAAATGTTATATCTGTCGTGTTGCTGGGTTTTGTAGCAATCGCTTTTATTCTATTGATCATTGGAGGTCTTTTCGGTATTTTGAAGGCAGACGGGGGCTCTGTTGCTGGCCCTGTAGCAATGATATTCCTTACAATCGTGCCTCTTTATCTCGAAGGGGCAAGCGAGTTGACGACCCTTGGCATCGGATATTACATTGGGTGGATAGGTTCCGTTTTTTGTGTTCTTGGTGCACACAGCAATGGTAACAAAAAAAGATATATGCATGAACCAAAAGAAGATCATGGTCCTGATGAGTATATATATTCATACGATGCACCCGGTAACGATTCTTTTGAAGGGACCTCATTTCTTAATGATGGGGACGATTAAACATTTTTTTTGAAAATACATCAAAAAAGATTACATATGTAATAATAAATCAACCTATTTCTCTTTACATTTGCGCACTTCCATAATACTTTTAAAGTTGAACTCGTTTTTTTGTGTTGTATGCAGAAAAATTTGGTCATAAAAGGCGCTCGTGAACACAATTTAAAAAATATCTCATTGACATTACCCCGCAATAAGGTCATTGTTATAACGGGCCTTTCAGGGTCGGGGAAGTCGACACTGGCGTTTGACACTATTTATGCGGAAGGCCAACGCCGCTATGTAGAATCATTGTCAGCATATGCACGCCAGTTTTTAGGGATAATGAATAAACCAGATGTTGATTCTATTGAAGGGCTTTCTCCTGCAATCTCAATAGAGCAAAAGACAACATCTAAAAATCCAAGATCCACTGTCGGAACTGTTACTGAAATATATGATTATTTGAGGCTTTTATATGCCCGCGTAGGCACACCATATTGTCCCATACACAATATACCTATCGAGAAAAAGACACCTGATGTCATAACAAATATAATACGTAAGGAATATCCGAACAAGGATATTATCCTTCTTGCACCATTAATTAGGCAGAAGAAGGGAACTTATGAGAGATTAATAAAAGACTTGGACAAGGAAGGGTATCGCAGAGTTAGGGTAAATAAACAGATCATACGCACTGATGAAAAAATATCCTTGGAGAGATACAAAAAACACGATATAGAGATTGTCATTGATAGGTTAAATACTTTAGATGGAGCCCGCACTCAAGAAGCTGTTGAATCTGCCCTTACAAAAGGCGAGGGTCTGATAATAGTTTTAGATGGAAATGAAGAGAAACTGTATTCTTCTAAGATGTCATGCCCCCATTGCGATATCACATTTGAAGAATTGCAACCTAGAATGTTCTCATTTAACTCGCCTTTTGGAGCTTGTGAAACGTGTTCTGGATTAGGATATAAAGAAGAGATAGACCCAGATATTGTGGTTCCGGACAAGTCTTTATCAATAGCGGATGGTGCCATAATTCCATTTAAAGGGATTGTAGATGGTTGGAGGATTAGACAAATATCTACCGTAGCAAAAAAATATGGATTTGATATATTCACTCCCTTAAATGAATTGACAGATAAACAGTTTAATATTACAATGTATGGAACAACAAATAAGCTTAGATTTACATATGTGTCCAAAAATACTGAGGCAAAGGTGCAATATGACAGCAAATATGAAGGCATAATACCATTACTTGAGCGTCTTTACAGACAGACACAATCTGATTATAGGCGAAGAGATATAGAACGTTTCATGCGTTTTTATCCATGCCCCACTTGTGGAGGGAAGCGCTTAAAGGATAAAATATTGTCTGTACGCATAAATAATAAGAACATAATGGAGTGCACGGATCTTTCTATAAAGGATTCAATTAAATTTTTTGATAATATAAAGCTCAATGAAAAACAACACATAATAGCGAAGCAGGTATTAAAAGAAATAAATTCTAGGTTGCGATTCCTTGACAATGTTGGCCTTTCGTATCTTACGCTTTCACGTACAGCAGGGTCTCTTTCAGGAGGAGAGGCGCAGCGTATACGCCTTGCTACACAGATTGGATCTAATTTGGTAGGTGTATTGTATATATTAGATGAACCTAGTATTGGTTTGCATCAGCGCAATAATAACTTGCTTATAAAGACATTACAACAACTGCGAGATATAGGTAATACACTCATTGTTGTGGAGCATGATGAAGATACAATACGAAATGCAGATTATGTTGTTGATATGGGTCCTGGAGCAGGCATACATGGCGGGGAGATAATAGCATTAGGCACTCCTGAGGAAATAGAAAAAAATAAAAAATCCATTACTGGAAAATACCTTGCAGGCACATTGAAAATAGATGTCCCAAAAAAACGCAGGCATTCGGCTAACTCGATCTTAGTAAAAAAAGCAAGAGAACACAATCTTCGATCTATAGATGTAAAGATCCCGCTTGGCTTATTAACCGTCGTAACAGGCGTTTCAGGAAGCGGAAAGTCCACACTTATTCATGATGTCTTGTATCGCTCCCTTATGAAAAAATTCTATAAAAGCAAGGACGTTCCAGGAGACCATGACACAATACTAGTTCCAAAAGAACTTGACAAGGTCATAATGATAGACCAGTCACCAATTGGAAAGACCCCAAGAAGCAATCCTGCAACATACATAAAAGTATTTGATGATATACGGGCCCTTTTTGCACAGACCAAAGAGAGCAAGATTAGGGGGTACAAACCTGGGCGCTTCTCTTTTAATGTTAAAGGTGGCCGTTGCGAGGCATGTAAAGGGGACGGGTTGATAAAAATTGAGATGAATTTTTTGCCAGATGTATATGTAACCTGTGAGGAGTGTAGGGAAAGACGCTTCAATAAGGAGACTCTTGAAGTGGCTTATAAGGGTAAGAATATTGCGGACATAATTGAGATGAGCGTTGAAGAGGCTTTAGAGTTCTTTGTCCATATACCAAATATAAAACGTAAGTTACAGACTCTTTCTGATGTTGGACTTGGTTACATAAAACTAGGGCAACCTTCCACAACTCTTTCAGGCGGAGAGGCGCAACGGATCAAGCTTACAAAGGAATTGGCAAAAAGGGCAACTGGAAATACATTGTACCTGTTAGACGAACCCACCACAGGATTACATTTTCATGATGTGAAAATGCTTTTAGGAGTGCTTAATAGATTGGTGGATAAGGGAAATAGCATTGTTGTTATAGAACATAACCTCGATATTATAAAGACCGCAGATTATATTATAGACCTTGGACCGGAGGGGGGCGATGAAGGGGGAATGATAGTTGCAACCGGAACACCCGAGGAAGTGGCAGCAAATAAAAAAAGTTATACAGGGAGCTTTTTGAAGAAAGTGTTAAATGATGATATACGTTAAACACATTCCTAAGGGCCCAGGATGTTACATCTACAAAAATAAGGGTGGAAATGTAATTTATGTTGGGAAGGCAAAGTCACTCCAAAAAAGGGTAAGGTCCTATTTTCAAAAGAACATTAAGGATGCAAAGACCAGGCTTTTGATTTCCGAGATAGCATCTATTGATTATTTTGTCACATCAAATGAAGTGGAAGCGCTGATTCTTGAGAATAATTTAATAAAGCATTATAAGCCGCGCTTTAATATTGATTTGAAGGATTCTAGAAGGTATGCTTATATTCTTGTCACTGAAGAAGATTTTCCTCGCATTATTATTGCCCGTGATAAAAAGCAAAAAGGAAAATACTTTGGACCTTTTGTTAATGCACAACAGCGAGATAACATCATAAAGGCTCTTAGGTCTGCATTCGGGCTAAGAACATGCAGGCGTTTTCACAAGAGGCCATGCTTGCGTCAACACATAAAGGTCTGTTCTGCCCCATGCTCCGGAGCAATTACAAGGGAGGAATATATCAAGCGAATACACAAGGTCGAAAGATATCTTGGAGGAGATGCGGTAGACCTCATAAGGGAACTTACTGATGAAATGAACGTTTATACGAAAACGGAGTTATTTGAGAGATCACTTATACTTCGAAATCAGATAGAGGCATTGACAACACTTTACGAAAAACAAAAAGTTGAAAGAAATATATGCTATGATGAGGATGTCATAAACTATGTGCACGAAGGAGATACAGTTTATCTGATGCTTTTTAATATCAATAAAGGGGTGCTTGCTACAAAACATGAATTCCAATTTTCATATACACAAAATTTTTTAGAAGAATTTATAGTTCAATATTATGCAAAAAACTCTGTTCCCAAGGAAATACTTCTTCCTAGAAAGCTAAAGGACGATGCTATTGGGCCTTATTTAGGGAGTTTTAGAAAAAAATCTGTAAAGCTTATTGTGCCAAAACGTGGCAGCAAAAGAGAGCTGGTCCAACTTGTAAAATACAATATAGAGGAGCATTTCCTGGAAAAGGCCAGGATGTTGGAGGAATTGAAATCATCCCTTAAATTAAGGCGCCTTCCAGAAGTGATAGAATGTTTTGACATATCCCATATTTCTGGAAGTCATACTGTGGCTTCCATGGTACAGTTTCGATATGGCGAGGCCGATAAATCCAACTATAGAAGGTACAAAATCAAAACTGTGGAAGGAATCGATGATTATGCTTCAATAGCAGAGGTTGTGCGCCGAAGATATTTTAGGCTTAAAAAAGAAAGTAAGATATTGCCAGATCTTATTGTAATTGATGGCGGAAAGGGACAGCTTATGGCGGCGTATGAAGAATTACGTGTATTGGGGCTTTATATCCCGATAATATCTTTGGCCAAACGCAACGAGGAAGTGTTCGTGCCGGGAAGAAGTGAGCCAGTAAAAATGCCTCGATTATCAAAAGGATTGAAACTGTTAATTTTAATACGCGATGAAGCACACAGATTCGCAATAACATACCATAAATTATTGCGCAAGAAAGGGATGTTATCAGATGGATTATAAAACGCCGGATTTTAAGCTTGTTTCTGAATTTTTGCCAAAAGGGGATCAACCAAAAGCCATATCATCTTTAGTGGATGGGTTTAATAGAGGGATAAATAAACAGGTACTTTTAGGTGTTACAGGTAGCGGGAAGACGTTCACAGTTTCCCATGCAATCGCACAGTTGCATAAGCCTACTCTCGTACTTGCGCATAACAAGACTCTTGCAGCCCAACTATTCCAAGAGTTCAAATCATTTTTTCCAGAAAATAGGGTGGAGTATTTTGTTTCATATTATGATTATTATCAACCAGAATCATACATTGCGGCATCTGATACGTATATTGAGAAGGATGCCCAGGTAAATGCAAAAATCGAGCAGATGCGTATATCGGCAACAGAAGGCATCTTAACACGCCGAGACGTTATTGTCGTGTCTTCTGTATCATGCATATACAGCTTGGGAAATCCTGCAACATATAAGAGTCTTGCAATGGAACTACGCGTAGGCGATAACATATCACGAAGAGACATTATCGTTGCTTTGCTTGAGCAGCAGTATGAACGCAATGATCTGGAATTGGTATCAGGCAGATTCAGGGTGCGTGGAGACGTAGTAGACGTAGTTCCAGCATATGGTGATGATATACTGCGAATTGAGCTGTTCGGGGACACAATAGATAGATTGGTCATGCTAGATCGTTATGATGTGGAACCAAAAAAACGCCTTGAATACTTTTATCTTTTCCCAGCACGCCATTTTGCTATTGATGAAGGTAGCAAACAGCGGGCTTTGGACTCAATACGAAGCGAGCTTGAGAACGTGCTTCCGAATATAAAAGATCCTTTAGTGGCACATCGCCTTAAAACACGGGTACAATATGATTTGGAAATGATAGAAGAGCTTGGATATTGCAAAGGCATAGAAAACTATTCAATACATTTCGATGGGCGAAGGCCTGGAGAGGCGCCATATTGCCTCCTTGATTATTTTCCAAAGGATTTTCTCATGATAATTGATGAGTCACACCAGTCCATACCACAGCTGCATGGCATGTATAATGGAGATCGTTCCCGCAAGCGTGCATTGGTGGACTTCGGTTTTCGATTACCTTCTACTTATGATAATCGACCGTTGCAGTTCAATGAATTTTCAAGACACTTGAATAGTGTTATATTTGTGTCTGCAACACCTGGCGACTATGAAGTCGGGGTTTCAGGCCAGATAGTAGAACAGATCATACGCCCAACAGGCCTTGTTGACCCAATAGTAATAAAACATCCTATTAAGGGGCAGATATCCGATCTTATAAAGGAAATTCGCATTACGGTGTCAAAGGGATTCCGTGTGCTTGTAACTACACTTACAAAGCGCATGGCCGAGGAGCTAACAGAATTCCTAAGTGAGAAAGACATAAAGGTCCGTTACTTGCATTCTGAGATTGATACTCTGGAGCGTTCTGAGATATTACGCCAGCTGCGCTTGGGGACATTTGATGTACTTGTTGGAATTAATCTATTAAGGGAAGGAATAGATATTCCTGAGGTTGCACTCGTTGCTATTCTTGATGCGGATAAGGAAGGTTTTTTACGTAACGACAAGTCTATTATTCAAATTGTCGGACGTGCTGCAAGAAACTCTTCATCAAAAGTCATACTTTACATGGATAAGGAAACAGAGTCTATAAAGCGTGCTATAAATGAGATGAACAGGCGAAGGGCCATACAACTGGAATATAACAGGGTGCATAACATAACCCCTAAAACGATATTAAAACCTATAATGGAGCAGGAAGTCATATTAAAAGATGTAAAGGGCATGCCAAAAAAGGAGATACCTGCACTTATAGAGGAACTTGAAGGAATTATGAGAAAAGCGGCTGATGAGTTGGACTTTGAACTGGCCATAAAATTGCGAGACCGCGTAAAAAAAATAAAGAAGAAATTTGACATGCCATAATTTTAATCTATTACCTTTTTCTTCCAGATGCCTGTTTTAAAAATAGCAACTCCTATTATGGCGCTTATGATATTGCTAGTGGCCATTCCAATCCACACACCTGTTGTGCCCATCCCCATATATATCCCGAGAATGTAAACAATTGGTATTCGCAATAACCAGAGCCTTGATATTTCAATAGCCATAGAAGGGACGTTGTGCCCAGATCCCCTAAATGCGGCATTAATCCCGCTAAAAAGGCCATAGAAAGGGATTCCTATAAGGGTATATCTTAAAAATACGGCACCTTCTGCTATGACATCTGCGTCCTTTATGAAGAAGGATATAATGTCTGTTTTAAGGGCATATACGAACAGGGCGCATCCTACAAGGATTAAGAACATTACATAGATGCCCTTCTTAACGGCGTTTTCTGCTCGTATTATATCTCCAGCCCCTATACTTTGACCCAGAATTACACTAATACCAGCACTAAGGCCGTTTATGGATATGAATATAAGATTTAGAATGCGATCCCCCACGCCATATGATGCAAGTGCAAGCGTATTGTTTGGAAGTAGCGCAATTACATACATCAACATAAAAAACCCAAATCCAGTTGCGGAATGTCCAATAGATGCAGGCACGCCAATCTTGATTATCTTTGAGATCTTTTTTTTGTCAGGAAACAGATGATGAAGCTTTAGGCAAATCCCAACTTTTCCATTGAATAGAAGATAAAATGCCAAAAGCGTGCCAAGACCCTGTGTTAGTACAGAAGCTAACGCTGCGCCTGCAACCCCCATTTCAGGAAATATTCCTATACCAAATATCAAGAAGGGGTCAAGGATTATATTAAGGGTAACGGCAAGCCCTTCTACTATCATAGGCGTAAAAGAGTCGCCATAGGCCCGCATTATGAAGCCAAAGGTAAAGGTTCCAAAAGTAAAAGGAATACCAAGAAATATGATGCGCATATACTGTATGGAGAAGCGTGATACCTCCTGTTCAAGGCCTAATGAGGCAACAATAAATGGCGAGAGAAACACACCTATTATAGCCATAACTGTGCCAAAAATCAATGATACAAGAATAACTTGTCCTGCGGTCTTTTCTGCATCCTTTTGCCTTCTAGCGCCAGTGTATTGGGATATTAGTGCAATACCTGCACTTCCAAATCCAAATGCAAGGGATATTAGGAAAAATATTATCGGCCAGGATATCTGCAGTGCGGCAACAGCGTTCATGGAATGTTCAAGTCGCCCTAACCAAAAAGTATCTGCAAGGGTATATGCGGTGCCAAGCAAACTTGATATCATAATCGGCCATCCAAGCTTGAATAGCGTTTTTATAATCGGCCCATGCAATATTTCATCTCTTGACACAGACTGCATAGTGTAAAAGAGGGATTATTGATTTTAAATATTTTTCATTTTTTGGACAAAATGATATGTTATATTCACAAATATATTTAAATCAAGCATAGCCGCTTTAGGTAATAACATACTAAGGTGGATTGCTTGATTTTTGATAACGTTCTTGATATGGTGGGTAATACGCCACTAGTACGATTATCAAATCTAAATAACAACGAAAAAGTGAAATTATATGCAAAACTTGAGAAGTTCAACCCAGGTGGGTCTATCAAGGACCGCATCTGCAAATACATGATAGAGTATGCAGAAAAGGAGGGGCTTCTTAAAAAAGGCATGACAGTTATAGAAGCTACAAGCGGAAACACAGGTATTGGGCTTGCGTGGATATGCGCTGTTAAAGGTTATAAGTGTGTGCTCGTAATGCCTAAGACCATGACAAAGGAGCGCCGTAAGATATTACTTGTATATGGCACCAAGGTAATTCTAACTGATGGTTCAAAAGGGATGGATGGCGCACAGGACATTGCAAATGAAATTATAAGGAAAAATCCAGACAAATACTTCATGCCAGATCAATTTATGAACAAGTATAATACCCTAGCACATTATGAAACAACAGGTGAAGAAATTTGGCAGGATACTAAAGGGACTGTTACTCACTTTGTTGCAGGAATTGGAACTACAGGAACCCTCATGGGAATATCAAAACGGCTTAAAAAATACAACCCTAACGTTCAGACAATTGCTGTAGAACCTACTAAGGAAACAAGTATTCCTGGATTGAAGAATCTTGAGGTATCCTACGTGCCGAATATTTATGAAATGTGCCTTATAGACGAAAAGATGCATGTTACGCTCGAGGAAGCCGAGGATGCTGCAAGGCTGCTGGCGTTAAAAGAAGGCCTTTTTTGTGGTCCAAGTTCTGGTGCAATACTGCATGCTGCACTACAAAAAGCCTCTTTGCTTGACGAGGGCGTTGTTGTTACGGTGCTGCCAGATGGCGGCGAGAGGTACATGAGTACAGAACTGTGCAATAGGGAGCGGTGTATAACTTGCATACACCGACACAATATATCCTGCTCTTTGACAGAGGATGTATAAAAACAATGATTTATTATGATTATTCATATTTTTTCTTCTAGTTTATTTAAGATATTTTCTAATGTATTCCCAGTCTTTTCTAAAATAATATAATCTGATATTCCTTCTTTTGTTAGTGTTGTCTTTTCAATATTTATCTCTATTATTTTCACACCATTACCTTTTATTTTACGTGCTATACTAGGGAGTGCTGCAAAAGGATATACACATGCAGAGGTGCCACAGACAAGAATTAGGTCAGAACGTTTTATCTCTGCAATGCTAAGATCTAAAATATCGGAGGGAATAGGTTCCCCGAAATTAACTATATCTGATTTAACAATTGCTCCGCATTTTTTGCAACGCACTGCATTTTTGGATGAGATTTCATCTATATAATCTATTCTGGAATATCTGGATCCACATTTTATACATCGAAGTTTTGATGCGTTGCCGTGATACTCTATGACATTGTGTGATCCGGCTTTTAGGTGCAGGCCATCTATATTTTGAGTAATAACTGCAGAAAGCATTCCAAGTTTCTCCATTCTTGCCAGTGCGTTATGCCCTTTGTTTGGGACAGCTTTTTTAAAGAGATCTTGCAAGATGTGGGTTCCATATCCTTTTTCCCAGTATCTAACTGGATTTTTCATAAACACCTCGTATGCCTCATAAGACATCTTTTCAGCATCTGGATTCTTAGTCCATATGCCGTTAGGCCCCCTATAATCAGGGATTTTGGATTCGGTCGACATTCCTGCACCTGTCAAGGCTATGGCATATTTGGAATCACGAAGTTGCGAGGCTGCTTTCTCTAGTAATGGCTGCATGAAGATACGTAATAATTGGAACTTTATATTATCTTTCATGCTTTCCTTTTTCATGCCATTATAAATATGATTTAAAAATGCGGTTTTTCGAAAAATTTAGTATTTCTAATAAATACAGGCATTGTAATGATACAATTTTGTAAAACTATCGAAAGTTTTATAAAGGAAGTATATTACCTATCTAAAAAGGTAATATATTATCTTTCTTCAATTATAAGATAAAAGAGATGAAAGGAATGGAAAGTAAGAAAAAAAAATTGAAAGGGATATATAAGCAAGCAATTGGTTTTTGGTTCGTCCTCATGGTGGTTGCTATCGTGAATGGGGTTGTGAGAAACGAGGTATATGGTCCTTCAATCGGAAATGAATTATTATCTCATCAGATTAGCACTTTTACAGGAATAATATTATTTCTAGCTGGAATGTATGTATGGCTTAAATACACAAATGCCCATTACTCAAAAAAGGATCTTCTAGTTATTGGTATTATATGGTTGGGAATTACCATCACCTTCGAGTTCATATTTGGGCATTACATTGTGGGGCATACGTGGTCAAAATTACTGGCTGATTATAATATTCTTGAAGGTAGGATATGGGGCCTGACATTGTTAGCAATTCTGGCGGGACCTTATTTTATTGGAAAGCGCCTAATAAAAGATAGCATGGATAGTAAACATACAAAAGCTTCAGACATGCTATTAATCCCAAAGACACAGGAGAAAAATTTTGCTTTTATTATATTTCTAAATTTTTTCCAATCAATTGGCAGGCTTTCTTTTGCGATTTTAGGCATAAACGGTGGAATTGATCAATTTTTAGACATGCCTGTATCGCATATGACTTCTTCAATCCTGCATGTGATGTTCCTATTCCTGGGGATAAGTGGGCTTGTTGCCACATATGGTTTTTGGCGAAGGCAAAAATGGGGTCTTTGGGCAGTTGTTGTTGTCAGCTTGATAACGATAGTCTTTGATATATGGGGCGTTACAATACAAACAACAGCGGCAATGGGTTTTGTTGTGCCGTTAATATCAATAGGCTATATTTATTTATATTATCTCAACAAAACTTCTTGTAGAGGTGATTTAAAATGAAAGGGTTAATCGCATATGGTACAAGATATAATTCCACTACCGATATTGCAGAAAAAATTGGGGGCATCTTAGCTGAAGCAGGCATCGAAACAAAGATAGTAAATTTAGGTGAGGAAAAGATAACAGATATCTCTTCCTACGATCTTGTGATAATAGGAAGCGGCATACGATTCGGAAGCTGGACAAAGGAATCTTTAATGTTCCTTGAAAGATTCGAGTCCGAACTATCCAAAAAGAAGACTGCTCTTTTCGTATCATGCGCAGATGCAAGAGATCCTGAAAAATATGAGGAAGCAAAAGAAAATTATCTGCAAAAAATAAAAGAGAAGTATCCATCTATCAAACCTTGCAAGTTAGGTCTGTTTGGAGGAGTAATTGACCTGAAGAGATATGGCTTTGGAATAAGGCAGATGGTAAAGGTGCTAATAAAAGATTTGAAGACACAAGGAATTGATACAAGCAAACCCTACGACTTTAGAAACTGGAAAGAAATCCAAGATTGGACAAAGGATCTCCTTAACTAATTTGAAGGTGCAGGGGATTTAGTAAATATTAAAGATGATAAAATGAACTAAATGGATGAAAAAACAAAAAGAAAAGTTTTTGACATTTATCATCAAGCTTTAATATACTGCCTTGTTCTAATAGTTTTTATATTTGGTTTATCGCCAGTATCAAAGGCCTAATAATTAGTTTTTGCAGCGCTTTCTAATTAGATATGGGATTATATAAGTAGGGAACATCTTTTTATGTGGATTTGCAAAATATCTTTATGGTAAACTGGAAGGAATGGAATGCCATTATTATACTAAAAGGTGCAGTGATTGGTGTTGCAAATATCATTCCTGGCGTTTCTGGTGGGACACTAGCTGTTGTATTGGGGATTTATGATAATCTTGTTGGTGCTATAGGGGATTTGTTTACCACAAGTAAAAGAAGAAAAGAGAATTTTATTTTTCTTTCGCAAATAGCACTTGGTGCAATACTTGCTATTTTTATTCTTTCAAATTTAATGGATTATGTTTATACAAATCATATGTGCCCTACAGTCTACTTTTTTATAGGCTTGATTATAGGAAGCATTCCTTCTATTTTGAGGCAGCATACGGACATGCGCCCCACTTTTACAAATATTTTCTTTTTTAGTATTGGAGTTCTTGCAATTCTTTCTCTTCCAGCAATTACAACTGCTGAAAGCACGGGAATTACGGAAAATGGGGATTTAATACTCCTATTTTTTGCAGGCGTTGCTGCAGCGGCGGCAATGATCGTTCCAGGGTTTTCCGGTTCTTTCGTCCTTCTTGCAATGGGCGTATATTGGGAGCTTATTGACGCTGTTCAGGCATTTGACCTTACAGTTTTGGTTATTCCAGCAATTGGGGGGATTATAGGGATTGTAGGAGTATCTAAGATTATTGGGGCTGCCATTAGAAAATATCCTTCCAGAGTTTACTCTCTTATACTTGGCCTTATAGTTGCATCTATTTGGGAACTTTATCCCGGAATACCAGAAAATGGACAATTTATCATAAGTATTATTTCTTTGGCATGCGGCATTATAATTTCACTAATGTTATCAAAAAGATAAGTGGTAGAGTTTACTTTTTTTAAATTGAAGATGCTGTTTTCTAGTCGGCATGTAATAGCATGTTTTTTAAAGTTGAAGCGTTTTGATACAATATGGTTTCATGGAGCAACATCGAATGTATTTCTGGAAAGATAGGAAATGCAAGATCGATAATATTGCCTACACAGGGTTGCTATTATGATAAATGCTATATGTGTTCATATAAGAGCTCATGTCCTGAAAAAACACCTCATGATATTGTAGATATTTTCAAACAGGAATTGTGTGAGGGTCATGATAAGATAAAGATCTTTACATCAGGTAGTTTCTTTGACACAACAGAGCTTTCACTTAAGCAACAAATAGAGATAGTTTCCCTTGCTGCAAAACAAGGCATCAAAGAACTTACTGTGGAATCACGCCCAGAATTTATTACTAGTGAAGTGCTTAGATCGTTTAAGGATGTATTAGGGGACGTTGTTTTTGATATTGCAATTGGGCTTGAATCAGCAAACAACGACGTTTTAAAATATTGTGTCAACAAGGGGTTTACTTTTGAAGCTTTTGAGAGGAAGGCAAATATATTGATGTCTAATGACTGCCTTGTCAAGGCATACCTTCTGCTAAAACCCCCTTTTTTAACAGAATATGAGGCGTTTATGGATGTTATTACTAGCGCACGAAAAATTGAGTCTTTATGCGACACCATATCTATTAATCCCGTATCTATCCACAAGGGTTCGATTGTAGAACAACTCTGGCTGCGTAATAGTTATCGCCCCCCATACTTATGGACCTTAGTAGAATGCCTCAATGAGTTAATGGATCTGGACGCGTATGTGCTGTCCCATCCTGTTGCTCCAGGAAAGGCGCGAGGCATACACAACTGTGGAAGTTGCGATAATACAATTATTAAGAAAATAGAAGAATATAATCTTAATAAAATCCCCATAAATGCGCAATGTGATTGTAAAGCGGAGTGGGAGATGGAGCTAAAGAAAATATTTTAGCTGCCTTTTCCTGAGTACAATCCTTCCCTATCGTTGAAGACTTCTATTATATTTTTATCAGGATCATGAAAGTAGAAGAAGCGCTTTCCACAAATTTTATCATGAGGGTATGTAAGCGTTACTGGTTCGGATATGGTGGATATGCCTTTTTTTATTAATTTTTCATATAATTCATCAACATCCTTTACAGCAAATGCAATGTGATTAAATGCCGATGCTTTCTCATCAAATCCTTTCTTGAACTCAACAAGCTCAATATTTACCGAAGAAGTGTTATCTGTGAGTACAGCGAAGGTAACATCAAATCCTTTGATCCCAGTTACTTTTTCAAACTCTTTACCTTTTATGGGATGTTCGAACACTGTTTCCAAGCCTAGCACATTACTGTAAAACTGTTTAGATGTTTCCAGGTTTTGCACATGTAAAGCAATATGATTTAGTTTCATTGTATTATTAACATATATGGGGCATATAATAATTTCGAATTATTTTTTATCAGATGTGCTTTATTTTAATAAAAAATCTATATAATCTTATTTTCCTTCAAAAATGATACGAAACAATTTTTTGTACAAAAGTAGAATCTAGACAAATGTTTAGGGTCTTTCCAAAATTCAAGCACTATTCTTCCCTTTGAATGTGTTTCGAACTCTTTTTTACAATATTTGCACAGCTTTGTATTTTTCTCCATAGGTCTCACTTACAATTAGTCTTATTTTCCTTTAAAAATTTTATTGCTAAGATTATTTAAAATGAGTTTAAGCTACACCAGTTAGGATTAGCATGATTTTCATTTCGTCATTGAGCGATTCTTTTACTCGTGCACCCCATATTATATTTGTGTCTTTATTATCCCCTATATTCTCATTGACGATGCGACAAACATTTATTGCTTCCTCAAGTTTCATATCTGGACCACCAGATATGTGCACTAATGCGCCTTTCACATCTTTGTAGTCTACTTCAAAGAGATTGTTGGTTAAGGCCTCATATACTGCATCTTCGCATTTGTTCTCCCCTTTTGAATTTCCTATGCCTATCATCGCCTGGCCACCACACTTCATGATGGAATGAATGTCTGCTAGATCAATGTTTATAAGGCTTTGAGTAGTTATTGTTTCTGATAGCTCTTCAAGCATATCTGCGATTAGTTCATCAGCAACATAAAATGCACTGTCCATAGGTTTGTCTGATGCAAGTTCCAAGAGTTTGTTGTTATCAATTACTATAGTGGTATCTACGAGCGTTTTTAGGGCATCAATACTTCTTTTGGATATATCACGTCTGTTACTTCCTTCCATTTTGAAAGGTAGTGTAAATACACCGATTGATAGCACGCCAATTGATCTTGCAACCTCAGCAACAATAGGGGATGAACCGCTTCCAGTCCCGCCCCCCATGCCTGCGATTATGAATATGATGTCTGCACCCTCAAGCAGTGCCTTTATTTCTTCGCGCTCACTTATGGCAGCCTGTTTTCCATTATTTACATCACCACCAGTGCCAAGCCCTTTTGTAATATTTTTTCCAAGAAGAAGCTTTGCATCAGCTTTAATGCTATCAAGGTGCTGCTGGTCAGTGTTTAGTGCTATTGTTTTTACGTTTTTTCCACAATTACGGAGTTGCAACCGATTTACTGTATTATTGCCCGCTCCCCCAACACCTACAACTAGGATGTTGACATCACTATCCCATATTTGAGGTGTATTGGGTGGTCTTGTTTTCTCTTTTGAATATTTCATATTCTCTCAAAAATTATTAAGGTCAAGTAATAAAAGCTTTCGTCATATAAACTAGCTGGTTCTCTGGTATAGGTGTTAAATAAAATGATTAGAAACCCTTTTATATTCTGATTATTAAGAAGTAATAGGTGACATTATGATACTTTCAACTACAAACAAAATTCCCGATAAGGAAGTAAAGGAAGTACTGGGCCTTGTAAAAGGCAATACTATTCGTGCTAAACACATTGGAAAGGATATAGTAGCAGGATTAAGGAACATCGTTGGTGGAGAATTAAAGGAATACACTGAGATGATATCTGAGGCTCGTGAAGAAGCGATTGACAGAATGATACAGGATGCTAAGAAAATGGATGCTGACGCAATTATTGGAATCCGTTTAACAACATCCCAGGTAGCTGCGGGGGCTGCTGAAATTCTAGCATACGGTACTGCGGTCAAACTTTAAGGTAGGCATTATATGGAGGATATAGTTGTCTATTGGCTCCTACTTGCCGCTGTATTTTTAATAGGTGAGCTATTCATACGTACTTTCTATCTTTTTGGGCCAACGTTAGGGAGCTTGATAACAGGGGTAACTGCTCACTTAGAATTTCCTTTTTGGAGTCAATGGGCTATATTCTTTTTTGTTTCAATTATTTTCATAGTGTTTACAAGGGAAATAAAAAAGTCAATGAAATAATTTAGAGGCTTCTGTAGCCTTTGGCTAATTCACAGTTCACTTCAACGACCTCATCATTGAATTTAGCAAGCTCTCTTGGGACGTCAGCAAGCATGTCTGCTTCTTTTTTTGTCTGAATGACAGTTCCTGGGGGAACGTATTTTCCATCAGTTATAGTAACGCCCATGACCGTTGCATTATGGGATACAAATACATGTTTGCCGAGAGTCGAGGATGCAACAACTGCTCCAAATCCTACAAAGCTTCCTTCTCCGATAATTACTGGTCCATGAACGATAGCACAATGTGCCAGAGATACATTATCTCCTATGATAACTTCTCCACCTTTTAAGCAGTGTATTACTGCGTTGTCTTGTATGTTAGCATTGTTCCCTATAGTAATAAATTCTCCTTCGTCTGAGCGAATACTTGCTCCCGGAGCAACGTTTACATTCTTGCCAATTGTTACATTGCCTATTACGCTTGCAGTAGGGGCAACGGCGCAACTTGGGTCTATTGTCGGATTTGATGAAGTTTTCCAGGATGTGTTTGGATTATTTCTTAGTATGATATCACCTACCAAATGAAATCTTTTTTACTATTTAAATATTATCGTAGGCACCATTGCATAAGTTTGGCGTATGTTTTGTTTTTGCATTATAACTTGGATTTATATGAAAAAATTAATAATCTTTATGGCACCTTCTAAAGTATGAAACAATGGCGACACTATTTGGTGGTAATTTGCATGGCCGTTGCTGCTGCTTCTTTAGTAATATCTTTTGTATCATACTCTTATTTGTCGGATGAGGGTAGTTATCTAAAGATAATTGAAGATGATGATTGGTCAACTTCTTTTTCTCAAGCAATAAGTTATGATATTTCTGTTATGATAAGTAACACTTTTTCTCTTTCCAAGGAAGGTACTGATGATGTTTATACTGTTTTGCTGGATACTATTAATGATGATTGGATAGAAGAAGAAGGTACAAAGTTCATGTCCGGATTGCTTAAGTATATAACGGGAAAAACAGGGGATCTAGATTTATCAATTAATATAACAATCTTCAAACAACCTCTTGCTAATATATTGTCTTTATACGTTCCAGCGTTTCTAATTGACGCGTTTTTTCTGTTTTTACCATCGTCTATTCAATTAAGTGCTTTTTCAGATGGCGCAGCATTTCAGCATATGATTGATGCAATGCATTTTCTTAATTACCTGCGTTATGTTTCTGTATTAGCGCTCTTGCTTTCGTTTGTCTTATGCTACTTTATGCACTATAATAAAAAACAAGTTTTATGCATCTTTTCTTGGGCAACAATCGGAATGTGCATTGTAGGCATATTGGAAGCCGCATATATTTATATGGATATACAGGCGTCCTTTAACAAGCCACATTTGTTGTTATTAGAAAAATTTGGGTCTGTCTTTTCATATAATTATATGCTTGTTGTATTGCCATACTTGTTTATCTTTTCCCTGTCTGCTTTAGTGATTTTTGTAATAGCTAGGCATAGGGGATATTGTCATCAAATGCCATAGCCAATAGATATTCAATGCATTTCACTTAATGAAGTCATTTGAAGGCATGATAAGTAGTTCTGGATGATTTTGTATAACATCGACTATCCTTTTTGACACGTTACTATCCCATAAAGGCGGAATAGGCCAACTGGCATCTTTGTCTTGCAGTATTTTTTGTAGATTTACGGCTATGGACTTGGTGTCAGTTCCAACTAGAGTATTTGCACCATATTGGAGGGTTATCATTCGTTCTGTATTTTTGCGTAACGTAAGACAGGGGACTTTGTGTAATAGAGCTTCTTCCTGAACCCCACCAGAATCTGTTAGGACGGCGCGTGAGTTGGAGAGCATATAATGGAACTCAAGATAAGAAAATGGCGATACTATCTCTATATTTTCTTTCTTTTGTATCTTGTCCATAAGATCATATTTTTTTAATTTTTCGATAGTCCTGGGATGTGCGGGAAATATGACATTGTATGGGCATTTGTCTATTCCATTAAAGATTGATAATATTTTTTTCTTATTGTCCGTGTTCTCGGCTCTATGTACGGTGAGAAGGACGTATTCTTTTTTCTTAGCATCAATGCTTTTAGGTTTTTTTACTTTATGTAGGTTTTTTAGCAAGGTTTCTGCCATGATGTTGCCTACAAAAAATATCCTTTCTTGTGAAATTCCCTCATTAATAAGGTTTAATACTGCTGTTTCTGTCGGGGCGAATAACAGCTGTGAAATCCTATCTACTATGACGCGATTTATTTCCTCAGGCATCCCCATATCAAATGACCTATATCCTGATTCGATATGGGCCACAGGTATATGGAGTTTGACCGCTGCTAGTGCTGCTGCAAGCGTAGAGTTGACGTCTCCTACTACACAGACAAGGTCATAGTTGTTCTTCATAAGGAGCTCTTCTATCTTCATCATGGCCTTTCCTGTCTGCACACCATGCGTGCCTGACCCAACACCAAGATATAGGTCAGGTGTTGGTATTTCAAGCTGATCAAAAAATATTTTTGAAAGTGAATTGTCGTAATGCTGTCCTGTATGGACCATGTCATATGATATGCCCTTCTTCTTAAGCTCTGCAACGAGCGGAGCTACTTTCACAAAATTTGGTCGCGCGCCTACGACAACTAATAAATTCATATTCCATCACCTATGCCTATTACAGTAATCCCAGGTAGTTTCTTTTTATTGATCATATTTTTCCCATCAACAACGGCTTGCACCGAAGATGATAATATCATGTCTTCTAGTGTGCCGTCTGTGAATTTATCATGTGCTACTGCAAGTATTATACAGTCGCAGTTGAGTGCTTCTTTTATTGATGCGCATCCTTTGTACACGATTCCATCAACTTCTATTTCTTTTACGTAAGGGTCATAAAATTGTATATTGCCTACATATCCTTTCAAGTATTGTATGATGTCATATGAGGGGGAATCACGCGTGTCACTGGTATTTGGTTTATAAGACGCCCCAAACACCGTTACAGTTGCATTACCTATATTTACATTTGATTTAGATATGGCATCAAGCGCCAAATGTACAGTGTGTATTGGCATATACTTGTTAATCTCTCCAGCCAGTTCAATGAAGCGGGTAAGGTGCCCTATCTTCCTTGCCTTATAAGATAAGTAATATGGGTCAACGGGTATGCAGTGTCCACCAACTCCTACACCAGGGTAATGTGCTAAGAATCCTATCGGTTTTGTTGATGCCGCTTTTATGACCTCCCAGGTATTTATGCCCATATTGTCAAACACTATTGACAGCTCATTAACAAGTGCAATATTCACGGCCCTAAACACATTTTCAAATATTTTCGTGGCTTCAGCTGTTTTTATGTTACTAACAGATACAACTGGTGCTTTTATTACAGTTTGATACAACGCTGCTACTTTGTTGGTAGTTGCATCGTTCATACCACCAACTATCTTTGGGGTATTGCATACTGTGTGGGACTTGTTTCCCGGGTCGATACGCTCAGGGGAATATGCCAAATAGAAATCTTTCCCTGCAATAAGCCCGCTTTCCTCAAGTATGGGTTTCATTACTTCTTCTACGGTCCCCGGGTATGTTGTAGATTCAAGTATTATGGTCTGGCCATGCTGGAGCACAGCAGCTATATCCTTAGTTGCAGAGACAATAGGTGCAAGGTCTGGCTTTTTATCTTGGGTAAGGGGAGTTGGTACTGCAATCATGATAAAATTACATTTTTTTAGATCATTTCTGTTGTTTGTTGGATATAATGTTTTTCCAATGCATTTTTCCAATTCTATATTTGTCACGTCGTTAATATAGGACATGCCTTTTGATAGCGATGCTATTTTCTTTTTTGAAATATCATAACCTATTACTGTAAATTGTTGGGTAAAACATATTGCAAGAGGCAAACCAACATACCCCAAACCAACAATGCCTATTACAGCTTTATTGTTGTGTATTTTTTCCATATTGTTAGTTTATGTAAATTCTTATTTAATCTTTCCACATGAAATGGTTTTTATAACTTATAAAAAAAGTAGTATTAAAAACCAATATGAGATATACAGTAACAACATGCGTCAAAACGATATATGATTAATTATTACCAATTATTTTTTTAAATTATTATATTTTTCAATGTATAATTTAATATGGCACAATATCCTAACTATAAATGCCCCGATATTAATTTATTCTTGACATTGCATCAATAAGGGATCGAGCACCTTGATTTGTTGCTTCTCTATCCTTGCCGGCAACGATAATCACATCTTTGCCTGTTACGAACACATCTTTATAAAACTTAAAACATCCTGAAGATAGAGCCCATTCATCATAAGTGGTAAAGTCCAAGGCCATCATTTCCTGAACTATGCTATTTGCCACAGGGCCTCCAACAAGTATAATGTTGTACTCGCTTTTCATATCGACCGTAAGCTCGCTGTCTTTTAGTGCCAGAGAATAACTATCTATTTCTACATAGTTTCGTATGGTATCAGTTTCTATTTGAGTTTTGCAATATATCTTGATATAATCGTCTATTAGATAGTCCGAGTGATCATGATCGCTGATTTCTATGAGGATATATTCGTTTTTTTCCATATCTTGGAGGCATATCTCCATTTTCTCATTTGCTATGCTTACCAATTCTACAGGGGTAGCTAACCATAGCTCCAGGTAGGGCACACATAATGGTTCCCCTGACGCAGGAACGTATATTGAAAGTCTGTCAGATGCGCTATAACTTGGATTTCCAGTTAAGTAAAGCGACGCTTCGTTATCAAGGTCTTTTTCTTGCACACTATCTCCCGGCATTATGTCAAGATACCATGATTCATCATTACAGTATACATAAGGCGCGTCTGTTCCATAGATGGTTTCTTTTAAAGTCCCGTAGTTTGATAGTGAATAAATGGTGCACTCTGCAATGCGCGCGGCTCTTATGCTGATCTTGTTAAGTTTAATTGCAAGAATTGTCGGTTCAACACCGGGCAAGAGGGAATCATTTATGGCAAATGTTTCACCCACGCTTATCTCTTTTGTGTTAGTTACGCCATTTGGACCAGTTATATTTACCTTCATATTGGCATTGTAAATGTTTATGGAGCTAATTTGCAAAGACCACCCGTTGCTGGAGTGGTATATGGATCTTTCTTCTAATTCAACATCTTCTAATTTGGGCTTGCCATAAAGCATGTAGTCATATCCTTCTTCATCGGTGCCAAAGTAAAGGACATCATAATAAACTCCAAGAAAATATAACTCTCCACTTGAGGTATATACGTCTTTTATTGTTTGGATATTTTCCTTCTCTAGGAGCGTAGTATTTGCAGTTGTGGCCATCCATGCAATAGAGTCTTTTAATATGGGGTATCCATAAGCTATTGACCTATATTCTATCCCTCCAACTGGATCATATACTATATTCTTTTCAGTTGTGCCCCAATAATGCCTTGGAAAAATGGCAGGGTATGTCTGCGACTGCTTGAGAGTTTTATTGATAACATCATCATTAACTACTTCACTGTGCTGGTCTATTGCAGCACTGCACTCATTGCAGAACTTTTGTGCCGTGTTAATGTCACGAATTGACATGTCTATGGATACAGATTCATAAGAAAATCCTGTATCCACCATGAAATTGTCAGAATCTAAAAAAGGCGTATTAGCATCAACATATACATCATAGTCCCACGAAGGAGATTTAGAACATGAATATGGCAGTACAGCTATAGAATCCGGGATAAATGCTGAATCATGCCATCTAAAATCCATCAATCCAAGTGTTTTTTCTGTCGTATCGTCCCATGTTGATTCTATGGAGTTGTATAGTTTTGTATTGGAGTCATATTTTATCTCATGTTCTTCATAAATTGTTATTGTCTCATCATAATAACTCATAGACCCTATCTGTGTAGCTATCCATGATGCAGATAGTATATCTGCTACTGCAGAATTTTTCCCGACCACAATAACACAATTAGGATGGCCTGTTAGGGGGTCTATAAAAAAACCTCTCTCTACATCCTCTTCTGATGAAAGTTGTCCAATTGATGAAGTAAAAAGAACAACGATACATAACGTAATAAGCAACATCCTTTTTAGATGCATGGCGTTTCCCCAAAGATTCATATGGCTATATCCACTATAGTGTGGTTATCTTACCGATTAAATATATAGTGTTCCTATAAAAATGCAACGGTGCAATATTTGATTATAAACATTTTATTATGAAAAAAAATTTTTGAATAAAAAAAAGAAAGAAAAAGAGATTTATGGAATGATTGGCCCTCTTTCGCCTGCTGGCATGAACTCTTTCATGCAACCTTTTCCATAGCACTTTGTAACATTGCCAAAGTCGAATGTAAGATTCTTGTCTGCAAATGCCACTTTAACTATAGGCGAAAGCGTCCATGCATCTCCTCGTGCTGCATGAGGGGCTGTTGCTATACCTGCGTATGCAGACATATGCCCTACGTTCATTGCATAGTTGGGGTAGTTTGGACCCCTCATCTCGAATGGTAGACCTTCATCCGACCTGAACGAGAATGTGTTAGCTGAACCACACATGTCTTGTAAGTCGTAACCATAGAATCCAAGTCTGCCCATTTCTTCCTTATGGAGTATCATTGAGTGGTACCATGCACTTGCACCAGCTTGCGCTGAACCTGTTGCCATAGCCGTCGCACAACCAGAGGCTGCGGAAATACAAGCTGCCCTTTGACTTCCACCAAAGTGAGATTCCATGACCGTTGGATAGTTTTCATACGTCTCAAGACAGTAGATGCCTATGTCAGTTGAAATCTTCTCGACTTCAGCAACTGTTGGTTTTGCTAAACCGAAATCACCATACTTGTCTTTGATATAGTCAATACCATAGTAGACAAAGTCTTCAAGTATGTTGTCTGTGTAGGTAGCAGATGCGTATTGGGTGAATCCTACACCGCCGCTCATGTATGCGCCCAGATATATTTGGTCGTATATAACAGCACCAGCAGCTATTGTCTCAAGTGTATGCCTGCCAGGATCGTCTGGGTAAAGACGTGACGACTGTACACAATCAGCAAGTACTCCGAAAGGTATACCTCCAGGCTCGTTTGGACCACGTGCTCTTCGCACCGGCATAAAGGAACCCATGTTTATTACGGAAGCATGCTTTGCTGCATAGGAGAAGTCGGCTGTTGCTGCTTCACCAGCTGCCATGTTGTATGCACCCATCATGGTCATACCAATCTGCATGCCAGACCATCTAGAGATAGTACCACCATCACAGATGCGCCCCACGATTGTAGGCACCCTAACAACTTGATATGTGGATTTTCCAATTGCTTTCTTGATTGATTCTGCTTGATTTTCAGGGAATTCCTTGTTGATATTAATTAGGAATCTATTGTCTAATTGGTCAGCAAGTTCATCGTCCCCAGTAAAGATCTTCACATAACAATCAGAAGCAAGCTCTGGGTTTACTTCACACATGTGTTCTTGGATAACGGCTCCACCAGGCATAGTGTGGTTTATAAGTTCCATGTAGTGGTTTATGGTTTCTGGCGTTACTTCTTTTCCAAGTCTTTTTTCAAGTATGTTGTGCGCCATATCCATACCGACGATGACAGTTCTTCTGACGTCATCCCATATCTGCTGCATTGCTGCATTGTTGATAAAGTGGATGTCATCCATATCTACAATGTAGTCTGTGTGGTTGAGTTGGTATGGCATGAGAAGCCTTTGGCCTTGTGCAAGACCTACGTCTGGATTGTAACCAGGGATTCCTCTTTCTGCCTCAATCTTCTTTGAAGATTCTACGAATGAGCTCTTACTCTTGGACTGCTTCCAAGTACCGTAGTTATAGAAAGTCGTGCTCTTATCTTCGGGCTTCTCCGAAAATTTCTTTTTCATTGAATCAATGTATAGCTTTTTGCTTTGCATTTATTCTCCCCCCCTGCTCACGCTTTTGAATCCACCAAAGGTTCTGCCCCAATGGACTGCGTTAACAATCTCGAGAACTTCCTGATCTTCTCGGACGGAGACGCCGTCTGCCCTAAACATTGTAGTCATTTTTTCAAGTTCGGAGTCAGCGAGTGGTTTTCCGACAGAAACTGGTCTGTCTATTGGTTCGCCCACCATGTTTTTTATATATTTTACTTCGCCGCTTTCCTTATCGTACATGTATCTTCTCATTGCATCGAACATAAGGCCATTCTCATCCAGTCGGACAGCATGTCCGTGGACGGTTCTTCCCCTTATTCCAGTTCTAGCTGGATCGAATAATTCTGTTTCAATGAGTTCTTTAGCTATTTTCTCTACATCCCTCTCACGAGCTTCAATTATCTGTCTTCCTGAAAGCGTACCTGTGTCTATTCCCCTGTATCTGTGCATATATGCCCATGCCCTTTGGTATGGGGTGATTGGTGCGGAGTAGACTGAATCGGTGAACTGTACATACCTGATTCTGTCACCTGCTTTTGCACCTTCTGTTGGTTCAACAAGTTCACGAATTATACAGTCTGGTTCCCCCATCTCATCTAGTGGCGGGTGAACGCTCTTGAAGTCCTCGCCAGGTGCTCTGTGTCCTAAAACAAGTACGATATCTTCATCAGATAATGATCTGAGTTTCTTCAACTTGTATTCAGGATTCATATATTTTTTTCTGTTTTCTGAAATAATCGTCGTTCCAGGAACAAATTGTGCTTTATACTTCATAATAATCATTCCTCCTTTACAAGACCTCTTAAATAGTCGGCAGTAGTTGCCTTGTATTTAGTGAATCTACCAGTTTTTATATCATACCCGAATGGCAATATTTCGTTACAGATTTCCTTTATGCCATCAATGATTCTTTCTTCGTCTGATTCCATTTCGATCCAAATCCAGCCTACTCTAAAGTCTTCTTTGTCTTTGGAGTTGAAACCTTTGTATTCCATTTTTGTAACACCATCTACTTTAGATAATGTATCAAGTAGATTTCTTGCTCGCTCCTCTGATAACAATCGTAGCGGAAAGATTTGAACTTCGGGCTTGATATTCATGGTAAATCCCTTTTAAAGATCCCCCTTTATTTCAACAGCAGCTTTTGCAATATGTTTCATTGGCTGGTTGAATTCGGGCACGTTCGACAATACTTCTTTGAAAAGGCCTGATGTCATCTCTGGTGAGAACATTTGCGTTCCTGCATCAAGAGCCATAGCAGCTGCTACAGTTGGTATAACATATCCTTTTGAGTGTCGTGTAACGATGTGATTACCGTTAAATATACCTGGACCGCCACCACCATATATAGAGTGGCTGAAGAACGACATACCCACAACTGTACCATGTGCCCTTCCAAAGTCAACACCTGGCAAACTTGTCTCGTGTTCAATAAGGTCGTTGTAGTAAAGGACCGTTGATGGCATTGCCTGAGCTGCTCTTATGGCACCACAGTTTACCATTGTTGCGGCCATCATACCTGCAGATGCATATGCATTCCACAATGATGTGTCTTTTGTGTTATACTTCTTATAACCAGAACCAAGGGTCTTCTCCACATATATTATTTTGTCTTCAATGGCGCGCTCAACAAGTGATTCAACACATGAGCCGACTGTTCCGCTCTTGCCGTTTTCCTTGACAATGTCTAGCACGATGTTATTGGCGTTTAGGCCTTCATATGCGAGACCCAAAAGATGCTGTCGCTCAAAAGCGCCTATTGCATCGCCCATCTCAAACATTGCGGTTTGTTCAAATACCGAAGATAGTGCTGCTGCATCCATTGCTCTCTTGTCCGTGATTGCCACAATGTGATTGACCATGATGTTCCTAAGTGCATATCCCAAACCTTCATTCATCTGGGGCACGTCAAGTATGGTCTTCACGTTTGCTCCTGCAAGATTCACAGTCTGAGGATATGTTCCCCATACTGCTGCCTTTACTAGGTCAGCATCGAACATTGGAACGTCAAATTCTTCTATAATGGCCTGTACGACAGCTGCTGCAGCTGCCGTGATACCTGCAGAGTATTCTGCTCGAATTCGTATCTCGGGTACTTCAATAAGCAATCTCTTTCCTTCAGAAATTATCTCTACGCGAGTGCCATCTCCTTCTTCGACTTGTAATATGTCGAATACCCTTTTTTTGATGGCATCAGCATTTTCAACTACTTGGGCATCTACACCCCTTCCAAGAATCTGGAACGCTTTACCGTATTTAGCGTTAGCCATAGATTTTTGAATAGCTTCAAGATCTACTGCAACAGCTCTCTGAACTAGAGAAATAATTTTCTTAATTGCAGGGTTCTTGAGGGGGCTTATTGCTTCCAAAGGAACGTCACTGTCTATGAGTTTTCCTTTGTTGTCATAAAGATCTATCTTATCTTGATACTTTGGCATCAAATTTTCCCTCCTATATTCCTTTATTATAATTGTCCTATAAAAGGTGTTTATGGTCCTTCATTTTAGGACTACACTATTAGGAGAGACCTGTTATTTATAAAGTTTTTCCACCAATATTAGAAAAAAAGAGAGTAAATACATATATAATATTTGTTATAATATGTAAATATATATTATTCATTATTTTTATAGCATTATATGTGAGAATACTATGGTATTTTTGATAGATACATCTTATTATGTATGCTAGCCATCCAATAGTAAATATATTGTGTCATTATCTTTAATCGAACTCAATGCACCGATATTTTCAATATGTGCAACTATATTTGTATGGGAAAAATCTTCTCCTGTGGGGCCGTACTCGTCGTTGTCATTGAATCGGACCCCGACTGTCCCCTTTTGACGTGATGCCATATTAGTCACACCTATATCTCCTGCTTTTACAATATTTGTGGGGTGATTTTCAGGTATTAGGTCTCCTCCTAGTTTAGTATCTCCTGTAAAAAGGATCATGTCCACTTCCTCATGGGCAAATATTACGGAAAGTCTTCCAAGTGCACGTGTCTTTAATCCTGTGATTATTTTGAAGTAGCGTACAGTATTTGGTGCAACATCCTCATATAGTTGTACTTTAAAAACATTTTTAGGATCAACACCTTCTGTGGCAATCGAGTTTTTCTTTATTGCATCAAGGGTCAATTCCGGGTCTTGCCTGATAATTATTGCATCGTCTGATGCGTTGCCTACTCTTATATGTTCTATTCCACTCTTTTTTACAAGCTTCTCAGCTTGTAATTGTGTTAACCCAAGTGTATTGATGCGCATTATAGAGGATGATATCTTGGTTTTTTGTTTAGGCTTAAGTTGTTGTAGTAATTCAAGCCCCTTAATAACATTCCCAAAAACCGTATGCGTTTTGTCTTCTATGGAATCATTAAAATAGATATATACACATCCCTCTTCCTTACCAGATATACGTACGCTCAAGCTTCCTTTTGAACGAAGTTTTGTTTGTTCATTTGGCAAGGTTACCCCTTTTAGTGAAGCATTCTTGCAGTAGGTGTTTAGGGACTCGGTGATTTCGAATATGCCATTTGCAGTCAGGAATAGAAAGTGCTCGCAAGTATATGGGCAATTTTCGTCAAGATCAACCACAACCTTAGTTATTATGTGGTCGTTTTCTTGGACAAGCTCATTACCTGAAGTTACGATTTTGTAATCAAATATTTCAGAGCGTACTTGTCGCTTTTCTATTTTGATTATTTTGTCGCTTGATTCCATCTCGAAAAGCAGATGTTTCCCTTTTACCACTTTACCAAAAACGCCTTTTTCAAGGCCGTTATTTCCGATATAGCCTTTTTTTACAAAGATTATCACACCTTGTGATTTATCAAAACCTGAAAGGCCAAAGAGCACATCATAACTTTCATAATCAAATTGTTTTCTTGTAACATCGGAATTTACAGGGAAGGTGCCAAAATTTACAGTATTCTTATCTGTCCATTGTATATTTAATCCCTCAAACTTTTCAATGTTGTTTTTGAAGAATTGGTAGTACTCGTTGTTGTAGGTCTCTATTCTCAAAATGCCTTTTGTTGTTGTGATATCATATGTATTTTTTATAGTTACATCTTTAGTTGTTTTTCTTTCTATTATTATGGGCATATCGGGTGTTGGGGCATAACCTATAATTTTTTCTATTGTGTTCTTATCCGTTTTAGTAGGGTTTGAATCAAGCATTATATTCATAGCTACTCACCCCCCAATTCGCTTTCGGATAAGAGACGCACTAGTATGGTGTCATTCATATAGGACTTATTGATTCTTGATAGGTCGCCCAGAGTTACGTTTCCTATCTTTACATCACATATTTTATTATAGTATATATTATAAGGGAGTTTTATGCGAAGACCATTTAGATGGAGCACAACAGGATTGTCCCCAAGAGTGCCTTTAATACCAAGTTGCTCCTCAAGCGCACGTTTTATGTAAACGGGGGCATATGGTGGGGGATCTTTTTCTATGCTTTCTCTTGTTTTTTCTATTTTTTCTAGTAGCATCTCTTTTAATTCTTCTAGTGTTGCAATCTCAGCTGCAGAGCGCATCCTGCCCCCTTTTCGTCCTATATTCCCAATATAATTATCAAAAGGCATCTTGGATGGCCCACCACATATTATGTATGAGGTGGAAATTTCTTTCGTTTCCTTTTCTTTAAGAACTATACAATCAGAAAAAAGCCCATAGGAAAATATTGCTGCATCGTGTTCTTCTATCATTTTCTTTTCAATGTCTTTTATCTGAAATATTGTTTTTCCATAACCACGGGCAAGACCAACGATGTTAGTGGTAGCTCCATATCTTCGCAGGAACTCAGAAATGTCGCATACGGGGTGAGGAAGATGATGGCGTGAAAGGGAAGGGGAGACTATTGCTATTTCCATATCACCAAAAGGAATTTCAAGAATATCTCCTTTGAGTTTTTTCGCAAGTTCTTTTAAGTTGTCAAGATCCGGGGCTTGCAGTGCGAAAGTGATATCTATTTCTGTTTGCATAGGCGTTTTTTGCATTACTATCCCGCCAAGATCCTCGATTTTTTCTATAATCTCATCATGGCGATATGTCCCTCCTTTGAAGACATACATCTTAAACATCCTCTTCACCCCCGAACTCTTGTTTCATACTTTCAATTTGATCTGCGAATTCTTGTATGGGGGGGATGTCCGTTGCCATTACGATAAATCCATCAGGAAAATGCTTGAATTGGCGTACCTTAAATCCTTCTGGAAGAATATGCCATAAGGCATCAATGATTCTTTCACGTACTTCCTCTGTAAAATCATATATTTTTATGTTTTCTACTGATGTTGTGCTTCCTTTTACCTTGATGATGTTCCTTTCGTCTTGGATTATGTTCTCATTTCCGAATTTTTCTCCAAGGATGCTAATTACCTGGTCATAGTATCTTTCTTCTGTGATTTGCAGTCTTTTGAAGGTGGCTTGCTCACGTATCCTTGCTATATCCTTTAGGTAGATTGGTTGCACATCTTTTTTGAATTTACATGCTACATAAAAAGCGGGCATGCCTATATCGCAAATAATAAGTATTTTCTTGAGCTTTTTTCCAAGGCCCAAGTCTTTAAACATATCTTCACAAAGTTTTTTTTGTTGTTTATTCTCTTCGGGTGTAGCACCTCGTACTTCCACTTCCATTATTCTTCACCTATGTATGCTGATGTGAGAAGTGCACCCCCAATAGCCCCGATAAACTGGGAATATTTTGGAACTATCGGTTTGATTTTTAGAATATCTTCAAAAGCTTTGTTCAATCCCCCAATAAGAGACGTCCCCCCAACTTGAATTATTGGTTCGCGTATATCGACCTCTTGCAGTTGCTGCTCATAGACTTGCTCTGCAACAGAGTAACAGGCTGCGGCAGCAACATCTTCTCTTGAAACACCTGCTGCAAGCTCCGTTACTAGGTCCTGGATCCCAAAAATAATGCAGTATGATGCCATGTTAACATTCTTATGATTGCCTTTGAGGGATAGCTCACCCAGTTCAGTTATATCCACACCTACGCGATTGGAGGTTATCTCAAGGAATCGTCCAGACGCACCCGCACAAATACCGCCCATCGTGAATGAGTCGGGTATGCCTTTGTTGATTGTGATGACTTTGTTGTCCATGCCGCCAATATCTATTACAGTCGCTTCACCATCTTGACAATCAGCTGTCCAAACAGCGCCTTTTGAGTTGACGGTCAGCTCTTCTTGGATAAGATTTGCTTTGTAATGTTTTCCTAACGTGCGGCGGCCATAACCAGTTGTCCCAATAGAATCAAGTTGTTTTAGTGTCACTCCTGCAGTCTTAAGGGCATCATTTACTGCCTTTTTTGCAGAAAGGACAACTGCTTGTGTTGGGTGCCAACCAGTGCCGATAACTTCATCGTCTTGCATCACAATAGCTTTGGTGGTAGCAGAACCAGAGTCAATACCAAGGGTAAGACCTTCTTGTCGTTTGCGTGCCAGCAACTGTTTTTTCTCAGCGATAGTTTGCAATGCCTCCATTCTTGTCAAGAGTTCGTCTCTTTTCGTATTTTGTGTGAAGGAGTACATAACAACAGGTATATCAGAGTTATTCTGCAGATATCTTCTTACCTCGTTTTTTAGTAAAGAACCTTCAGCGCATCTAAAACAAGTGGTAAGAAAGACCGCATCAGCATCTACTAGACCTTCTACCAAAGCCCTGGCTCGAGCAAACATAAGCTTAAGCCCTGCTGATTGCACATCAAAACCTGTTATTTCTGCAGTTTCACCAATATAATCAAGTGGGACATCGGGGAAGATTATCTTTGCATTTACCATCTCGGCAGCCTTTTCTATTTCGTTCTGAATACCGCTGTATTCTGTTCCACAGGAAATCTGGGCTATTTTAATCATTGTTATCCATCCTCTTTAGAAAATCAAGTATTTCCCTTACTATGCATATCGTTTCTTCTTCTGAAGAGGGATACTCAAGTATAATATGTGGTTTTTTGGAGGAGTGTATCATATATAACAGAAATTCATTAGTGCGGGCACATCCCAAACACCCGAAGCTTATGGGCGAATTCTTAAGTGCTACAATTGCATCAGCCTCTTCATATATTGGTCCGAACACAGCTAGTCTCCCACGAACACCAGATGGTGCTTCTGCTGATGCGTATTTTAGGCCTCTGCTTGAGTCCTCCGGAGTAATGTTAAGTGGCGGAGAATCTATTTCCGGGTCACGAACTCGAACGCTAAGCTCTTTCATGATGGTGAGTGGTTCATGTCCTGAACGTTCTATTAAATCAGCTAAAATTAGTGAGTTTGGAGGAAATATTGCAACTTTCAAAGGGGTTCACCACTTATAACATGTTTTTTTCTTTAAGTTTTATAATTTCTGGGCGTGACGTGATAAGCATAAGATCTTCAAATATGCCCATCGTTATATCCACGACCCCAAGGGCAATTATCGTTTCTCCTATCTCATTTTTTATTGGCACAACACATACTGGTATGCCTTTATAAATGCCTTTTATAGGAGTAGTGTGGATTTTTTTGCCTGTTCTTAATACTTCTTCAAGTGTAGGTCCGCTGTAGTTTATGTCTACTACTTTTCCTTTTTCGACCCGCACGCCCCTATGGTTTTTTGAGCGCATGGTGATAGGAAGGCCACCTGATAATTCATGAATGGCGAGTGCCATTTTACAGAGCTCATTAGCTTTTGAATCTTTAGATATACAAATCATATTGATTTCTCCATAATTTCTTTAAATTTCTCAGGTGTTATCTTTTTTGTGTTTTTTAACTTTATTTTTTTTGTATCACCAGGGCTTTCAAGCCCTTTCACGATAGAGGGGAGCAAATCAATTTCTTTCTCTAAAAAGTAAAATCCTGGTCGGGCTGAACCTTTATTTGCCCTACAGCGACGTTTATCCCCTAATGGAAATGCTCTTATTTTAGTAAATATTCTATTAGGATCTATTTTTTTTAATTCAGAAGATACATAATTCACATCTTCCTTTTCGCCTTCTAATAATATTCCATAACATGTCTGTTTTATGAAAACATTGTTTTCTAAGGCAGATGCAGCTCTTGCTAGATATGAAGGAGAATATTGTGAATCAGGCGATAAAACCAGAAGTCTGGATACAACTTCCATATATGATTTTTATATTGGATTTTATATAAAACTATCGTAAATCATGCTGAATTGTGCAACACAGCCGCAAATCAGTAAGATTTATATTTGAATGAAGTATTATATGGAAATATAATATTCATAAAGGTCGATACTATTGCCTCTTAATAGATTAAATCATAAACTTACAAAGGAAGTAATGTGGATATATGTTTTAAAACTTTTACAAAAACGTCCTATGTATGGTTACGAAATAAAGGAAGAAATAGAGAAGAATTTTGGGTGGACCCCCGCCACTATTACCTCATATGTGGTTCTTTATAAATTGGAATCTGGAGGATATGTTGTAAATGATATTCGTGAAGAAAAGGGGAACAAAATAAAGAGAAAGTACTACTCGATAACAGATAAAGGCGACAAACTGCTAAACGATGGGCTCGATTTTATTAAAAAAATCGTTGAAAAAATAGAAAGCGACTAAAGTTTGTCTGATTTTAGAAATATTTTAAGATTATGCTAATTATATTTTAATTGTATCATTAGAATTAATGAATCTGTGGCACTATTTTTGCAGTTCAGACACTAGATCTTTTTTTATCATCTTTGCATAATGTTGACAAAGTAGGAAGTCCTTATGACACAGTGTTCTTACTTTATTTATATGTATGTTTGATAATCGTGTACCTGTAATAGAACAGTATTCTTCATCGCCCATAAAAAATCCGTTGGGCCGCGTCTTTATATATGGGCAGCGTTGTGGTTTCATCGTGTCAATCCCTTTTATGTATGAATTATTCGGCATTATATAAATTTTATCCTCTTTTTTTAGAATATTTATGTTGCCTTAAAAAGTCCAATACACAAAAATACATTAAATATCTGTATTGGGATGATGTTATATGTATAAAATTTGATTATAGAATATGTTTAATTCTCTTTGACTTTTATTGCTTCTGATGGACAGTCTATTTCGCATAGTTTGCAGGCAGTGCAACCTTCGAGGCGATTTGGTTTTGCCAAATCATCTTCCATGTCAAATACATTGGAGGGGCACTCATCAACACATATTCCACATCCTGTACATAACGCCCCATCAACAATAACATCGGCCATATACTCCATTATATGCGGGATAGAGTCAGGGCATATAAATTTTATGGATAATTATTTTCAAGAATAAAAAAAACCCCTGGACAAAAGGGGTTATATTGCATTTACAATCTCATCTTTTGAGATAATTCCAACAATGTGGTCTTCGTAGTTTAACACCGGCATTGATGAGAAGTTACTGTCTATAAGCATCTTTTTCACATCATTTAGGCTATCTTCTAATCTTGCACTCTTCACGTCCTGGGCCATGATGGATTCTACTGTGAATTCTTTTAATCTTTTTTCCATGTATTTCCCTGGTGTTTTTTCCCTAAACTCGTTCATACCAAACACCAAGTCTTGAATTGTTACTATTCCTATAATCTCTCCATCCCATACAGGTAGTGCATGAAGGTTATTGTCAAGCAACAAGCGTCGTGCATGGATAACGCGATCGTTTGGGTTGAGTACATGAAATTTTGTATTTAGATTCTCAGATACGTACCCTGGTGCATCGAAGTGTTTTAGAATGTCCATCTTGGTTACTATCATTATATATTTTCCAATAATTGGTATGCCGGAGAAGTCATGTTCTTTGAATGCTATGAGTGCTTCAAGAATTTTTCCTGATTCGCCTAAGAAAAAGGGCTCTGGGGTCATACAAGAGGATATATGGAATGAGGATGTCCTGAAGTTAAGGCTTCTGGATGAACCTATTTTTTTTATAATGTCGCGTTCTGTTATAATACCGATTAATTCACCGTTCTCTGTTACAGGAAGTTTAGCAATATGATTTTTTCCCATAAGCTCTATTGCATATGATAGGCGTCTATCCTTGTCTATTATAGTTGCTTTGTTTGCGATTTCTTTTAACGTCCTTTCCAAGTATATTCCTCCATTATTAATTTCATCAAGATGTCGCGTTCTGTAACGACCCCTACTAATTGTTTATCCTCAGTTACAGGCAGAAAACCGTTGTTGTTCTTTTTCATTAGTTCAACAGCCTTTCCAAGATCCTCATCGGGACTGATAGTTACAGGTTCTTTTTTCGTTATTTCGCTTATCTTTATTGAAAGTGCGTCTTCTGCGTTTGTAGACTTCATTTTATCCAGTATTTTGGATGACGCAAAATAATCTATTATATCAAAAGTTGTTATAACACCCACTAACTCGTCATCGGACACCATCGGAACCCGCCTTATACTGTTTTTTATCATGAGACGTGATGTATCTTTTAAGTTGGTTCCAGGAGTCAACACTAAAACATCTTTTGTCATAATGTTTTTTACAGTTGTTCCTGCCCAAAGTCCTGCGATGTTGTATACAAAATCTTCTTCTTCAATGAGCCCTATCACTTTTTTTTGTTTATTTAATATAGGGAAACCACCAACACCCTCATTGACCAGTTTTTTTAGCGTTGCGCCTACTGAGTAGTTCTCGCGTATATAAATCACGTTCTTGTCCATTATGCTGCGCACTGATTCGTTGATAGCAGCTAGAAAGTTTTCGTTATGCTTTTGCGTCACGATGTTGTATTTTTCTCCCCCTCCCAGGAAGTCTATTATGTCTCGTGTGACAATTATTCCCTGTATAACGTTTGTGCCAGGGTGTACGATAGGGAGTCTGCGCGTGTGGTATTCTACCATCGTTTCAGCAGCGCCTTTTATAGAAATAGATGGTGGAACTGTAACCACATTTTTTCTAGCAATTTTCATTATTTCCCTTTCGTGTTCAGCTATTCTAGAACCAAACTCTATTGGTCCCCGGTCCATTTTTCCATACACATATTTTCTCATGATTTTCCCTCAACCAGGAGTTTTAGGACATCCATTTTTCCTACGATCCCCTTTAGTTCATAACCTTCGTTGACAATTGGAATACGAGAGACATCATTCTCAATCATGCGTTCTACAAATGTAGATACAGTGTCACGTTCTGTTAGTGTTAGGGGTGTCCTGTTCATTACTTTCTCAATTTTAGGCGGATTTGTACGCCTTTTGCTATTTTCAAGGGCTATTCTAACATGTCCTGAGTTAAGCATGTCTTTTTTTGATACGTAGCCCACTAGTTTTTTGTATTTTCCATTTCTGGCAGATATAGTTCTAGTTATCGGGACTCCTGAGAATCGTATTTCTTCCATAATATTCCATAATTTTATAATAGAATCTTCAACATCGAGAAATATGGGATATTTTCTCATTATTTCAGAAAGCTTTCTTTTGGCTATAAACTCGTTCTCAAGAGTTAATATGGCTATGACCTCAGACAGTCCCACCCAGCCGACAGGGGCATTATCTTCAAAGACGGGCAATATGTAAGTATCGTATTTTAGCATTTTTTTAGCTATATGCTCCACAGAATCATCTGGGGTTGTTTGGTATTGTGGCAGTTTAGCTATATCAAGCGCAGTTATCGTTGTTTTGCTTTCAGTAATTTGCAATGCAGTAGTTCTATCGATTATTCCTCTAAATACGCCATCTTTTTCGACAAAAAGTATCTTTTCGTTTCTAAGCAACTGTCTAGCTTTTGTAGCAAAGTTGTTTGCATCTATAACAAAAATAGGTTTGATAATACCTGTTATTTTCATTTCAGGCCTCCATTGACAAGTAGTCTACTCCTCCAGGAGTTGGTCTTTACAGCTATTGCACACATATTTTCCTTCAATTTCATTTAAGCTTATAAAGTAGTTACCACAAAATTCGCAGAATCCTCCTTCTGGATTGCTAATATTCTCTTCACATTCGAATAATTCAGGGGTTATAGCTAAAATATCAAAGGCAGTGATAAATCCTATTGCCGATTCATTATCGGTAACGATCAATCGCTTTATTTTGGACTCAGAGATAATTTTCCATGCTTCCATGACTTCAACATTTTTTTCTATGCTGGTGACAGGCGTTGTCATTATATCCCCCAATTTTACCTTTTCTGGGTTCAAACCTACTGTCAAAACTTTAGCCATGACATCACGTTCAGTAATAATTCCTTCAGGAAATCGGTCTTCACATATGAGCACATAATCACTGTTTTTTTCGTGCATTTTTTTTACTGCATCCATTAAAGAGTCAGCGGATTTCATGATAAGAATATCGGTGTTGATTATGTCTTCGATAAGTATTTTTGCCAAATTACCGCCTCGTTAGTACTATTGGTTTTAGATATATATACTTTCCCGTATCATTTTAGAATATATTATATTCTATGAAAAGTATTATCATAAAGGCGCATGCAAGGGCAATGAAATACTTATTTTTGTCCCATTGTAGTATCTTGCTGCCGTCGAGTGGAGCGATTGGCAATAAATTGAAAAATCCTAGATATCCGTTTATTACTACTAAAGATGAAAACAAGACTGATTTTGAAATTGTTACATAAATAAACAACGAAATTGTGGCAATTATCAAATTAAGAAATGGTCCTGCAAGAGATATTTTGCCGTTTTGTTCTTTGGTGATGTATGATCCATATATGTATACTGCACCCGGAGCGGCAAACACGAAGTTCCCTTTTGTCATAACTGCCAGAAGCATGGCTAGTGCTAATCCCTCTTTCCATAATTTGAACTCGGCGAACATATTGTATTTTTGTGCGTAGTACTTGTGGGCCAACTCATGGCAAACAAATGCTGTACCAACAGCTGCAAAGCTTACAGGAAACAATGCTAATTTAAAATGGGATAATATTATAGTCAAAATAATCCATGCGATAAAAAGTTCCTTTATCTCTTGCCTTGAAAAACGCATTTTCATTTTATTCACCGATTCTACAGATATTGTTTAATAGTCAGTTTTCGCATTTGGTTTTTGTGTGCTGTTTTGACAATGCAACTACCGTGCGTGCGTCTTTATAGGCTTTCATTGAAGTAGTTATTGCTTCTATAAAATGTTTCTGTAGATCTTGGCAAGGTTTCCATTTTCCCCCTTTCATTTGCTTCAGAGGGGAATAGAATATTTTGAAGAGGGGTGCAAATTAGCTTAGTATTTATAGTGTTTCACTCTTTAAAGTGCAATAAGCAGTAGCTTTTTATTCCTCTTCATCGTCCCTGCGACATATACAACATACATCATGGCGTTCCATCCATATTTCCAAGATTTCTACCATCTCGTTGTATATTATCCTATATTCTTTCAAGCGCTCTAAATCCTCTTTACAGGGGCAAGTTTCTGTTAGAATTGGGAGAAGGTCCTCCCAGTTTGGCATATTGACCACATTTAGCTTACGTTCTTCTTCACATGGCATATAACTACTGTCATGTCATGAGATAAAGAATTTTTGGATGAGTTATTATAGTCTGCAACGTATTGTGGAACTGGTATTTTGAAAGTTGACCTGTTATGCTTTTACTATGTTTTCACCGAAATTCAGCTTAAACGATATCACAGATTTGTGTACTGTTTTATGTATAATTCTATACATAGATGTATAATTTATAACATTTTTTCAGAAAGATTTATAAAGGAATCATGTATTTTCAAATCATGAAACAAACTAATTCAGGTGGTTCATTTTGGCCTGTCTAAGACCATACGCCAAAATAAATGTAGAAACTTGCCTTCGATAATAGCTGAGATAAAGGTATTTTCACCCAGATATGGGGATCTCCTCAAAGGGAGAAACCCTATTGATATATTGGATGCATACGAACAGCATGGTGCTATAGGGATATCATACATAACTGCAAGTGAATTTAAAGGCAATGCCGAGCTATTCTCAAAGATATGCAAAATATCGAACTTGCCAGTACTAAGGAAGGATTTTGTCACTGATACAAAAGAAATTGACCGCACATATGAGGCAGGAGCCTCGGCAATTCTTCTAATAGGGAGGCTTCTTAAGGAAAGGACAAGCGAATTTGTGGATTATGCCATGGACCTGGGCTTGGATACGATAGTCGAGGTTCATACGAT
The DNA here is from genome assembly GCA_030603445.1 of Methanomicrobia archaeon. Lineage (GTDB taxonomy): Archaea > Methanobacteriota_B > Thermococci > Methanofastidiosales > NM3 > NM3. The sequence goes on along the minus strand of JAUVXU010000002.1, from coordinate 39,245 downwards.
TGATGATGTTAATATAGCAAATCAGACGTCCACTACGATGATAGGGATAAACAACAGGGACATCGCATGTTTTGAGAAGGATGATGGCACTGTGGAGATCACCGAGCGGCTGTACAGCATGCTAAATAGAAATGCAGTACTTGTTAGCGAAAGTGGAATAGCAACACCAGATGATATGAGAAGAGCAGCACGCTGCACAGATGCTGCCTTGATAGGGACAGCCCTTATGAAGGCACAAGACCCCGGGAATGCTCTTAAAGAGTTTATGGGGGCGGTGTAATGCTTGGCAAGATAGTGGAAGGTCACAATCTTGGCTTTGAAGAGGCATATGGCCTATACAATCAGCTTTTACAAGAAAGCGAGATGATGATAGGCGCATACCTTGTTGCAATGCAGACGAAGGGATATACTTCAGAAGAGCTTGCAGCGTTTGCAAAAGCCATGAGGGACAAGGCTGGAAGATTAGACCTTGGCAATGTTGCCGATACCTGCGGGACCGGAGGGGACAACTCATCAACAATAAATGTCAGCACAGCATCGGCACTTCTTCTGTCGTGTTTTGTTCGGGTAGCAAAGCATGGAAACGTGTCAATAACATCAAGAAGTGGTTCTGCAAATGTTTTGGATGCGTTGGGCATTGAAACTAACATCACACCAAAAGATGTCAAGTGCGGCATTTCAAACACAAATTTTACTTTTCTTATGGCGCCCTTTTATCATCCTACTTTAGGGAGGATAATGCCTGTTAGGAAAAAACTTGGAATAAAGACGCTGTTTAATATTTTGGGCCCGCTTGCAAATCCTGCAAACCCAGCGTACCAATTGATAGGGGTGAATTCTGAGGAACTTTTAGGTGAAGTGGCCGAGGCATTGTACCTCCTAAATATTCGCAATGGAAAAGTGGTCTATGGAGACGGATTGGATGAGGTAAATCCTAATGGAAAGACTTTGGTGGCAGAAGTAACAAGAAATGGTGTGGAGCGCTATTTCGTGACCCCTGAAGATTTTGGCATAAATCGCACAAAGCCTACTTCCTGCAATGGCCCTTTTGAAAGCGCAAAGAGAATAAAAGCCGTATTAGCTGGAAAGGGAAGGGAACAGGACAAGAACTTTGTCCTGCTTAACGCCAGCATGGCGCTTAGTATTACAAGGCATGAAGATTTGAATGAGTGCAGGGAACTTGTAGAGTCGGTGCTGGGGGATACAGCAACAAGAAAGCTGGAGGAAATAAGAAATGCATATCCAAAAGCTTGAGTTTGTTGATCCTCTAAAATTGTACGGCGCCATTAGAGAAGAGGGTTTATTTCCTTTCATCTTAGAGTCAACTGGAAAACAAAAAAGGAAGTCCAAGTATACCTACATCTCGGCAAATCCCTCATTTGTGGTAGAGGTAGATGGCAGAGGGACCAGGATAGATGGTAAGAGGGTATCCAAGGAGACAAACCCATTCAATGCGCTTGAGGACTTGCACGAGCAAAAGCTGTATGGGGACCGCTTTGTTGGTGGTTTTGTAGGGTACGTTTCGTACGACTCTGTACAGAATATCATCGGAGGCCATGCTAAAGAACCATCTGTATTTGGGTATTACAAAGATGTTTTTGTATATGACAATATGTCAAATGAACTGTATTTCCATTCATTTGAAAATGACACAAAAGATGCTTGCAAGATCCACAAAAAAGCTATGGTATTAGGAGTGGAAAATAAAAAATGTGCATCATCAATAATAGGTTGTGATGCAAATAAGGATGCTTTTGTTGGCATGGCAGAAAAGGCCAAGGAGTATATATTCTCAGGTGATGCCTTTCAGATAGTATTGTCAAGAGAGTATGAGGTATCAACAGATCTTACTCCTTTTCAAACATATACCAATCTTAGGGCGGTAAATCCAAGTCCGTACATGTTTTTGCTGGAGTTTGACAAAAGTGTAGTAGGTTCATCACCTGAAGCAATGGCGACCGTTGAGGGAAGTACCATAAGGGTAAATCCAATTGCAGGTACAGCTCCACGAGGAAATTGCGCTAAAGAGGATGAGGCATTAGCAAAGGCGTTGCTGCAGGATGAGAAGGAAAGGGCGGAGCATGTGATGCTAGTAGATCTTGCCCGCAACGATGTAAGAAAGGCATGTTTGCCGGGAAGCGTAAGGATACCCACCCTTATGGAAATACGGCGTTACAGTCATGTTCAGCATATCGAGACAGAGGTAACAGGCACTCTTGGGAAAAGCAAAAACCAGTACAATGCCATGGATGCAACATTTCCTGCAGGAACGTTGACAGGAGCACCAAAAATCCGGGCAATGGAAATAATAGATGAGCTAGAAAGGTCTAGGAGGAAGGTGTATGGGGGATGTGTAGGCTACTTCTCCGCCAACGGGTGCGCGGATATGGCAATAGCAATCAGGATGGCTGAATTTGACAAGGTGTGCAGAGTGCGCGCTGGCGCTGGTATTGTTGCAGATTCCAATCCAATCAGTGAGTTTACAGAGACAGAACAAAAGATGTCCGCAGTTATGAAAGCGCTGGGGGCACGGGAATGATACTTCTTATTGACAATAAGGACTCATTTGTATGGAATCTTGCAGAGTATGCGTCATTTTTCGATGATGTTTTAGTAACACAAAACACAGCTACGCTAGCAGATGTTAGAAAGATAGATCCTGACGGGATAATAATATCTCCTGGCCCCGGATCACCTGATAGAAAAGAATGCGTTGGAAATAGTCCGGAGATTGTGCTTGAGGCAGGTGTACCCTTGCTTGGGGTCTGTCTGGGCCACCAGGTTATTGGGTATGTTTTTGGTGCCACAGTAGCAAAAGTGCCACCAGTTCACGGTAAGGCAAGCAGTATATTTCATGATAACAATTCGTTGTATCTAAATGTAAAAAATCCTCTTATGGCAGGTAGATACCATTCACTAGCCTTGATGGATAAGCCTAACGGATTTGAGGTTACAGCAACAACAAAAGATGGTACAATTATGGGGATACGGTGTAAAAAGATGCAGTTGGAAGGCGTGCAGTTCCATCCAGAAAGCATCCTTACTAAAAGCGACTCAAATGATGATGGGGTAAGGATCATACGTAACTTCGTAGACCTTACTAAGGGAAAACTGTGACGGTGGCACTATGACAACTGTGAAGATCTGTGGACTTATGGTAAAGGAGGATACAAAGATGGTAGATGCATATGCTGATGCAACAGGTGTAGTAGTTGATTCCAAATCACATAGGTGCGTAAGCCTAGATGTTGCTAAAGAAATAATATCTCATGCAAATATTCCTGTTTTTGCAGTTTCTACAACCCCAAGTGTGGGGGGCTGGATAGACATAATCAAGAAAACTGGCGCAAGATACGTGCAGATGCATTCACAGACGATATCCTCCTATGATATTGAAAGGATAAGGTCATCATACGATGTGTTTGTCATGAAGGCATTTAAGGTGCCAATGGCTAGCAAAGACCCATCAGAAGATGCCGAGTTTTTGTTAAATGAGATTAAACAGTATGGGGCAAACATGGCGCTGCTTGACACGGGGCAGGGCAGCGGAATTGTTCATGACCATAACGTGAGCAAGATAGTAGCTGAAAAGACGGATATCATTCTTGCAGGCGGCCTAACGCCACAAAATGTGGGGCAGATAATCCAATTTGTAAGACCCTGTGGTGTAGACGTATCAAGCGGTGTTGAGGTAAATGGAATAAAAGATGCAGGACGCATTAAAGAATTTGTAAAACAGGTGAGGTGAAAAAATGGAATTTGGGGATTTTGGGGGAAGGTATGTTCCAGAAGTCTTGATACCCCCTCTTGAGGAGCTTGAATCAATGTATGGAAAAATAAAACATAACAAGGGGTTCTGCAGTGAATTAGAGTATTATTTGAATACATATGCTGGCCGCCCGACCCCTTTGTATTTTGCAAAGAATCTCACTGACAAGGTCGGTGGTGCAAGGATATACTTAAAAAGAGAGGATCTCCTGCACGGTGGCGCACACAAGATAAACAACGGCATCGGACAGGCGTTGATTGCAAAGATGATGGGCAAGGATAGATTGATAGCTGAGACAGGGGCAGGACAGCATGGCGTTGCTACTGCCATGGCCGGGGCATTGTTTGGCATGAGGACAGAAGTATATATGGGGAGCAAGGATGTCGACCGCCAAAGTACAAACGTGTTTAAAATGATGCTTCTTGGTGCAAAGATAAATGTTGTAAATAACGGGAGCTGCACACTAAAGGATGCTATAAACGAGGCTATGAGGGATTGGGTATCATCGTTTGAGAATACGCATTATCTCGTAGGTTCAGTTGTTGGACCGCGCCCGTATCCTGAAATCGTCAGGGATCTGCAAATAGTCATTGGCAAGGAGACCAAAAAACAGATGAAGGAATTATGCGGCGGCGTCCCTGACTGCATAGTTGCATGTGTGGGGGGAGGAAGCAATGCAATAGGAATGTTTTATCCATTTTTGGATGATGGCATCAGGTTGATAGGTGTAGAAGCCGCAGGCAAAGGAGTTGAAACTGGAAAGCACTCATCTACCCTTGGTGCAGGGGAAAAAGGAGTTTTGCATGGCATGCTATCATACTTCCTTCAAGATAATGAGGGGCAGATAGCGGGCACCCATAGCATATCTGCAGGGCTTGACTATCCAGGAGTTGGGCCAGAACACGCCTACCTAAAAGATGAAAAGAAGGTAGAATACGTCGGCGTGACAGATGATGATGCTTTGCATGCATTTTCATGCCTATCAAAGACCGAAGGCATCATACCAGCACTTGAATCCTCCCATGCCCTTGCATATGCCATGGATGTGGCCAAAGGTATGGACAATGATGAAAATGTAGTTGTCAATTTATCAGGCAGGGGAGACAAGGATCTCGGAATAGTGAAGGAGGCGCTACAATGTTCAAAGCTCCAGCTCTAATATCTTTTATCACGGCAGGCGATCCATCAACAGACGCAACCCTAAGATTCATGAAGGTGCTTGATGGTTATGCCGACGTAATAGAGCTTGGTATTCCATTTAGCGACCCTGTGGCAGATGGCAAGGCCATTCAAGGGGCAAATTACAGGGCACTTGAGTCCAAGACGACCGTTGATTCAATATTTGACATAGTTCGCAAGTTTAGGAAGAGCTCTGATACCCCTATAGTCTTGATGACATATTATAATATAATATATCGGCGCGGTGTGGAAAAATTCATGCAAGATGCACGTGATGCAGGAGCAGATGGGGTGATATCTGTAGATCTGCCTTTTGATGAAGCAGGAGATTACCAGTTAATCTGCGATAGTTATGGTATAAAGCCCATATTTATGGTAGCGCCAAACACGGCAGATAATAGGCTAAAGAAAATAGATGATTCCGGGTGTGCATTTATCTATTTGGTGTCACACTACGGTATAACAGGGATGCAGGATGATGTACAGGAAATTGCTTTTGAAGCCTTACATAAGACAAAATCGCTTTGTAAAAATCAGCTTGCGGTAGGGTTTGGAATTTCAAGATCAGAGCATGTCAAGAAGCTAGTGGGTGCAGGTGCAGATGCTGTTATCGTTGGAAGTGCACTTGTCAAGATAATAGAAGAATTTGGAGAAGATGCTGACGAAAAACTGGAGGATAAGATAAAGGAGCTAAGGGAAGGATTGAGATAAAATTGAAGTATAATATCAAAAATACCGAAAAGTTTATAAGGAAAATATAATTAGGTGATTTAATGAGCATGAAAATCGCATCTATTTACAAGGATACAAAAAATGATTTTCGTAGCTTTTATTGTTTTTACTTTAGTTATTGAATGTAAACACGTTTTGTGATTTTTATTATCAAATGCGTGTTTGTTTGCAACAACCTATAAGAGAACTCTATAAACCATAAAAAGGAGAATAAAAAAATGAAAACAATGAGAAGAGAAAATATAAACTGTACAAGGGGGGGACGTCTTTATCTTTGGCGATGTCTTTTCCTTGGTTGCAGAGCATAGTTTAACACCTGACTCTTGTGCCACATTACAGCAAGTTGATGAGGCCGTTGTTCCAACAGATGGCAGTTGTGCTCAAGAACACATAGAGGCTGTCATAAGATCGTGTTCAAATGCTACCATAGCAAGGAACAATGTATTGGAAGGGGCATCTAGGTCAACTATTTTAGACAATTTACCGGTTAATGGTAGTTTGCACCAGGTACTTGATGCAAGGCACCATGCACACTCTTTGCACCAATTGCAAAGAACACAGCATATTATCAACGCCTCCTCCGGGAGCGTGGATATTTCTGGCACGGAGGAATTGCCATGAATGGGAAAAAAATACGAATGAACAGGATTACAGAAAAAGGAAAAGCCATTATAATACCAATGGATCATGGGACCACTGATGGGCCTATAAGGGGACTAGAGGATATGGACAAAATCGTTTCCTCCGTAGATGCCGGAGGGGCATCTGCAGTGCTTTTGCACAAAGGGATCCTACGGAGCATTCAAACACCGACACGATGCGGGGTTATAATGCATATGTCGGCTAGTACAAGAGTGGCAGACGATCCAAACAAAAAAGTCCTTGTGGCCACGGTGGATGATGGCGTGCGTCTTGGGGCGGATGCTGTTTCGGTTCACATAAACATCGGTGGAAACGAATCCGAGCCAGAGATGCTTACTGCACTTGGTGCAGTAGCTACAGAATGCGAACAAAAACAAATGCCTCTCTTGGCAATGATGTACCCTCGTGGAAAGAACGTATCAAACTCAATGGACCCCGAGTCAGTGGCATTGGCTGCAAGGGTAGGCTACGAGCTTGGGGCAGACATAGTAAAAACCATGTATACAGGGGATATAGACTCTTTTAAGGATGTGATTAGAAGATGCCCGGTCCCAATCGTGATAGCAGGCGGGCCGAAATGCTCCAATGACAAAGATATTTTGGAGATGGTATCAGGTGCCATGGAAGGGGGCGCCATAGGTGTTTCATTAGGGAGAAACGCATTCCAGCATACAAATCCGTCTGCCATAGTACATGCAATACGTTCTATTATCGTCGAAAAAGCCTCTGTAGAGGAAGCTCTAAAAGAATTGAGGTGTGCTATATGAAGCAAGTTGTGGTACAGACAAATAGCGAAGAGGTAAGAAAAGAAGCAATCTTTCTTGGACTTCCCCTTTACGATGAGACAGATGATACACCTGTAATCCAGGTCAACGACAAGCTGGATGAAATGAAGGTGATAGGGATGGCAACAGGTGAGAACATAATCTTGGAATTCCCAGATCAAGAGATAATACCTTTAGAAAATATTGTTGCACAGCTTAAGGGGAAGACGAATGTGCTAGTAAAGGTAAAGGACGCCAATAAAGCAAAGATAGCACTGGAAACCCTTGAAATTGGGGCAGATGGAGTAGTGTTAGAAACTGATGATCCGCTCCAACTCTCCAAGATAGTCGTATACATGCAGCAAAGCGAAAAGTTGTCTATAGAGCAGGCCACAATATCTGTTGTGAAGGATTTAGGCCTGGGTGCAAGGGTTTGCATTGACACTTGTGATCTCATGGATGAGGGCACGGGCATGCTTGTCGGTACTTCTTCTCAAGGAATGTTTCTAATTCAAGCGGAAGTGGAAGAAAATCCATTTGTGTCGCCACGGCCATTTCGTGTAAATGCCGGGGCTTTGTCGTTGTACGCATTTGCACCAGGAAACAAGACGCGGTACTTAGAGGAGATAAAAGCAGGTGACGATGTTTTAATAATCGACAGAGACGGAAATACGCGTACGACATACGTTGCACGTTCAAAAATAGAACTGCGGCCACTGCTTCTAATTGAAGCAAAAAGCGACGAAAGGGTCGCAAAGGCAGTGTTGCAAAAGGCGGAAACTGTGAAGCTTGTATCAAATGGAAAAAGCATAGCGGTCACAGATATAAAAGTTGGAGATAAGGTCTTTGTGCATCTAGAAGAAGGAGGAAGACACTTCGGTATTCATGTCATGGATGAAATGGTGATTGAAAAATGAAGCTTTGTGCATGCTTGGCAGAACAAAACATCGAGCACTGCCTTGGCGTGGCAAAATATATAGATACCCCTCTTGTCGAGCATAGGATCGATTATTTGGACGATGCAAGAGGGCTTGAAACGTTTTATTCTTCTCTTAAACAATCTGTGATAGCAACTAACAGACCGGCCTGGGAGGGGGGTCGTTTTACGGGAAGTGAAGTAGACAGGATAAATATATTGAAAGATGCCATAAGGGCTGGGGCTTCTGGCATAGATGTGGAGCTTGACACTAATGATGAGCTAAGGGCATCTATATTGGATGATGCTAGGGATCATGATGTGGCATCTATCATATCAAAGCATTATTTTTCCGATACGCCTTCAGAAAGGATACTGCGAAACACTCTTCATAAATTACAGAAAAGCGGTGCTAACATGGGAAAGCTAGTCACAACAGCAAACTCTCCAGATGATTGCCACACAATATTGGGCATGATGCTTGAAGCCAAAAAGATAGGCTTTCCCCTTATAGCGTTTGCTATGGGGGAAATTGGTGCGATAACAAGAGTGGCATCCCTTTACTACGGTTCGCCATTTATGTATGTTGCTGCAAGGGATAAGACCGCTCCAGGCCAATTGAACGTTGAAGATATGAAAATTGTGCTAAAGGGGTTAGGCAATTGAATCTATTGGTGGTTGCAGGCGACCCAATACACCATTCACTAAGCCCTGTGATGCATAACGCTGCTATTAAGGCAGTGGGTCTGGAAAAAGAATACCATTATGAAAAGGTGAGATTAAATCTATCGGAGATTAGCGCCTTGGAGAAAATGATGCGCATTGGAAAGGTGCATGGTGCTAATGTCACGTATCCTCTCAAAAGCCACATAGTAAAACATCTAGATAAAATTAGCGATGAAGCGGCATCTATCGGGGCGGTAAACACAGTTTACGTAAAGGACGGGATGCTAATAGGCGAAAATACTGATGGGATTGGTTGTCTTGACGCCTTAACTGAAAAATGTAAAAAATTGGATGACAAGAACGTAGTAGTGATAGGTGCAGGAGGCGCTGCAAGGGCTGTTGCAGTATCGCTTGTGTCACACACAACAGCAGATATCATGATAATAAACAGGGGTCTGGAAAACGCCCGTAAGCTCTCAAATATATTAGAGGACATCAGGGGGGCACCCATTGGATATGGGGACATGTCATTTTTCAAAAAACAGATGGATGAAGTTGATATTATAATAAATTGCACGACCGTGGGCATGCATAGCATGGGGGAAAGCACTCTTCCTATAACTAATAACAACCTGCACAAGGACATGGTGGTCATGGACTTGGTTTACGACCCACAGGTAACGCCACTTCTTGCAGAGGCGAGAAAGGCAGGATGTGGCATAATAGGCGGAATTGACATGCTCGTTTTTCAAGGGGCGCATAGCTTCGAAATCTGGACAGGGATACGCGCTCCAATAGATATAATGAGGCGTGCAGCAATAAAAGCCCACAAAGGATGAATGCTTATGGAAGGAAACATTGCGCTAATAGGTTTTATGGGCACGGGGAAAACAACTATAGGGGAGCTTGTTGCAAAAAGGCTGGGCACACGTTTTGCTGATATGGATGATATAATCTCCCAAAGGCATGGCGCAACGATTGCATCCATCTTTGAGAAGGATGGGGAGCCACGATTCAGAGACATGGAGAATGGACTGCTCAAAGAACTTGCCAAATGCAAAGGCATTGTGATAAGCTGCGGCGGCGGTATAGTGGTAAATGAGGAAAATATCAAGATATTAAGGGAATCGTCCACAGTTATCTTACTTGTCGCATCAGTTTTAGCGATAGTTTCTCGAACAAATCATAGTTTAGAAAGGCCGTTGCTAAACTCCGAAGATAAATATGAACAGGTAAATGAACTAATTAAAAAACGCTCTGAAAGCTACAGGCGTGCAGCACACCATATCATCGATACTACGGACATGGACCCAAGCGAGGTTGCTAAGAGGGTGATATATTTGACAGAAGGTGGCAGGAAATGATAATTCAGGTACGAAAGAGCGAGATAGAGGGGGGCATAAGGCCGCCATCATCCAAAAGCTACACCCATAGGGCCATGATATGCGCAATGATGGCAGACGGAAGATCAATGTTAAAAGATGTGCTTTATAGCGATGACACAAATGCAACACTACGTGCGTGCGAGATGTTTGGGGCGAAAGTGTCGTTGAAAAAAGGTGGCGTTGCAATAGAGGGAACTGGTATATTGGAGACACCCGATAACGTTGTAGACTGCCACGGGTCTGCAACTACGTTAAGGGTCTTTACGGCGCTTAGCGTATTGGCACCAGGGACTAGCGTCCTGACAGGAGACGATTCTCTGCGCAGCAGGCCTGCAGGGGAATTGCTTCGTGCCCTAGAACAGCTTGGCGCAATATGCCGCTCATCAAGGGGAAATGGCATGCCGCCACTGATAATAAACGGAGGGGGAATCGAGGGGGGCGATGTATCGCTTCGTGGGGATGTAAGTTCACAGTATCTGTCCTCGCTTCTTCTTGCATGCCCTAAGGCAAGAAAAGAGACGATTATTACCCTTGCCACACCATTGCAATCCAAACCATACATAGATATGACTATGGATGTTGAAAGAAGATTTGGTATTTCCATAACATATGAAAAAAATTATGGAAAGTTCACTATTCTTCCCGGGCAATCTTATAAGAGATGCAACTATGAGGTGGAAAGGGACTTTAGCTCTGCTGCACCTTTGCTTGCTGCAGGCATACTTTCCGGAAGCATCAAGCTAACAGGCTTAATGCCCAAATCAAAACAAGGGGACAAGGAAATATTAAACATATTAAAAAGGATGGGGGGAAGCGTCTTGTCAAGAAATGGCGGCGTCTATGCACAAAGGTCCCAGCTAAGCGCATGTGATATAGATGCGTCCGATGTGCCGGATCTTGTGCCAATACTTGCAGTTTTGGCCACACAGGCTAAAGGCGAAACTAGGATATATAATGCATCCAGATTAAGGATAAAGGAAAGCGACAGGCTTCATACAATAACAGCAGAGCTCAAAAAGATGGGCGCAAAGATAGATGAAAATAAGGATTCATTGTTAATCAAGGGCCCAACCCCGTTGAATGGGGCTTTACTAAGCTCTCATAACGACCATAGGATAGCCATGTCCTGTATAGTTGCAGGAATAGTTGCAGACGGGGTGACAAGAATATCTGGTGTTGAGTGTATAAAAAAGAGCTATCCGGCGTTTATAGAAGATATGAAAATTATCGGAGCTGATATAATTGACGTTTAGTTTTGGTACCATATATAAAATACGCGTATTTGGGGAAAGCCACGGCACATGCATCGGCGCAGTAGTTGAGGGATGCCCTCCAGGGATAACTATTGATACGGGGCGCATTCAGGCAGAGCTTGACAGGCGAAGGCCGGGAAGAAACATATTAACGACACAAAGAAAGGAAGGCGATGTTATGCAGCTGTTAAGCGGGGTTTTAGACGGTGTTTCAACAGGTGCCCCTATAACGATGATCATACGAAACGAGGATGTTGACTCAAGCGCATACAAAAACATAGAAGTTACACCGCGCCCAGGCCATGCAGACCTTATGGCAACCATAAAATATAAAGGACATAACGATTTGCGGGGCGGAGGAATATTCTCGGGAAGGATGACAGCAGCTTTTGTGATGGCAGGAGCTTTGGCAAAACAGGTGCTTGATGGTAAGGGCATCAAGGTGCTTTCGCATATTGTTCAAATAGGCAATGTAAAGGCCAAAGAAGGCATAGAGGACCAGAAGATAGAGGGAATTGACCAAGATGCCATACACTGCGCAGATGCAGGTGCTGCAAGTCTTATGGAGAAGGAAGTATACGGCGCAATGAGCGATTCAGACTCCATAGGAGCATGCATAGAGTGCAGGATAATAGGCATGCCTCCTGGTGTAGGGGAGCCAATGTTCGATTCAGTTGAAAGCGTCATAAGCCACGCCATGTTTAGCATACCTGCTGTCAAAGGCGTGGAGTTTGGAAGCGGTTTTCAAAGTGCTTCGATGAAAGGGTCGGAAAACAACGACCCATTCATTTTCAAGAATGGCAAGATAATCACAAAGTCAAATAATGCCGGCGGTGTTTTGGGGGGAATAAGCACAGGCATGCCAATCGTCTTCAAGGTGGCAATAAAGCCTACCCCAAGCATCGGAAAGCGGCAAAAAACCGTGGACATGAAAACGAAGAAAGAAACCATCATTGAAATGAGTGGAAGGCATGATCCGTGCATTGGCATTCGCGCAGTGCCCGTGATAGAAAACATGGCTGCGATATGCGCACTAGACCTTTTGATGAGGTCGGGACTATGAAGCCGCTAGACGCCCTAAGAGGGGAAATAGACATAGTAGACACCAAATTACTTGATCTTTTGTTAAGAAGGATGGAACTAGCCAAAGATATCGCCTCATACAAACAAAGTGCAAAACTGCCTGTACACGACCCTGATAGGGAAGGGCAGGTCCTAAAACTTTGGAAGGAGAAGGCAAATGCTCTAGGTCTTCCTGTTAAAGGGGTTATGGCTATTTTACAAGAAGTAATATCAATGAGCAAAAGCGTACAAGAAAGGTGTAATAAATGAAGGTATCCTTCCAAGGGGACAGGGGCGCCTTTAGTGAGAGCATGGCACTTAAACTTTTCAAAGGGGCAGAAACACTGTCCCATAAAACATTTAAGGATGTTTTTGACAGCGTGGAAACAGGTAGGGCAGACTATGGGGTAATCCCGGTTGAAAATACGCAGACAGGAAGGATAGTTGAACCTACAAATCTGCTTATAAGTTCAAGCCTTAAGATATGCAAAGAAGGCGCATTACGAATAAGACACTGCCTTATAACAAGAAAAGATGCGTTGCCTGATGATATAAAGTATGTATATGCCCACCCCGAAGCATTGGCACAATGCAAGGGATTTTTAAGCGGGATGGACTGCAGACCAATTTCTTGGTGGGATGGTGCTGCGGCAGCTGCCAAGGTGCGAAAGGACAAAACTATAGCATTAATAGGAAATGAGAGGATAGCAGCACTTTATGATTTAAGCATAGCTAAAAGGGATATCCAGGATTCCAAGGAGAACATGACAAAATTCTTTGTCATATCTGCAAATGAGACTGATGCATCAGGCGATGACAAGACGACTATAATGTTTATTACAAAACATGTTGGAGGTGCTCTTTTTGATGCATTGAAACCTTTTGCCAGCGCGAACATCAACATGACAAGACTTGAGTCTATGCCAATAAAGGACAGGCCGTGGGAGTATGCTTTTTTAGCGGAGTTTAAGGGGCATTGTAAAGATGATGTGATAATATCAGTTATCGATAATATAAAAGAACACTGCGTGTCACTTAAAATCCTGGGTTCTTATCCTTCAAATGTAAAAGGTGTAGCTATATGAGCGAACATAGCGTTGGAATAATTGGATTTGGCAGATTTGGCCAGTATGTTGCAAAATGCCTCAAGGAACATTTCATAGTAGTTGTTACTAATCGCACAGATCGCAGAAAGGAAGCAAAACGCATAGGGGTAAGATACACAGACCAAAAAGAGTGTGCAAAACAAGACATTGTGATACTGTGCTTGTCAATATCCTCTATTGAGGAAGTACTAAATGACATTGCTCCGTTCTTGAAGAAAGGAGCGTTAGTCCTTGACACGTGTTCTGTCAAAGAATATCCTGTTGCAGTTATGCAAAAAATAGTCCCACAATACTGTGAATGCATAGGAACACATCCCCTCTTTGGACCAGACACCACAAAAAACGGTATAGGGGGAAAGAAAATAGCGCTTTGCCCTATAAGGACAAAAAGGCTTGGACGTGTAGTATCGTTTCTTGAAAAAATAGGGCTAGAAACAATAGTCCTGGCGCCTGAAGAGCATGATAGGCAGATGGCCCGATCCCTTGCATTAATCCATTTTTTCGGAAATGCGTTATCTAAGATAGATATCAAGTCCGTCGATGTGGCAACTGCAACGCACGATAGACTAAAAGAACTTGTTACAATTGTTGAAAACGATTCAGATCAGCTGTTTTTTGACATGCATCACTATAATCGCTTTACACAGGAAGTGCGAAGAAAACTTATAGAGGAATTGATGTCTATTGACAAGAGATTAAGTAAATGATCTTCATCTTGTTGACGCAGCTAAAAAATCAACACATCTATTCAAGATGTCCACTTTCTTTTATGAACGCCTCGTGAACTATCTTTGTTATTCATTTTGTCCTACACAGGCACAAAAAACATATTAAACGTATTTTATATAATTATCTTAAAGCAGTTATCCAATTTTGTCATGCCATAATAAAATTCTTCACAGATGTTTAAAATGAAGTCCCCTAAATCTATTCAAGAGTTGTATGAGGAAGTCAAAGACTTTGATATGGTGATTACTAATGACGCCCCTTTAGCTACAGCTCTTAATAGGAGAATAAAAAAAGCACAGGTAGGAAAACTTGCATACACACCACAAGAACTTGCAACAAAGTTTGCACCTAGATTATTCTTAGATAAAATCAACAGTAAGACTGAAACTATTCTTAAATTAAGCCAAAAACTAAAAAAGAACATAAAATCAATCCACAACACTGTTGAAAAGATACAGGATATAGAAAAATATGCAGATAATATACAAGATTACCTTACAAAAGAAGAAAAAGGTACATACTACAAATACATAGAAATACCAACAGTACAAAAAGCTCTAAGGGAGTTTTCTAAAGAGTACTTGCCTAAAAATATCGCTATTATCGAACCAGATCTATTCAATAATCTTGATAAAAAGGCAATTCCTGATAAATATGTGAGAATAAGTATCTTAACAAAATACTCATCCTCTGTCTTAAATGTCCATACTTATAGTGATCAGGACCAACTAATAGAAGAAGCTATCAACATTATTACCAAGGATAATCAAGATGATTTTGCTATTATACTAAATACTCAAGACCCAGTGTTAAATGTTATCAAATCAAAACTTTACAAAAAACAAATTGATATTAACATAAAGGAATTTTTGGACGAAAATCTCAATGTGAGGGTATTTTTGGACCTTTTGAACACTGTGCTGCATTTGGAAGCGGCGATAGTTAAGGAGATTAAACCTTTTCTAGAATCATTTAACATAGATATTGATTATAAATATAATAATTATCTGTTAGAAAGATACATTGCCAATACCAATAAAGACAAGAAATTAACCTACCTATATCAAAAGTTTATCCAGATAAGAAACATGTCTTACAAAGAATATATGTCTTTATTCACAAGGGTGGATTTTCCTCCTGAATTAAAAGAAACGTTATTTCAAATGTACCTATATGAAGAAAAAATAAATGAGGATAACTTTTCAGACCTAACTTACTTTATAAATAACTTTGATATAAAGATTAGTTCATGTAAGAAAGGGGTCCTTCTTGCAGATTGCAAATCCTCAGTTGTTGTGGACAAGCCCATCTGTCTATATATCAACCCTGATTCTGATTGGACAAAAAAAGTCCCTGTTTTGCCATACATCGACAAGGAGCTAGAAGAAAACAACAATCTAAATAAGTTCCAGATATTTATAAAACAAGGCCAAGTTCAAGTCTATTTTGCTACTCTTATAAAAGGCAATCAAAAAACAATTCCTTGCTTTTATTTTAACAAGATATTTGGCAAGGAAATTAAAGGATTTGATGACGAGGTATTTCATAAAATAGGCCACAATATAAATAGAAACCCACAAATAGAAGAAAAAAAAATCACCTCAGATAGCATATATAAATTTGGCATGTTTTCCCAAAGCTCCTTAAATACATTTTTTGAATGTCCTAAAAAATTTGAGTTTTCAAGAGTTGTACCAAGTGAGGAAAAAACTTATTTTATGAAGGGAACGCTTCTTCATGCATTTGCAGAGTTTTATGTTAGCCATAAAGATTTCTGCAATAAGAAGGGTGATGATTTTTTCGTAAACATCCTTTTAGATGAGTATATGAACATGGTGGAATCTACAAATAGTGATATCGAGAAAACGATGTTTCTTATCGGGATTAAAAATATCAGATCATATATTGATTCACTATGCATTGATGCTAATCATAATATTGAATCAAATTCCAGTTTTCAAAAACAAGATGAGAACTTATTGAGCATTAAATTAAATAAACCAATAACGGGGAATAATACTGAAGTATCTTTTTCGGATATTAATTCCAAATTAAAGGGTTTTATTGATCTTGTAATAAACAATACAATAATAGTTGATTACAAGTCCTCAAAGAGTAAAAAAACTGTTGGAAAGATAATTTCAAAATCAAATCTGGAATTAATTAAAGATGAAGCAGATTTTCAACCACTAGTTTATCTTATGCAGTTAAGATCATTTAATCCAGACAAAGAGCTTTCATTTTACTACTACTTCTTTATTCAAAATTATAAAAAGGTCATTGGCCGAACGGATGATCAAGAAGACAATATTGTTAGAATAAAGTATTATCCTGCTACATTTGATGAGTTTATACGATCTGACGAGGGATTAGGGATAATA
This sequence comes from Methanomicrobia archaeon, assembly GCA_030603445.1. GTDB lineage: Archaea > Methanobacteriota_B > Thermococci > Methanofastidiosales > NM3 > NM3. The sequence continues at coordinate 22,661 of JAUVXU010000002.1, read as the reverse complement.
ACTTCTAAAGGAAAACGAATGGATATTATTAAACTAATGATGAAAAAAGATATTGAATCCGTTCTTAGAAATAATCCTATCAAGAACCCGTTTGTTTTTGATAAAAATATTCCTGCATACAGAAAACTTGAGAAAAAAGCTACTAACATAAAGGATACAACTAAGAATAAAGGGATAGTTGAAGATTTTTTTAAAGAGATTTATAGGTTGAGGATAGGCGCGTCAAATTATCCCATAGCTTTGTTCTTCAAAGAGGACCTTGATAAATTCCAGGATTTTGTAAATAGGGAATTTGAATTAGTTAAACTTTATTCAAAAATTGGATTTCCTAAAACGCCAAAATCCAAGAAAGTCTGTGATAACTGCGATTATAAAGACATGTGCTTGGGGGCGTGACAAATAATGGTGCAAAATCTAAAACAAGACGATGTGATAAATAATACGGGAGGGATATATGTTGTTGACGCCGGTCCCGGGACAGGAAAGACCTACACCATTACCAAGAGATATCTCAAGATATTAGGGCAGCCAAACATCTATCCAAAAGATATCCTTCTCTTGACATTTACTAAAAATGCTGCAGAGAACATGAAAGAAAAGATTCTGAATAAGTTGATTGAATCAAATCCGGATATTAACGTAATGGATGCGAGAATATCAACATTCCATGCGTTTTGCAAACAGATCCTCTCCCAAGGTTGCGAGGATGCGCCTAAATATCTTGGCATCAATGAAAGATTAAACAGGAACTTCTCACTAGTTGAGAATGGGATGCTGGAAAAGAATTTTTTTAAAAGAGTATACAACTCTTTCAAAAAGAGCCATCCAAAATATGAGGTAGAATATAAGATAATTGGGGGAAGATATCTTGAGATATTTTCTCTTATAAAGAAACTTTCATCAAAAGGCGTATTTCCAGAAAATAAAGGATGGTTTTTAGAAGGAGAAGATATTCTAAAGGGAGATCAAGCCATTTATACTAAAATTGTAGATAAGCTCAATTTACAAGGAGAAGGTTCTAAAGGTTCAACCCAATCTAAGCTGCTCAAGAGGTTTAAACCAAAAATAAATGCTAAGCTATACTTTGACATTCCGGAACATATCGAAGCAGATAAACAGGTAAATCCACATCATTTGGCACAGGCCTTTGAAGAAGATAGGGGCAGATGGATTGATTTTGCCCATGATATCTATCACTATTACATAATAAGATCTGTTAAAGAAAATAGATTGACATTTGATTTTCTCATCATGTTTACATTTTTAGAATTGTACCATAATAAAACAACTAGGGACAATAATTCTTTCCAGTACTTGATGATAGACGAGTTCCAAGACACAAATGAGATTCAGTTCATGCTATCCCTGCTATTAATGAAGGCGGACAATCTTTGTGTTGTTGGCGATTGGAAACAGGGGATATACGGTTTTAGGAATGCCACTATCGAGAATATACTACAATTCCAAGATAAGATTAAACACTATAAGGAACTATTGAACAGAACTGAAGAAAGGATATTATTTCAGGTAGAATCTGAAAAAAAGGAATTTGAGCTCAACTTTAGAAGCTCTCAGAAAATACTTGATTTTTCCATAAACTCATTATATGTCAAAGGGGCAGTGAACGAGAACATGGATACAAGGGCATTAGGCCAAAACATCACCGAGCTAACTGCTAATTTTAACTTAAACGATAGTTCAGATATAAGATTTTATCAAACCAAGGATAAAGAGATGGAAGTAAGATTTATTTTGTCAAAAATCCAGAAGCTTGTAAACAACAGCAACCTAACGATAGTGGAAGGAGTGAACAAGAGGAGTATCTCTTACAAAGATATCGCCGTTCTTTCAAGGACTAGGACATTTGGGCTTTATTTACAGGAATTAGGGATAAAATACGGGATACCTATAAATTATGATGGCGGTATTGAGCTATTCAAAACAAAAGAATCAGTGCTTCTTCTTGCCATATTAAGAATACTTGCAAACAAGAACGATAAGAAGGGATGGATAACAATCCTTGATTATTATAATTATTCTTTGGGCGACAAAAGACAGATAATAAAGAGTAAGAATTATCCTGGAGGTATAATTGATCTAAGAAATAGTATCTTTAGATATAAAAAAAATGTCGTGTTCTTGCTTACTAAGATATTTGAACACTTCAATATGGATAGCATTTATTCAAATGCCATTATCAAGGAATTGGGAAATCTATTTTCAAATAATCTAATGTCAATTGAGAATCTGATCTACTTCATAGAAGGAAATATCGAATCAGGAGAAACATATAATATCGATATTAATACAAGTGAGGATGCAGTGACAGTACAAACCATTCATGGCGCGAAAGGGCTTGAGTACCCTGTGGTGATAATTGCAAATTGTAATGAAAAGCAGTTTCCCTCCGCAAATTCGGATAATGGCATTCTTTCATGGGACGGGATTTGTGGTCTTAGGTGTTCAAAAATATATCAAGAAAAGAACGGATATCATGTGATTTTTGACAACTGGAGATCTGATATGGTGAAAAGCGCCGTATTGACAAATTACGATGAGGAAAGAAGGCTCCTCTTTGTAGCAATGACAAGAGCGAAGCAATATGTTTTTTTAACAGCATCAAAACCATCAATGTTTTTCAAAGATCTAGCTGACAAAGACAAAGTAGAGAAAATAGAGGGATGTGAAGTGGAGCAACAAGAAATGCTTATTTGTTCTGAAAATGGCACAATTGATATCCCGCTGTATGAGAAGACAGGAAATATCTATCCTGTCCATGATTTTATACAGTATACCCCCGATGAAAAGGGAAGAGGAAAGGAGTTTGGATCAAAAATCCATAATATTTCTGAACAATTAGCTTTAGGAAAGGAAGTCAAAGACGATTCTGACGAATGTCTTAGAATAAAGGAATTTATCCAAAATCTGAAAGCAAAAGAGCTTAAGCCTGAAATTGAGTGTGCGCTACCAGTAGGCGACGACTTAGTTAGGGGAATTATTGATTTAGTTGTTATATATGATGATAGGATTGAAGTAATTGATTACAAGACAGATGTATCAAAATTAAATCATGGCGAGTATGTAAAACAGATGTCTTTCTATTACCATACAGTGAGCGAGTTTTATAACAAGCCTGTAATCTGCAAGATATTCTACGTAAGTCAAAATGAGATTGTAGAGATTGAGCCTTTATCGATTGAAAAGATAAGTGAACTAATGCGAAATACTTTTTTGAAAAAGTAAGATGTTATTAACTATGCCCATTAAAAGAAAAGATGGATGGGATCCTATATCTGTTGTGATTAGCGTATTGGCCCTCAAATCCGCACTGTTGGAAAAATCTATTGTAAGCTTAGAATTATGCAATGTCTTATAAATCTTGTTCATATTAGCTTCTAGGGCTTAACTACATACCATAATTATTGTCGTAGTTAAGTCATCTATACTAAAAATTATGTTAGTTTGCATAATATATGCTCCCCTAAAGCATATATGTACAAAAATCTTTAAGTTTTAATGTATAATTAGGAGTAGAGGGGTATATTTGCACGCTTACCTTATGATAACAGTTGCGATTGGAAAAACGCACCAGGTATTGGGGGAACTTCGTAGGCTCCCTTGTGTCGAGAAAGCTGATAAGGTGACCGGTCCCTGCGACATTATACTAAAAGTTAAGGCAAACGACCTTCATGATTTCAAAGAAACTTTGACAATCACGCTTGGAAGAATAGAGGATATAATGGAATATGTTATAGCAATTACGATGGATCAGTAAGTATACTTACCCGTATTGGTATAGGTCTTTTTGTACCCCATGTGAATCGTATAAACAGGCAATTCCCTCTAAATCACCCCATATGGGTTCATTGGAGTTCCAGTACAACTCTGTTTTGGTATCGTTTCCCTTGCCTGAGTGTATGATAATAGTTTCATATGGCTCAAGGCCATATCCTTCCGGAAATGTATAAGGTATATGGTCTCCGTTTACAATTTCCCACCCGCTAAGGCAAATGGCGCTATTTGTATGGTTGGTCAATATGATATATTCGCCATTTATATTTGTTATATCGTCCCCTTTTGCATCGTAGATAATCCCATCTATACGTAGACCATTAACACGAGTTTCATCACTTATTAAGGACCATACCCCCTTTCTTGATTCTTGCGCATCTTTTTGTGTTTCTAATAATTTTGTTTTTATTTCACAAGGCGCTTTTTCATATACCCTTGCATATCCTAGTGCAACAAGCTCTAAGTTAATATTCTCTCCGTTAAGCATAACATATGCCAATAATCTTCCATAAGAACCCCTAATCCCTGATAGTGAATCAAACTCTAATGAAACATATTTTCCCAGTAATCTGTCAATAGAATATTCTTTTGCAGCAATTCCCCACTGTTTGAGTGATTGCTCAGAATAAATTCCTGGCCATTTTTCTGAATTATTTTCACAATAGCATTCTGGCGTATCTATACCAACAAGGCGCACCCTCTCTTTAATACCGTTTTCAAAGATAACATCTATTGTATCTCCGTCAATTACATAACTTACATAGACCAAGTTAGACAGTTCAGGTGTCTTGTTGTTTATGTCATCTGATTCTTGTAAAATACACCCGCAGGCAACAATTGCTATTATTATGCACCAGTAATATTTTTTCACTTGGATTCACCAATATTTGTGACGCCATAAAGTGACATAAAATATATGCGTCAATGGAACTGTAACATTGCAATGATGTATGTTTAGACGTTGCATAATTTATCCTAATAGGAACACGTTTGCTAAATTATGGGCTTATGTAATGGGGGCGTAGCCCTCGCACATTGGAGTTTTGAAGAATACAAGTGCTGGTCCAGTGGCGCCATTATTGAGAATATGTATATTGAAAAGAAGGCTGTGGTGCCTCTATGTTGTATTTGAAGTGCTATATGGAAAAATTAGTGGGACCGCCGCGATTTGAACGCGAGTCACTGGCTCCCAAAGCCAGAAGGATTGGCCAAGCTACCCTACGGTCCCACTGATAGTCAAAAAGTAAAAATTCTTTAAAAAGGTTTCTGTAATAATTTTGTAATTTGTGGCCATGAAACGAAAAAATTAAATATATTTTCACGTCACTTTTATAGATAGTTAGTTTTTTCTATGGAAATAGACTTATATTATTGGTATCATACATCTAAATGGAGGATTGTTATTATAGGGGAGGGCAATAGTAAAGGGAATGATGCAGCAAAATGCCTAAAGCTGCAAGAGGTCTTTGAAAAGTCTCCACTAGGGATAATATTGCTATCCCCTTTACCTGACAATCATGGGGACATATACGATTTTGTTATCAAAGATATAAACAACTCTGCAATCGCGATGTGCCATCTTCCTTCCGTAGGCATCAAAAACAATACCCTTAGAGATGTTTCTTCTTTATGGCATGATATGCTTCTAGAGCCCCTTTCCAAGGTTGCTACAACAGGCAAAAGCCATACTATAAGAGGATTTTGCAGCAGGTGTGGGGGCAATAAGCAGATGCTTGACCTTAATATGTTTGAGGCTTCAGATATAATCATCGTTTTTGTCGATAAATCCCCAAACGATATATCATCAAAAGGCCCCTCCCCCATACAAACACAAGAACTTGAAGAGAGGAACGAGGAAATGCAGCGACTCGTATACAATGTTTCACATGATCTGAAGTCGCCACTAAATGCGCTTCAAGGCATGACCAACATACTTTATGAGGATTTTCATGAAGTTTTGGGAAAAGAAGGTTTGTACTATATCGAACGCATAAGGGCAAACTCGGACAAAATGGGCATGTTGATAAATGATTTGCTAAAATTCTCCAGGGCAGACAGGAATGATTTTTCAAAAGAGAGAATAGACGTGTCAGCACTGGTCCAAGAGATAATCTCGAGCTGCTCTGTAAAATATCCTATTGAAAATCTTAGCATTACAGTGTCTGATGCTCTTCCTACAATAATTTTTATGCGCCCCCATATCTACGAGGTGTTTGATAATGTTATTAGGAATGCGTTTATGTACATGGGGGACCAAAAAAGTCCTGCTATCGAAGTAGGGTATGATAGCTCCGAAGAGTGCCATACATTTTATGTGAAAGACAATGGTGTAGGGATAAATCCGAAAAATACGGAGAAAATTTTTAAAGTGTTTGAGAGATTATATGATATTGATACAAAAGGAACCGGCATTGGGCTGGCATTGACTAAACGTATACTATCAAATAATAAAGGTAATATTTGGGTTAAAAGCAAAAAAGGGCAGGGAAGTACTTTTTACTTCACCATTCCTAAAGAGGAGGGAAATAGCAATGAAATCTGAAAATTTCAAAATACTTCTAGTAGAAGATGAGCCTGATCATGCCCATTTGATCATGAGGGAGCTTAAAAAATCGTGGGCATCTAACACAGTGGACTGGGTTGATGATGGAAAAAAAGCTCTTGATTATCTACAAGGAGAAGGAGAGCATGCTGGCAATGATATTTCTTTACTAGGCATGATACTGCTTGATATAAAACTTCCTAAACTAAATGGACTTGAAGTTCTTGAGTGGGTAAAGAACAACGAAGATACAAGGGACATACCCGTTATAATGCTAACAACATCAGCAGATATAAAAGATATAGAGAAAAGCTACGGCCTTGGGGCGAATCTTTATGTGGAAAAGTCTGTTGAGAACTTTGTAAAACGCATTAAGAACATAGGGATGTATTGCCAGTATTTACGTGATTCAGAGAACGAGGATTAATTTTCGCACCTGATATCACTTGTTATCTTATTTAAAAATATGTTATAAAGAAATATAAGTTTTCATGAGATCATGTATGGTGCGGCTAGCGGGATTCGAACCCGCGCTAAAGGCTTGGGAAGCCTCCGTCCTACCACTAGACTATAGCCGCGCTACACCCTCATCAAAGATATTAAAATATAAATTTTTCCATTGCAACAATGGACGAATATACAAAAAAGCCTTATTTTTTATACAAATAAATGTATATCAATAAAAGATTTACCGAAACATTTATAAAGTGTTAATCAATGCGTATATAAATATTTCTGTTAAAATGTTACCGACATAGTTTATTATATGCACTTGTTGGCACATTTTCTTATTTATAAAACGAGGTATTAATATGGTCGATACAGACGTGAAGGAACCAAAATATAGTGCAACATGTCCTGATTGTGGGAGCTCACGACTTATCAAAGATTTCAACAGGGCTGAAACTGTGTGCTTAGACTGCGGACTTGTTATAAAGAAGGATATCATTGATAGGGGGCCTGAGTGGCGAGCATTTGACCTTGACCAGAAAAACAACCGGGCGAGAACGGGTGCGCCTTCAACTTTTACGATCCATGACAAAGGATTGTCTACAATGATTGATTGGCGAGACAGGGACATCTATGGAAAAGATATTAGTTCGGGGAACAGATCCCAGATTTATCGTTTGAGGAAATGGCAAAAAAGGATAAGGGTAAATGATGCTGCGGAACGCAACCTATCATTTGCTTTGGTGGAATTAAACAGATTGTGCTCAAATTTACGCCTTCCAAACACTATCAAGGAGGACGCTGCTGTAGTATATAGAAATGCGCTTGAAGCAGGCCTAATACGCGGGCGTTCTATTGAAAGTGTCACTGCGGCATCAGTTTATGCTGCCTGCAGAAAGGCTGGCATCCCAAGAACACTAAATGAGATAGAAGAGGTGTCGCATGTATCGCGCAAGGAGATAGGAAGAAGCTATAGATTCATATCATTCCAACTGCGCCTCGAGCTTGCACCAACAAATCCTGTTAGCTACCTACCTCGATTCTCATCCAAACTTGGCCTTTCCCCCAAGGTGCAGCGAAGAGCTATTGAGATATTGCAAATGGCGTTTAAATCAGGCCTTACTTCCGGAAAGGGCCCAATGGGCACATCTGCTGCCGCACTCTACATCGCAAGCATCCAGGAAGGGGAGCGACGAACACAAAAAGAAGTGGCAGAGGTGGCAAAGGTCACAGAGGTCACAGTGCGCAACAGGTACAAGGAATTTGAGAAAAAGCTTGGACTGCAGGTCGATGTCTGATCTGCACGTTTTTATTATGAAAAATGTGGTGGACTCGTCGGGATTTGAACCCGAGGTCTCTGCCTTGCGAAGGCAGCGATATTCCGAACTAATCCACGAGCCCACTATCTTCCCAATCACGTAATTCCTTTAAAACTTTTTTGTACTATGTTTGTTATATTTTTAATATTAAGAATTGTATAAATAATGTAAATTATAGGTTCCACAAGTTTTATATTATATAATCTGTCAATCCTTCCTTGGTGTAATAATGAGCGTATTTGAAGGAATAAAGATCATAGACCTGACACAGGCACTTTCTGGGCCGTTCACATCTACGATGTTAGGCGACCAGGGGGCCGATATTATCAAAATAGAGGTGCCGGGTATAGGAGACAATTCCAGGGCATGGGGCCCCCCTTTTGTTAATGGCGTTTCATCATATTTCATTAGTGTCAACAGGAATAAGAAGAGCGTTACGTTGAATTTGAAGGATGAGCGAGGTAAGGAAATATTCTTCAAGCTCGTTAGGGATGCCGATGTTGTCTTGGAAAACTTCAGACCGGGCGTTACCATGCGCCTTGGAATAGACTACGAGAGCGTCAAGAAGGTAAATCCAAAAATCGTGTATGCGTCAATCTCCGGATTTGGGCAAGACGGGCCGTACATGAAACGCCCAGGTTACGACCAGGTAATCCAGGGAATGTGCGGCATTATGAGCATTACTGGAGAAAAGGGCGGCGAACCAGTAAAGGTAGGCCTGCCTGTAACAGATATTGCATCAGGGATGTTTGCCGCATTTGGCGTTGCTGGTTCGCTCTATCGGAGGCAGATAACTGGTAAGGGAGATCACATAGATATTTCAATGCTTGATTGTATGGTATCTTGGCTTACATTCCAGGCGGGGAGATACTTCGCTACAGGGGAAGTGGCAGAGAAAATGGGGTCAGCACATCCGCTGATAGTTCCATACCAAGCTTTCAATACTAAGGATATATTCATAAACATCGCGGCCGGCTCAGACAAACTGTGGCAGATACTGTGCGATGTTATGGAAAAACCAGAATGGAAAGACGATAAAGTCATGAAGACCAATGACGATCGCGTGAAAAACAGGGCCATAGTCGTACCTATGATGGAGGAGGTCCTTATGACTAGGTCTGGCGATGAGTGGCTAGAAAAGCTTACTGCTGCAGGTGTTCCATGCGGCCCGATTAACACCATAGATCGCGTGCTTACGGACGAGCATGTTCTTTTCAGGGAGATGGTGCAGGAGTTCGATCACCCAGTCATAGGCAAGTTCAAGCATACTGGCATACCTGTAAAATATAAAGAAGATCCAGGGTCTCTGCGCATACCGCCCGCAGTGCTTGGTGAGCACACCAGAGAAGTGCTTGAAGAGCTCGGATATTCTGCTGAAGAAATAGATGAGTTTGAGAAGGAAAAGATCATTTAGGGAACTTCTCTTCTTTTACATCCTTGCTTCTCTCGTAGATGAGGGAGGCAAGTACTATTACTATTCCCCCAACAAAAAACAGCAAAGCTACTTGGATAGTTGTTGGCAAATTTATATTTTCTGATGCCCTTAGTATCGTCCATGCAAGGAGCAGCAGTGCCCCCATACATGAGACTAATATGCCCCCATACTGTAATTTGTTCATCTTATCATCAACTCTTCATTATCTAAAAAGTGTATTTGTCTTATCTCAATTTATATGCGCGATTCGATATTTTCTGCTAAATCTTTGATAAAAGCCTTAGAATCTTCTTCCCCGGTTACTATCAACACTACCATAATGTCCTTTTTAATAAAAGCAATCTGGTAGAGCTCTGAACCAAATTCTTCATCAGTTATCTTTATCCCGTATGTCTCATCGCCTATCTTTCCAAAGTCTACGGATTCAAACTCTTCATTGTCTTCTTCTTGGGATGCCTTGTATTCGCCTAGTACTTGGTCCATCTTGTCTAGTTCGAAACGTATAACAAGCTGTGCAAAGATGCCAAAGTTGAATTCTTCATCAAAAAACATCGAAGTTACAGCGTATGCTTCCTTAAAACCCAGTTTCGGGCCTGTGGTGTTATCAGAAAACAGTTCTTCTGCGTCTGTTATCTGTTCTACTTCAAAGAATTCACCGTACTTTTCAGGAAGGTCGTCTTTTGTCAGAAGCAGGGATTCTGCAGATCCATCAAAAGCTTCACTAGAGCTTTCTCCCCCGCTTATGCAACCTGCTAAGATAGTTGCAGTGAGCATTAATATTACAAAAATTGTTTTTATGTTCTTATTCATCTATTTTCGCCTCTTTTACATAATGGCAAAGTATGTTTTTAATACTTTTCAAAGTACAGTACTAAAATCATATGGCCGCAAGACAAAAAACGCTAGCAATATCGCTATGTATGGTGAAAATATTGCGATACAAATATTTTTAAAAAAAGAAGAAATGGTATGGATATTATTTTTTGTCTGTTACTTTTATAATATGCCAACCAAACTGCGTTTTTACAGGCCCTACTATCGAGCCCTTTTCATTGTCAAAGGCTGCTTTTTCAAATTCCTTTATCATCTTGCCTCTGCCGAAGTAACCCAGGTCCCCGCCCCGTTTTCCTGAAGGGCAGGTGGAATGATTCTTTGCAATCTCCTCAAAGCTTTCTCCAGCGTTTATCTTATCTAATAGTTCCTGTGCTTTTCCTTGTCCTGGGACAAGTATATGTGATGCTTTAACTTGTTTGGCCATAGTGTGAGTTTGATGGACCCATATAAAAATGTTAAGGTTTTTTATAAGGGTTAATAATATATGAAAAGAGCTTAAGTGGGCTGTATTTATAAAATATATTTAAGCCGACCGAAAAACTAAAGGAGATCTTATTCTACTAATATCTCGGCATTTACCTCGACGTTTGTTCGTATGGAGTTTGAAATGTAACATCCCTTTTCTGACATCTCAATAGCTCTTCGCATCTTCTTGGCGTCTTTTTCGCTTTTCACTATAACTGTAATATCAAGCCTGATAGTTGAGAATACAAAATCGATTCCGCTTTCTGAAAGCAAACCCGTGGCCTTAGATGTATATGAAATAAGTTTTATACGCATCTTTTCAACAAGGCCTATCACATAAGACATCATGCACGCGTTCAATGATGATACATATAGGTCCTCGGGGGTAGTGATGTGTACATGGCCCATAAATTCAGGGGCAACAGCCACCTCTATCTTTTCCTTCTTAATATCTTCAAACGAGACAATTCCTTTCTTTTTTTCAGCCCACACAACTGTAGTTTCGTACTTGTGTTCCTTACCCATATTATCCCTATATTGATTATGTTGCTTTATTCTATTTTGGGTTTGTGGTCACCTGTTGTACAAAAAGGATGCAATCAGAATGTTTTTACTATCTATTAGAAATACCTGGTCGCCTGCATCATCCCATATCTCGGTAGCGAACTTCCAATATAAGTCTGTTGAAGTGTCCGTTCCGTATCCGGAGTGAAGCGTTATCTTTGAGTTTGGGCCTATGGTAAATCCTTTGGGAAACACAAATGTATTGCCTTTTTTATTTATGACCTTCCACCCGGCCATATCAACTGCCAGAGCGCCTTCGTTCTTAAATGCCACATACTCATCGTTAAGGGATGAGCCATCATTATAATTTACACTATCGATCTTTATGCAGGTGCCTGATATGGGGGCCTCTAAAAGCATCTCTACTAAGTTACATGCAGCAAGATTTGTTCCACCTCTATCTTTTCCTGCTACTATAAGGATGTCCTTACCTGTTGCATACACGTCTTTTAGAAGCTCCATTTCTCCTTCTGACGTCGCCCACTTCTCCTCAGAAGTGTATTTGTACTCTACAAGTTTCTTGACAATGGTGTTGGCTGCAGGCCCCCCTACAAGAATAAGATTATACTCTTCCATTAGGTTGGGTGTTATCTCGTCGTCTAGTTTCACAAGTTTTTCAGGGTCGATATCTATATGGTAAGTAACTGTTTCAGGAGGCTTTGGGGCTGTTACATAGCGTTTTATTTCTCCATCTATTTTATAGTCACATGGGCATTCATCTAATACCCCTATAGTAAAGAAGTTCTTCCCGCTACAATAGTCCAACGCCACCTTCAATACGACTCCATCGCACGATGCCGTGCGTTCCACAGGCGTTGCGAGCCACAGTTCCAGATAAGGCACACAAAGCGGCGTGTTGGTCACAGGATCATATATTGTTAGAGAATCTGCAGCATCGAAGTTTGGATTGCCGTTTTCCCATAAAGATATGTCATTGTCCAGGTCATTTACATCAATATCGTCCCCAGGCACGATGTCAAAGTACCATTCAAGGCCACCAACCCTTACTGCAGCCCCGTCTTTGGCATCACATATTCCGGGATACAGTTGTTCTCTTAGTGCGCCACAGCCTGTAAGGGTGTACACATGGCATTTCACTGTGTATTTCCCTGATGCCCCAATCATCATATTAGAGTATTTTACGGCAAACACAACTTCCCCCTCAGGATTTCCCCCCTCATAACAAGGCTCCACTGTAAGGGTCTCGCCAGTCTTGGCGCCACAAAGGGAATATATGTCAAACGTGTTTTGAATATACGCTATAGCATCGTTCTTCTCATTGGGCTCGTTTGTGCCAATGACAAAATCACCCTCGCCCTCACTTGGGAATTGCGATGTTCGCGCATTAGACACCAGGATGTGTTGGTTTTTTGTGCCATTTGGACCTATAATTGTGATATAGGCACTGTTCTCATATACGCCCACGTCATCTATAACAAGTGTCCATCCGTTAGCATATTCCTTTGCTTCTCCTGGATAGAATATTTCTCCTATGTACCATTCGGGCGTGCCATATAGCATATAGTCATAACCATTAGCGTCCGTCCCAAAAGATATGGCATCATACGCCTCTCCAAGAAAGTGCACCGGGCACGTGTTACAAAAGAGCCTTACGGGAACAGGGATATTTGGGCAGCAGACATTATAAGTCTCGCCTTCTGGGCAAATAATTGCATCCCAGTATTTTGCAGTGGTAAAAGGAAGCTTCCCATCAACTATCGCTCTATATGATATTCCTCCTATGGGGTCGCAGCATAGATCGTTCATTTGAGAAGGCCAATTTAGGTGATTGGATGGCATTCCCCAATAGTGGCGCGGGTAGATGTTGGGGTAGGTCTGGCATTTATCAAGCATCCCGCCAAGACCGCTATAGTTTAGCATATCATCCAGGGGGTCATCTATCGGTGCAACTATCTTCAAGTCTTTCTGGTTACAAGCATCAAGCAACGTATCGATGCAGCTAGGGCCTTTAGGAGAAAAATCGATCGTAACTATCTCATATGAATAGCGCCTATCTGATAATTTTATCGCGACATCATAATCCCACAATGGTTCTGTGACATCTATTCCAAATTCATCTAAGCTTATATAATTGCTAGAGCAGGAATATGGCAGCACAACTAAGGATGCAGGGTCGATTGATACGTCCCTAAAATCATCGAAAAACACGTCCGCATTACCGCCGTTCTTGTAGTTAGGCATCTTTTCCTCAAAGCTTTCGCTTCCAGGTGTTTTTGTGGCAGCATACGTGGTGCCGGCATTGTAGGATTGTTCTATTACTTCGGTGTAGTATGCCATGCTGCCTATCTGTGCAGATATCATTGAAGTTGAAACGACATCGGCTGCAGCAGCATCTGCCCCCACGATTACCAGGCAATTGTTCCTGCCCGTCCTTTCATCGATAAAAAAGCTCCTGTCTATATCCATCGTCTCACTGGCAACAGCGCAAGTGAATGTTGCAATTATGATCATGGCCCCCGCTATAATCACCCCTATTTTTTTAAGCTTCACTTTCCCCACCTTTTCATGTCCTATTTAAAAAAGGCCTTTGCAACTAGCTTTGCTGCAATGGCGTAGTTATGGTATGAGGGAAAAGCGTATTGTTAATGCATATGATATAAAAAAAATATAATTTTGTTAAAAAAAGTTATTTGTGTTCTTTTAATCGGATTGTTATTTTCTTAACATCTGAAAAATCATTTAATTTCAAAGCACTATCTACATATCCAACAACGTTTACGGCAGAGGCTGGTTTTGGACTATCGTTTGTTGATATTGGCGTCTTTCCAAAAAATATGCACAAGACATCACCTGGCGGCCAAAATGCTATGTCGCCAATTTTCAAGTCTTCTGTTGCATTCTCATCATCTACATGGAATGGGACGCGAAAATAAAGTTCTCCCCCCCATTTTGTGGGGCGTCCATTTAGGGGTAGTGATCTTATAATTTCTGATGCCGTTTTAGGGCTGGAAGAATCTGTAATAATGCCAGAGAATATATTCCCATCAACATCTATTTCTATTTCTACTTTCAAGTTAGCACAACCTATACTGTATGGTATGTACAATGACTAGTATAAAAAAATATGTTAAAAAGATAATGAAGAATTAAAAAGAGAAAAGATGTTTAGTCTCCCCAGTATAGACCGCGCATCAGTATTGGGAATATCCAAAAGATCCCAAGTACAACAAGTTCCTTTTTACTCATTATTAGTCACCCCAGTATAGACCGCGCATCAGTATTGGGAATATCCAAAACAGACCTAATATCACAATATCCTTCTTACCCATTCTTAGTCCCCCCAGTATAGGCCGCGCATTAATATCGGAAAGATCCAGAAGATCCCAAGTACAACAAGTTCCTTTTTATTCATTCTTAGTCCCCCCAGTATAGACCACGCATTAGTATTGGGAATATCCAAAACAGACCTAGTATTACAATATCTTTCTTACCCATTCTTAGTCACCCCAGTATAGACCACGCATTAGTATTGGGAATATCCAGAAGATCCCAAGTACAACAAGTTCCTTTTTATTCATAAATACCACCTTCTAAATGGCATTATGTCTAAAAGTATATAAATATTTCGTCATATATACGAATATTTTGGTATATGTGTACCAAAGATTTAAAATTTGTTAGTTTAAAGGATTTTTGTATATCATTTGATACATATAACTACTTATATTTAAATTTTTTGCTATATGATGCAAAATTATGGTTATTTTCTACTTTTTGATAGCTTCAAGCAAATTTAGAACAGAATATGACGCACGCGTTATGCCCATGGACTTGTGAGTGGTATCTGTTCCTACAAGATATAGTCCTTTTATCGGGGTTTTGCACGAGGGCATTTTTTGATGCACGACCCATGCAGCTTTTTCTGGTACAACTATCTGGTAGTGTTCCATTGTTATATGGTCTTTTATTCCTGGAAGTTCTTTTTCTATTGCAGCCATAAGCCTGGATTTTTCATCATCATCATTGTATTTTTCAGGCAAATTTGTTGCAAATCCCACAAGCTGATGACCTTCCGGTGCCAATGAGCTATCATAGTTGGAAACTGGCACAACCCAGGCTGGGGGGGTGCTGTCCATCCAGATCTCACTTCCAATTTTGTCAAAATATGTTTTGTCAAGCCCCAACCAAAGCGTCAATGACATGACTTTTTCTAGTTTTTGCAAATCGTTTTTATACACTTCTGGAAGGTTATCAACGAGATTTGGAAGCTCCGAGGAGTATGACGAATAGATAATTATGTCTGCCGGTATGGTCCCATCTTTTGTGACAACGCCTGTAACCCCCTTATCATTTGTATTTATTTTTTCTGCAGGACAGTCGCACTTAATTACTATATTGTTTTTAGGCATTGATTTTAAGATGGATTCAATTATTGATTGTAATCCTCCAATAGGATAACATTGGTCTTCTGCCCCTTTCTTTGTAATGATATTTTTCAAGCTGTTAAGGTAGTCTATAGGATCCTGGGATTTTTTCTCGTTCTTGTTCTTATAGTCCTGGGAGTCCATAAATCTGGAAACCGGCGTTTTTTCCATACCATTGCCTGTAAGGAATTTACATAATGTATCGATAAATCGAAGTGTTCTATCGCTATAAGACTTGTTCTTTACAATATCCCACACAGAGATGTTATCAAAATCTGGACTAAATATTCTTTGTGAGTATAAGCTAAGCAAGTTCTGGAGCAGCATAATCCTATCTTTTTTAGGTATGTGCTCAAAGAATGCAAATGCCCCAAGCGTCCATGGGAAAGGGCATATCTTGCCTTTGGACCTTATATAATACTCTCCATGGGGTATGAAGTCAGGAGTAACATCAAAATATTTGTCCATTAGTTTTCTGAGCGGGCCGTTTTGGAGGCGTGTTATTATATGGGGCCCAGTATCAACACTGTATCCGTTCACGTTATAGCTTCTGCACATGCCCCCTACTTTGTCCATGGCTTCTAGTACAGTCACGCTATATCCTTCTTTTACCAAGACTAAACCAGAGAGGAGGCCGCTTATGCCTGCTCCAATAACGACTGCTTTTTTCATAATTAGGCGTCCTTTTTAGATAAGTGAGGATAATTATTTCTTATTAGTTTATAATATTTACTATGTATTTTTTTTTAAAAAAAATATTGTTTGCCTAATAAAGGCATAATAATATTTTAGCATTTATAGTAAGCATAAAATGTTTAGTTACAATTTTTTTATATCATGCTTTAGGAAGCTCAACTAGAAACACGCAACCATGCGGATGATCGTCCTCAACCCATACTTTTCCATTATGAAGATTCACTATGTATTTAACGATCGATAGACCAAGGCCTGTGCCTTTTATCCCGTTTTCACCCCATATTCTTTCGAATTTTTTGAAAAGTTTGGGTTTTAGATTATCAGGTATACCTTCTCCTTTGTCTTTTATTCTAACTACGTAGCTTGATTTTTTGACTTCGATAGATATTTCGCAATTATCCCCATATTTTAGTGCATTGTCTATAAGATTTGTGAAGGCGTTTCTTAAGATGGGAATAGCATTTATTAAATATTCTTCAGTAGTCAAACTATTATGTATATTTTTATATTTTGGGCGTTCTTTGAATTCTAAAATGGAGTCAAACAGTACTTCATTAAGGTCTGTTTTAACATATTTATCTTTTATTTCTCCAGCTTCCAGCTTCACGTATAATAATACATTCTCAATTATATCAACCATACTTGTGTTAGCATTGTATATCTTCTTGTTGATTGGCCATGCATCTGGGACACTGTTTAGCATTTCAGCATAGGCCATGCTAATAGCAAGGGGGTTTTTAAGATCATGTGCAAGAATTGAGATAAACATGTCATTATGTTTTTTAGCTTCTGTAATATTTGAATATAATTTGGCATTTTCTAATACGGTGGCAGTATATGCTGCGAAAGTTTCAACAACTTCTTTATCGGTGGAATCGAATTTGTTATAATCCCTATAGAGGTCTATGACGCCAAGAATCTTCTTTTCATGCCCTATTAGTGGAACAGCTAGTATGTACTCAATTTTTTCTAATGGTGTTTTAGGAATGATTTTAGCGTCTGCGTCTGATGTGGGGTCATTTATTATCTCAACTGCGCCAGTCCTTGCAACTCTTCCAGTAATGCCTTCTGTTAATAAAAAAGAGTGATTTAACACTTCTTCCGAATATTCTCCTTTTGCAAGAATCGGAATAAGCATGTCTTTTTCGTGATCTACTTCGTATATGGCCAGTCTATCATATGGGACTATGCCTTTTATTTTATCAGAGATATTCTCTAGAGCCTTACTTTTGTCTAGGATATTTATTTCCTTGGTGGCAACTATTAGTTTTTTCAACCGTTCTTGTGACTCATTTAGCTCCTCTTCTAGTTTCTTTTTTGTTGTAATATCCTCCCCTGAGCATAAGGTGCCAATGATTTTGCCAGTTTTGTCTTTCAATGGCGCGTTATGCCATGCAATGATTTTTTCTTCTCCATTTCTGTCCACTATTATATTCTCATTATACTGATAAATATTATTTTCATCGAGATTGATAATATTAATAATATTTTTCACTTTATCTCTGATACTTATAGGAATAAAGCTGTCATAATAGTTTATTCCAAGTAATTCTTCCTTTTCGTATCCTAAAATCTCGCACCCTTTCTTGTTTATTTGGATAATATATCCTTCAAGATCTATGGATATTACCATAATATCTGCAATATCAATATATCTTTGAGTTGTAGCAACCTCTTCGCGAAGTTTTTCTTGCATCTCTATATCTTTTGTATTGTCTATAATTGCACCCCTTAATCCTACCACTTCATGATTGCGAATTATAGGTGAGGCATATACACGGATTGGAAAAGGAGTGCCATCTTTTTTTAATACAGTATAATCATTAACACTTATAGTTCTATTTTTCATGATATTTCCTATATTTTCTTTAATTTTATCTATATCTTCTGGCATAAATACATTGGAAATATTTATGAAATTATCAAAATCATCAAAATCATCAAGTGTATATCCAAATGTGTTGTATGCAATTTTGTTTGCAAATAGGAGAGTGCCTGTGTTGTCTACTTCATAGATACTTATAGGCAATAGGTCTGCCCATTCTCCGAAGTTCTTTTCGCTTTCCATTAGTTTATCTTCAAATTCTTTTCTTTGTTTTTGTATTTTGAAATGCTCTATGTTACTTTTTATGGAGTTATATATCCTGTCATACCCAACAAGTTCCATATCCTTTGTGAAGTAGTCGTTTGCCCCGTGCACAAATGCTTCCCGGGCGACTTGCTCATCACCCTGTCCTGTTAAAAATATAAATGGGGTGGAGATATTTCTAGTTTTTATTTTTGTAAGAATATCAATTCCATTTCCCCCAATAATCTGGTGATCACAAACTATGCAGTCGTAGCTGTTTTTATCAATCTTTTGAAGAGCACCCTTAACTGAAGAAGCAACATCAAACTCTAGTTTTATGTCGTGTCTTTTAGAGGCGATTCTTTGCATTTGCATTTGAAATATCTCAGAATAATCGAAATCGTCTTCAATATGGATTAGTTTATATGTTTTAATCATAATATACAACTATATATTTTTATAATAGCTATTTAAAAACATTTTTACTAATTATTTTTTTAATTTAGATTTTTTTCTTTTATTATTTTGTGCATTAATTATTTGTAATGTTTTATTTGATATGAATTTTATATAACTTTATTATATATAATTATTTTATATTTTAGAATAATATTTAATATATTAAAAGAATATATTTATTATAAATGTTATAAATTTATATTTTTTAAAGGATATGATTTATTATATATATCTTCTCTATATTCATCTGTTAAGTTTGTATATATCTGAGTTGTGGAGAGATTAGAATGGCCTAGTAGATCTTTTATGACAACTATATTTGCTTTATTTTGTAGTAAATGCGTTGCAAAAGAATGGCGCAGTGTGTGCGGGGTAATTTTTTTGTTTATATCCGTTTTAATAGCATATTTTTGAATTATTCGTTCAATAGACCTTACAGATATTCTTTTTTGGTATTTATTTATAAATAATGCGTTTTCTTTATCGTTTCTTGTTGTAATATATTCTTTAATTAGCTTCATTGTACTTGGATCAATGTAGGTGATTCTGTCTTTTCCTCCTTTGCCCCTTACCACTTTCACGGTATTTTCATCAATCGAATCTATGTTTAAAGCAGCTAATTCACTAACGCGTAACCCAGATGCATATAATAGTTGTATTATTGTTTTGTCCCGAGTATTATCAGCTGAAGAAATAAGCTTCTTTATTTCCCCTATTTTTAAATAAATTGGAAAATCTTTTGTTAATTTTGGTAATTTTATATTTTCTGCATTATTTAGTTCATTTGTCCTGTAAAATGTCTTAATTGCGTTTAAATGGCGATGAATTGATTTAAGATTGTTTCCTTTTTCGCGTTGTAGATAGAAAAGATAAGCTTTAATGTCGTCAGTTTTTAGTTTTTTTAATGATCTTTTTGAATATTTCTCTAAATTTTTTAAAGTATTTAGATAATTTTCTGTAGTTTTGGGGCTATATCCTCTTAAATTAAGCTCCATTTCGAATTCTTCGAGCATCATATCACCTTTTTTTGCGTCGTATAATGTATATTATACGACGTTATATATAATTTTCGCATTTTTTAGCTAAACTTTGCCCTATTTTATCAAATAAGGCGGGTTATTTGGGTTAAATTCATGATATTTACTATAGCTGCGCTTCGATCTTTCCCAACTGCTCAAGTAATACATCAAGTTTTTGTGACGTGTGGGCGCCTGAGAGCTTTTCTTTTTTGAGCTCTTCCTTTAAATTATCAATTTTGTCACGATATTCTTGTATTTTCTTTTCTTCTAATGACATTTTTGCTTCTCCGTATTCTAAAGAGTCCATATTCTTTATGAATTCAGATAAATATTGATATATCTGTTTTCCTGGGTCTGTTAGGCGGTAATAACGTTCTCTTCCAGATTTTTCTGAGTAAACAATGTCTTCTTCTTCAAGATCTTTGAGGATATTTAGCGTGTATGCGTAGATGATGTCGGTCTTTTTGCATATATCGAGGATGTTTTGGGGGGATTTGATTCCAAGTGACAAAATTATGTTCGTTTGTTTCTCTTTTATGAATATTTTTTTCATATGTTATTATAATATGTTTATTATATATAAATCTTTTTATCATAATATATAAGTTTAAAACTAATATTATAATAATTATATATAAAATATTTATATGTTTTGAAAAAAGAGAAAAGAATAAAATATTACAAATAATTAGTGCACACATTATATATTCTTAATAATCCACATATATACACACTATTACTCGAATAAAATGATTATTAGATTTTCTTATAAAGTTGATATTGTGTAAGTAATCGTCAGATGGCATTGGGAGGATGTTTATCCTTCGTTTCCAGTAATCTTCCTAATCTTAGTTAGTACTTCCTTGCCACTGGCAGTTATATCATATATCCGGTTTTTCTGCTGTTCGGGAGTAAGACAAGTGACAAGACCCTTGCTAGATAATTCGCTGAGAGCTCTGCTAACGTGGGATAGATGGATATTTTCATACAAGGCTATTGAAGAAGGAGTTTTCGGTCCTTTTTCTAATTGAAATAGACACATACTCCTTATTTTAGTGTTGGCATAGGAAACAAGAGCCCACATTGATTTAGAATTCTATGGCTACATAAAAAACATTGTTACCATTTGATGATCAATTGATGACTTTTTGGTACTTTTTGGGTAATAATCTATTTTCAACATGTTTATAGTATATGTGATAATGATACAAAATATCCTTCCCCAAACAATTTTGGTAAGATCAGGGATTACCAATAAGGCCTTGACCAAGATGAGGGAATTGAGGATATCTGAAGCACTTGAATGGGAGATGGGGACGCTAGAAGAACCCCTTAAACATATCGTGGATTTGTTGCCAAACGGAATGGAGGTGTTCTTCCTAAAACCAGGAAAGGAGACTGCTAGGAAAAATCCTAACATCCATGACATGACCCCCAAGGTCGGGGAATCCACGAACTATAACTTCCAAGACTTGTGGGAACGCATCTCAGCTGTGGCGATGCGCGACTTTGAGGATTTTAAGATGCTTTTAGTGTTTATCTACAGGAATACTTTTTTCTTGGACCATACATCTGTCGATGGAAAGATAAGATACAGACCTTCAGGCAGGGTATATGAATCATTGATGAATTTGGAAGAACGTATAGGGGACATTCTTCCCTTTGGTCTTTATGGATTCTTAAATTACTTAGATATTTTGGGGTGGAATGAGGATGTAAAGTATCACTCCGAGAATGACAGGCCCACTTTCACAGGCAAATATGATTACAAAGTGGGACGAATCAACAATATGTTATCTTGTATCCGGGTCCCATACCAAACATGTTCGTTCGTCAATCAGGTGATTGATAATCGAGATTCCAGGGAAACGACGGATTTTTATAGATTATACTCGATAATGCAGGAATTCTCAAGGACACGCGGTATATGCCCTGCAACGAACATGCAGTTAATTGAATGGTTGGGACAATACATAGTTGATTCCAAAAATAAAAAACAAACAAGGAAAAATCATTATACACGGCCATTTCCGGATATCGACGGGAGATGAAAAGTTGAGGCCGATAGAGATTGCTGAGTTAATATTGGTGGCCCATAGAAACAGCATCGTTGAGATAAATGAGATACCAGGATTCATATTGAAAATACAATTAAAGTATTCTGGGCTTATGGCCAAGGGGGCCTACGCATCTTGGAAAAGGAAAAAAAATGATATGCGAAGAAAGGCGGGACTCTTCGATTTCAAGATATATCATGTGGATGAACGTGACGAGATACCATTGAAACATGTCGACCTTGTAGAATCTTTCTATGGTTATCAACATCCCGAGCATATAGAAAAGATTTTTCGTGGTGAGGACCCACAGGAGATGGATACGGAAGAAGAGGAATTATCCCTGCTACAAGAAGTCCAGCTCGGTATGCTGGAACAGGAAATAAATTGGGGTGATGAGAATTTCCAATCATGGACAAGATTCCCCCCTTCATCAGGGAAGAGGCCTAGGGACTTCCTGATGGCATACTTGAGGAGAGCGATACAATCCCAAGATAACAGAGATTTTATGAGAAAGAAGAGGGCTGCATCGGGGACATCCAATGTGTTAGAAGTACCTAATGGGGAGGAATGGAAATC
>JAUVXU010000044.1 GCA_030603445.1 Methanomicrobia archaeon | reverse complement strand
GTGGATCCTTTGAGCATTTATGTGATCGGCACGCATCAACGCTTCACCAAGATAACGGGCAAAGCTGCCACCCCATTTCATCATGGCCTTTGCAACATTGATCTGTTCATCATA
The DNA here is from genome assembly GCA_030603445.1 of Methanomicrobia archaeon. GTDB lineage: Archaea > Methanobacteriota_B > Thermococci > Methanofastidiosales > NM3 > NM3. The sequence continues at coordinate 968 of JAUVXU010000044.1, read as the reverse complement.
ATCAACCATTGTTCGTCCCTATCTATTTTTATATCAAACGCTCCTCGTAGATTGTAATCAAGTAATAATCCCATGTCTCGACATTTCCAAGCATCTTTTCAATAGCAAAAGCAATTTCCAAAGGCAATTTCAAGAATTTGATGTCATGGCCATCCCCAATTGTCACTATAGGTGATTTATGGCCCCATTGAACAAAATAAGGATAGCCATCATCATTTAAATCTTTAAGACCATGATACTCGATTTTAACACCGTGTTTATCTTTGAGTTCTCTCTGAATATCCCACAGCTTCTCTATTTCTTTAATTTCTTTTTCCATATATAACACACCTTTCTAATGCATTTCTCAATGCAATAAGCCCAATAGGGACATACGCTTCGGGGATGCCCCCTTCTATCAAGAGATCTTCTATATTTCCCTTCATTTTTTCACCATATCAAACTTGCTATGTGTGCTGCAGTAAAACATACGGCCAATAATCCAGCGAGTCTGAATATGCATCGAACAATTATTACAGTCGCCTCATTAGAATCCATTATTTTTTCACCCCCTCTTTTAGATACAACGACCAAAACCATATTACAAATGTTGTGATAAAGCCACAGAAAATTAAAGCAAATATGAATTGATTAGTCATTTTTGTGAGGCTCCTTTGTCCCAACATTCAGAGCATATATCCCCTGAAATTACAGTATTTGTTTCTTTTCCACATATACTACATTCCATTTTTTCAGCTCTCCTTCAATTCCTCTAATTTCTTAATGTGTTTCCACAGGACCCCTATTTGCTTTTCAAGTATCTTCATCTTGAATTTCAGAATTTGCGTCTCTTTCATTTCAACTCCTTGACCAATTTCGCAAATCGAAAAATCGCATCAATCTGCTCTCCTGTTCTTCCACAAATATCCCTTAATAACGCCCTGCATTCTGCATCATTCGTTGGCATCTCGAGTTTACCTTTCAATTTT
>JAUVXU010000046.1 GCA_030603445.1 Methanomicrobia archaeon | reverse complement strand
ATCTAAAGCGAGCTTTTTAATTTGGTCTTCTAACGAGGTTTGTTTAGTTACGGTCATTATATATATTGAATATTCATAGTGTCTATTATATTATTCCATTCGGCGTGTTCATAGTATTACACTTCAATAAAATTTTTAAATTTTTATTATCTAAAAATTATCAAAAATCTTATTCATCTCATTTAATCCCTTAGTCAAAAATTTATTAGTTTTTGGTTTTAACGCCAATTATTTTTTATCATACTTTTCATTGGGTTATGACCTCTCTCAGTAAGCATTCGAGCCGCAAATTCTCTCGGGTTTGCCGGATAGTCTTGATCTTTATCACGATGCACTAAATATAGGGCTTGTTGTGGACATTTATGAACACATACACCACATCCTATACATTTCTCTGGAGTAAAAGAAACGTTTTTATCAGCAACTTCAATTACATCCATGGGACATATTTTTGCGCATACACCACACCCAACGCACTTCTCTTCATTTATATCTCTTATATAGTTTGATGGTATATGTCCTTTTGGAGCTCCTTCCATCTTAATTAGACCATTCAAGTACATGCAACAACACTTGCAACAATTGCAGATTGTGTCGATTCCTTCTTTTGAATTTGAAACGCCATGAACCATCCCCGCATCAGCGGATTTTTTTAGTATTTCTAGTGTTTCTTCCTTGGTAATTTCTGTGCCTAAATCATTCTGAAAGATATATTCCCCTAATCTATCAAAATGCAAGCAAACATGTAAATCATTTTTGCATTTATCATATTTTTCGTCGTGATTGTGAGAATGTTTACAAGAGCAAGCAGTTTTAGTACAATATTTCGCTTTATCAACTAATTCTAAGATATCTTCATAAGGCATTACTTGTCGAGGATCATCGACGGTTTTATTAATAAGAACTGCGCGTAAACCGACTGTAGGATATCCAAGGTATTCAGCGCCATAATGATCTTCATAATATTTATTTAAGACAGGAGCCATTTTTTTTGCCTCCTCATCATCATTGCCCACCCATCCCCAAGTTCTGAAAGGCCAAC
>JAUVXU010000006.1 GCA_030603445.1 Methanomicrobia archaeon | reverse complement strand
CCAACTTCGCCTTCCTTGACCACAAAGACCACATTGTCCTCTTTATCTTCGACAATACAATCCTTTATATTTGCTCCAGTGATGCTTTCAAACAAACTAATATATCGTATTTCATCTGGGCCCAATTTTACTCCCATCATTCTCCCTCCGCCGATAAAATAATAGATTCTCCGGGGGAGTTTATGGATAGCATAGACACTATGAAAGGTTTACCACAGACCATACCAATATCCACGCCGGTTCCTTTGTATTCTAATATCGGTACGTTGGAAATTTTTGCATAATGTTGCAAATCTTCTTTTGCTTCCTTCTTTGTGTTTGCAGCATAAATTATGAGTTTGGAATCACCTGCTTTTAACGCCTTTATAGACCTGTCAGTGCCAAGAACTACTTTTCCGGTGTCAATAGCTTTTCTAATCTCTCTTGCTATATCCATACTATCATGCCTCCTTATTATCTTCATCAATTACTTTCATTACCAAATCTACAGTGCCAGTGCCCAATGGTATAGGTTGACCAACAATAACATTTTCGGTCACTCCAGTGAGCCTATCCTTCTCTCCTTCCCTTGCAGCCTCTAAGAGGTGTCCAGTGGTAACCTCAAAAGATGCTCTAGCCAAAACGCTCGCCTTCTCGCCTGTGATACCGTGTCTGCCTATCTGCTGGATATCTCCTTCAAGGCACATTGCATCAGCAAGCAACATGATATGTCGCCTGTCGACCTCAAGGCCCTGCTCATCAAGTACATTTTGTATTTCCTCTATTATAGAATTTCGCGCTGCTTCAATTCCCAGTACCTCGTAGATCTCATATATATTGTTTGTCATAGCTAGTTTATAATCAACGCCAGGAATTTCCAAAACATCTGCAAAGTTTGATCCCTCTGTGTATACAAAATATTCATCGCCTTCTTTCTTGATCATTGCACGTTCTATGCCTTTTATCCCCTTTAGAGGTAATATTTTTATCTTTTGAGAGAATCGTCTAAGCTTAAAGAGGCTTATATCTCCTAGAGACATGATGATTGTATTCTCGTCTTCATCATAGCGGATGCGTTCTATGGCTTTTACTTTCTTTAACTTTTTTATTATGTCCTCCATAACAAGCCCTGCATCCTCTATGCGCTCCGAGTCTAGATATACATGGAATTCTGTGTTGATGACATCAAGCGCAGTCTGGCGTGCAACATTTTCTACTGTGGTTCCCTCTATGCGTCTTGCCACCATTATCGCATTGTCGCGAGAGTATTTGTTTTCTTCATCAAGGGCAATTGTCATTACTGGTGTTGAAGGATCCTTTCGCACATCGACTATCTCAATTATACGTGGTAGACCAAGAGTTACGTTGATCTCTGCCACACCTGCATAATGAAATGTGTTGAGTGTCATTTGAGTGCCAGGTTCGCCAAGACTTTGAGCAGAAACGGTTCCAACTGGTTCACCAGGATCTACGCGAGCCTTGTCGTACTCTAAAACAATATCATTGGCAATAATCTCAACCTCTGCTTCAGTGAACTCATGCACATTGGCATTGTAATCAATGAGTTTTTTCTTTGATTCATCCATTATAGCATCAGACACTTTATAGTGTAATATGGCATCTAAACGCTCTAAGATAAATTCATCAGATGCCATATTATTCAGCCTCCTTGTTCTGATAAAGATTCTTATGAATAATCCAATCAATATCAACTGCTTTTCCGTAAGTTGACTTTGCAGGGTCTATCCCGTCTTCACCATATATGAACTGTGCTACGACACCATCATTTGTGCAAACAGTGCCATTATAACTAACACTCATATCCTGAAGTGCGTTCATTAGTCTGCGTTGCATATACCCACTTTGTGCAGTACGTACAGCAGTATCTACAAGACCCTCGCGGCCACCCATTGCGTGAAAGAAAAATTCTTTTGGATTAAGCCCTTTCTTATATGATGAAGAAACGAATCCACGCGCATCTGCATTTACGTCATCTTGTATGAAAGATGAAAGCGAACGTTTCATGTACCCGCGATGTAATCTGTTTCCTCTAACAGACATTTGTCCTAAAGAAGCACTCATCTGCGTTATATCAAGCATATTTCCTTTTGCTCCGGTCTTTGCCATCACAACAGCTCCCCTGTTCATTCCAAGATAACGCTCTGCAATGCTACCGGCTTTGTCACGCGCCTCGGCAAGTGCTTGCATTATTTTTGACTCTAATGTTTCTTCCACACTACGCCCAGGAAGTGGTTCAAGGTAACCTTCATTGTATGACCCAATAAGCTTGTCCACTTTTTCTTTCCCTTCATTTAATACCTTGTTAATAACATCCAGGCCTTCCTTTGGTATATCTTCGTCATCTATTCCAGTAGAGAAACCAAGTATGCCATTGCTCCATAGAACAAGGCATGTCACGGAATCAAGGAATTTTCTTCCTACGTCTGTGTCATAATCTTTAACAAGCTTATCTAACAATTTACAGGTCGAACGTGCCTTAAAAGTGGAACCATCTATGACGCCGGATATAAGTTTACCGTTTTCTATCAAAACATAGCAATCATGTCTGCATTTTTTGCCTTCACAAACATCACATTTCTTGCAAACCTTTGATTTATATGCTATGTTTAGGTCAGGGGGCAATAGCAATGAGAAAAGCTGCTTGCCCGTCCAGTAAGGAACTCCATCCTCGATAATGATAGGCTCTGGCAAATCTGTATTTATGCTAGAGACGTACAACATTTGATCCACCTGTTCACGTGCAAACTTCGTGGTCTTCTTAGTAAGTAGATATGCGCCAGACAGGTAATCTTGACTTCCTCCAATAACAGGCTCACCATAACGTGGTGAGATGATTTGCTCCTGAACACGCATAAGAATACGCGCTTCAGCCTGTGCTTCTTCTGTTTGAGGAACATGCATATTCATCTCATCTCCATCGAAGTCTGCATTGTATGGCGGACAAACACATAAATTCAGTCTGAATGTCCTATATGGCATAACACGTACTTCGTGTGCCATAATAGATAATCTATGCAAAGAGGGTTGCCTATTAAATAGGACAATGTCCCCATCTAGAAGATGTCGTTCAACAATGTAGCCAACTTCAATCTCCTCAGCAAGAATATCGCGTGTAATGTCAGTGACGCGTTTTCTCATCCCATCATACCTTATAATATAGTTGGCCCCGGGGTACGTATCAGACCCAGATACGACAAGCTTGCGCAATCGTTCAATATTTTTCCCAGTTACCCTTTCTGGGATTGTGAGTTCCATAGCTATAAATTTTGGAACTCCGACTTCGTTGATAGATATATTCGGGTCCGGCGATATTACAGTACGTGCTGAAAAATCCACACGTTTTCCAGATAGGTTGTTTCTGAATCTTCCTTCTTTGCCTTTCAAACGCTGTGTAAGGGTCTTTAGGACCCTACCTGAACGATGCCTTGCAGGCGGGACGCCGGAAACCTCATTGTCAAAATACGTCGTAACATGATATTGCAAAAGCTCCCATAGGTCTTCAACTATCAATTGCGGCGCTCCTGCATCCAGGTTTTCCCTTAACCTCTGATTAATACGAATAATATCCACAAGTTTATGTGTAAGATCGTCTTCCGAACGGATACCTGATTCTAATGTTATGGAAGGGCGAACAGTAACAGGCGAAACAGGCAAAACTGTAAGAATGGCCCACTCTGGTCTAGAGGCGTTTGGATTCCAACCTAGTAGAGCGGTTTCCCTATCAGATATATTTTCCATACGCTCACGGACATCAGCTGGTGTAAGCTTCTTGTCACCTTCCTTGTAGGACGTAGGCTTCTCAAACTTAATTTTTATCTGTTCCGTGCCACAATGTGGACACTTGTTATCTTTTAGTACTCCCTTCTTTTTTGCGGATTCGTTTATGAGCTCACTTATGATGGTCTGACGCATTCCTGTACGTACTCCATCTTCCTTGAGCTTTTCCTCATAGTAAAGAATTCTTTCTTCAGGCACCAGTACTCTTGAACACTCCCTGCAAGTAGATCTTAGAATATCATATACCTCTTTAGCGTATCCTACGTGCACAACAGGGCGCGCAAGCTCAATATGACCAAAATGTCCCTGGCACTCACCAAATTTTGAGTTACATGTATGACATTTTAAACCAGGATCTATGACACCCAACTTTGGATCCATAAGTCCGCCATTTATTGGATAACCTTCATCGTCATAAGTGTCTGCCTGTACGATATTCTTAACAGATATTTTACGAATATTATCTGGCGACAATACACCAAAAGATATCTCCTTTATCTTCTTTGGAGGTCCAAAAATCAATATCTCTTCTTCATTCATGATATCACGCCCTGTCCTCCAATTTCAATTTGGGTTGAATAAGCATGGACTCCAACTCTTGCATCAATAATTTAAATGCATATGACACTTCCACAACATGTATGTCTATATCCTCATCACATAGCAGACATTGTTTTTTACTGCGCATTTTGTCGTATATGGCAAGATTCCCACATTTTCCACATATTAACACATTGTATTTATCTGATGACTCAAGCAAACGCTCTTGCAGCAACATCGCTGCACCATGCCCAACCAAGCAGTCGCGTTCCATTTCACCAAACCTAAGACCACCTTCTCGTGCTTTTCCTTCTGTAGGTTGTCGAGTTAGCATTTGGCGGGGTCCACGAGAACGGGCATGCATCTTATCAGCAACCATGTGATGTAGTTTCTGATAATAAGCAACTCCAATAAAAATATCTGCAGCCATTATTTCACCAGTAATTCCATTGTATAGGATCTCCCTTCCGGAGTGCTTGAATCCGTCCTCGGTAAGCTTTCTTCGTAAATCCTCTTCACTTTCATTATCGAAAGCTGTGGCATTAACATTTCTGCCCTCCAGCGATCCGACTTTTCCCCCTATCATCTCAAGCAGCTGTCCTACTGTTTTACGTGAAGGTATTGCATGAGGATTGATAATTAAATCTGGCACTATTCCTGATTCTGTGAAAGGCATGTCCTCATGAGGCATTACATATCCAATGACGCCTTTTTGACCGTGGCGTGAGGCGAATTTATCGCCAAGTTCTGGTATACGCTGGTTGCGCATCTTAATTTTGGATAATTTATTCCCATCCTGGGTCTCAGAGACTAGCACCATGTCTATTATACCTGATTCTCCTGGGCGAACTGCAATGGATGTCTCACCACGTCCTGCGATATCTATGCCAAACTCATCAAGTTCTTGAAGGAAACGAGGCGGGCTAGTTCTCCCTATAATAACATTTCCGCCTGCGACCTGTGATTCCAAACGAATAATCCCATCTTCATCTAAAAATTCATATGCCTCATTCCCTCTAAAACCACGAATGGCCTGATCGGGGATTTCAAATTTGTCTACCTGGCCTCCAGGGTAGCGTCGCTCCTCTGTAGAATAGGTCCTAAAGAATGTTGTGCGCCCTAATCCGCGTTGTATGGATCCTTTATTTATAATCAAAGCATCCTCAATATTATAGCCATAATATGAAAGTATAGCTACAACGAAATTTTGGCCAGCAGGCCGCCTGCCAAATTTAACTGCATCCAAAACGTTTGTATTAACAACTGGGACCTCAGGGTAGTGCATCAAGTGCTCACGCGTCTCAACGCCCCAACGGAAGTTAGCTTTAGCAAAACCAAGTGCTTGTTTTGCCATACCTGCACCATATGAATTCCTGGGTGATGCGTTATGTTCTGGGAATGGAACTATGCTTGTTGCGATTCCAAGAATGGAACCCAGGTATATCTCCAAATGTGTGTGCTCTGAAGTGACTTCTTCTTCTGTATTTGCAACAAGTGCGTTCTCCTCTTCCTCTGCATCCAGAAACTCTATTATTCCTTGGTCCAAAAGATCATTCCATGAAATATCGCGTTCCTTTATCTGAGTTATGATGTTATTATTTAGTAAAGGGGCCCCATTTTTTACGATTATAAGAGGACGGCGTGCCCTTCCACCATCGCAGTTGATATGCATTTCTTTAGTAGATGGATAAAACGCCATGTTCACTTGTCTAGATATATATCCCCTTCTTCTATCCTCTCGCATCTTTTTAACAAGTTCATCCCCTGCTTCATGGCATCCTATAAGATTTCCATTAAGGTATACATATGCCATATCCTTTGAGTCAGTGCGTTTTTCAAGATCACTAATTCCAACTGTCTTTAAATACTCCTCAATCTCTGCCTCGTTAGCAGACACTGACACTGCGCTCATGAGCGCCATGTTTTTCACAAGTCCACAATTTGGGCCTTCTGGTGTCTCATTTGGACATATACGGCCCCAGTGTGTCGGATGTAAATCACGTGCCTCAAAATGTGACTGGCTTCGTGACAGAGGAGATACTACCCTACGAAGATGAGACAAACGAGACATATAATTTACAGAATCCATCAATTGCGAAACACCGGTTCTGCCACCAGGCCAACTACCCGTAGCGATTGCATGTCTAACACGCTCTGTCAATACATCGGATCGCACTGATTTACGAATAAAATCATTTTGTTTAGTTGAGTCGTAACGTCCACGAGCATATGTTCTCTCCAGTTGGTATTTAACATCCCTGGTCAATTGAATAAATGAAAGCCTAAATAAATTTTTAAGAAGCTCTCCTGCAAGTTTCCATCGCTTATTTGTGTAATGGTCCTTGTCATCTGAACCTCTTCTTCCAAGCGCTAGTTCTATAACGCGCTCAGCCATAATTCCAAGGTAATACGCCTTTCTTAGCCTATCCTCTTTATCAGTCCCAATATGTGGCAAAAGGTAACGATCTATAGAGTCTTCAGCACGCTTTAGGCGATATTCTTTTAGCTGGCCTATTGCTACTTTTTTCCCAATTACATCAAGCGCATCCTCTTCAGTAACAATGTCCATTGAATTTTGTATGTTATCAAGGAGTTCTTTTTGTACCTCTGGGTCTCCTGAAACGGACATGACGACCTGCTGATCTGAAACAACGCCCAAAGACTTCATGAGCACAACAAAAGGTATTTTTCCTGGAACTGACGGGAAAGACATCTCAAGAAGTCCATCGCGTTTACGCTCCATTTTTATCAATGATCGAAAACCTTGTCTTGTAGAAAACACTTTTGCAATGCATGAATCGGTCCGTTCGTCCTTCTCAACAAGTATTCTGTTGGGGGCAAGATCCTCAATGGCAACTATTACCTTCTCCGTGCCATTAACAATGAAATATCCTCCTGGGTCGTTTGGATCCTCGCCCGTTGCAATGAGATCGTCATCGTCCTTGTTATGTAATATACATGAAACAGATTTCAGCATAACAGGGATATCGCCAATAAACACTTCAACAGGTTCGCCCACTTCGCCATCAGGTGCCTGGGCACACATTTCCAAGAAAATTGGAATAGAATAAGATAATCCACGTAATCTACATTCAGAAGGATATAATTGGCGTTTGGATCCATCCGCCTCTTTTGTTACAGGATGTCCATATCTAATTTTTCCAAATTTTACATTGAATTCTTCGAAATCAGTTTCTATGATTCCAATCTCATCAATTATTTCCTGTACACCACGAGATATAAAATCATTGTAAGAGTCCAAATGCTGTCCCACAAATCCCTTTTCTTCAAAAAATGAATTAATAACTGGCCATCCATCCATCATATCTACCTCTACTCAACAACATATCTGTAATAGATACCTTCACCCGCAGGCGAATTAGGTCTAATAATCTTGATAATTCTTCCTTTCAACAAAATGTTTTCCTGTTCTTCAAGCGCTTTTATCACAGGGTCACTAGTTTTAATCAATGGTAAATTGTTTCTTGATATATTATACTTCTTTAAAAAAGATTCCTCTTCCTCAATACTTAAAATAATATGCTTAGACACTAATTTATGCTCCAAAATATTCACTTTATCCATAAAACATCCTATCCTTCATCAACGCGCTAATTATTAATAAACAGAGAAGCGGGCCTGACGGGGTTTGAACCCGCGACCACCTGGTTAAAAGCCAGGTGCTCTTCCAGACTGAGCTACAGGCCCATTTACATGGTATACACACTAGTATGACGCTACGGAGACTAACGAAAAACATTCCATTTTTTAAAAAATCCTTAAAAAACATGAACTCCAAGTTCTCCACTATCTATACCATCACCTTATTCCTATTTTGTTGGCGCCCGGGCCGGGATTCGGACCCGAGTCACAGGAGTGACAGTCCTGTATGATAGGCCGGACTACACTACCCGGGCAGTTCTCAACAAGGAGCCGGCAGCGTCTCGGGGTTCCCACCGAAGGCAGTACAACCCGAATCGCAAAGAGACTTTACTTCTGGGATCGGAACGAGACCAGGTGTAGCCCTCTTGCTATGACCGCCGTACCGGAATTTGACTTATCAAGTCTCTTTTTAAACTTTTCGGTAAGGAGTTTTTAGTATGATTAAATAAAGCGTGTTTGCAACTCTTAATATATGTATTTTTTAATTTCAGAAAGATAAAAAATACTAAAACGGCTAAATGATACCATTATACATTCTTTTTAAGTAATAGATGCTCCTACTGCCAGTGAAATGTCATGTAAGAACGCCGTTATATGTTCAAATGGAATATAGGCTCCACAAGCAAATGCATGCCCTCCGCCAACGCCGCCATAGTTAGCAGCAACATCGCGCAAGATCGTGCCCATATTAAGATTCCTGTGCACCAAAAGTTTCGAACAACGCACAGATACTTTTATTGTGGAATCGTCAATTGGGGTATATCCAATTAGAGGCATGAATGGATTGCATTCCTCTGACCCCAACATCATTCCTGCCACTGTTCCAACAAGTGCGTCTGTTATGCCTGTGCCATCGAAATATTGGATATTATCAAGATGCGATATACCCCTAGAATCTATTAGACTAATGCTTTGGGCAAGTTTACGCCGATGGCGCTTGAGCAGTATCTTAAGTTTATCAAAATATATGCCTCGATTCCCTTTAGCTACCTCGACACCTATCTCAGGATGATTATTCCTTCCTGTAGCATTGAGACATGTTGAGAACTCTGAAGCGTCGCGAAGAGGAGAATATCTATCCTCACATTCGAAAGAGTATGCTTCTCCGAACACCAATTTTGGGGCAAGATGCACAAACTCTTTAGGAAGTTCACTTAATATTCTTCGAATCAGTTCAGTTCCTAATCTTTGTTTTTCTTCGAAAGAAAGATCTGATAGTGTTCTCCAATCTTCCTCCTTTATATCAATATCCAAATTTCCTAAAAGAGCTACGGCATTTGATTCACTGCCTGAAACACCAGGGATAGGTGGGTCCGAGAAGTATTGCAACGATTTGAATATAGGGCGGGTATAACGGCCATATAATAATAGATCAGGTGAAGCTGTCACAACCCCTGCTTTAATTCCGTCATCAAGTATGCTTCTGTTAAGACCCTCAAGACGCCCCCATAATGCCTGCATATCGCCTATAGCCCCGACGATTGCAATTTGGGAAAGATCCACATTTTTAGGGTCAAGTGCCTTGGAGAAAAAGTATGACATTCCACTCCCGGATACTTCAGTTCCTCCATTTATTCCAACTAGGAATGGGTTGAAATGGCAAGGGAAGAGCGAACATTCAAACTGATGGTGATCGATTATTGTAATATTTGAACCACTAAACAACTGCTTGATTTCTTGTTGCTGTCCACTTCCCAAGTCACAAAAAACCATATTTTCCGAAGGAGGAATCTTACTTAGTTCATTAAGTTTCACGCATGAGAATGTATGTTCGATACCTGCGCGCTCGAACGCCTTGGAAAGTATTGCACAACTAGAAATACCGTCTGCATCCATATGCGAGACTATGTGGAATTCCTCATTCTTATGATTCATGACATTTTTTGTGCATTGTTTAGTAAGCTCAAAGAAATCCATATATGGCCAATACAAAAGTTACCTTAATAAGCTTTGTGAAGCAGTATATTTATTATAATAATAGATTAAGGAAAGAAAGATATGAAAGTACTAATCAGTGTGTATGAGAAAGAAGGCTTAAAATCGTTTGGAGAAAAACTTGTTGCATCAGGAGCAAAGATAATTGCAACACCAGGAACGCATCGATACCTACAAGAAAATGGTGTAGCAGCCAAATGTACATCTTCTATTACTGGTTTTGAAGAATTACTCGATGGAAAGATAAAAACACTGCACCCGGCCTTGCATGCCGAAATATCTGAAGGAAAAATAAGCATGGTTGTTGTTAATCTTATGCCAATTGAGCGTGAAGATAAAAATCCATTAAAAAACATGGATATAGGGGGGGTATCCCTAATACGCTCTGGAGTGAAACACTATGAAGATGTCCTTGTTATAGTCAGCCCGCAACAATATGGTGATGTAGCAGAGAGACTAATAAAAGATAATGTGTTTAAGGCCATGAAACAAGAATATGCAAAAATAGCGACGGAGTATATAATTGAATATGAAATGAAAATCCTCTCTTATTTGGTGGAAAAATGAACAGACCTGTTATCAAAGGGACCTACGTGCTCCTAATAAAAGTCCCATCAAAAGAAAGGTTGTCTGTAGGGAAACAGGGAATTTATACTTTCAAAGCAGGATGGTATGCTTATGTTGGTTCGGCAATGGGGGGGCTTGAACAAAGATTGCGCCACCACATGCGCGAAAAAAAACGGAATCATTGGCATATTGATTATCTGCTAGAACGTAGTACTATTGAAAGAATATATATAAAAAAAGGTGAAATGCGCAATGAATGCGCCACTGCAAAAAGCGTATCAACATTATCTACAGTTGTTAAAGGTCTTGGCGCTAGCGACTGTTCCTGCAAAGGGCATCTATTTGAACTATCATCGCCCGAACTGCTAGAAACGCATCTCTACTCACAAGGATTTATTTTGTGTCCAAATGCCATTATGGAACAACTAGTTTAATGTAATCCATATGCCCCTGACTTTGAAAGATAGTAGTTAGATCTTTTATACGCGATGCGTCGCCTTTTAGAATGAATATATCAAGACACTTGTCTTCTACAGTATGATTATGTATTTGGGTGTCTATGATATCCTCAAAATTATGCTTGACCTCAATTATCATATCTTCAATGTGTTTGTCATGAAGTAGAATAAGGACAGAACTTATCATGCCCTTAAGCTCTTTTTTACTCTTGTAGTCCTCAATTAGTAGGCGTGCCCCTGCCCTAAAAATCTCAGAGCGGCCTGAAAACCCCATCTCTCTTTGTAATAAGTCTATATCTTGTAAGATCTTATCATTTAACGAAACACTAATAATTGCCATTATAATAAGATGTTAATAACAATTTATAAATATTCTTATAATTATTAATAATAATATATTTAAACTATGCCATATAATAATATAATTTGGGAAATAGTTATTAAAGTGATAAGATGAAACGATCACAGAGATTCTTATTAATAATTGTAATACTTGTGCCACTACTTTCTGGATGCATCTCCAATGCTACCCAAGAAAATGAAAGCGCCATAAACGTGGTGGTAAGCATTGCCCCATATTTTGAGTGGGTAGAGCGTGTTGGAGGGGAAAACGTAAATATTAGCATTCTGGTCCCAGAAGGATCAGAACCTCACACTTATGAACCAACTCCAAATCAACTCATTGAGATAAACAATGCTAAACTTTGGATAAAAAATGGAGTAGGTCTCGAGAAATGGGCAGAGAAGTTCCTCACAACAAATAAAGATATAGTTATTGTTGATATTTCAGAAGGGGCTGATCTAATTCCCATAAATGATGGATACGACCCCCATGTATGGCTTTCTCCTAAGATTGCCATTAAAGGTGTTGCTCAAATATATGATGCCATGGTAAAAATAGATCCAGAAAACGAGAATTACTATGCTTTGAACAAAGAAGCGTATATAGGGGAATTATGGTTGCTTGACCAAAATATGCGTGCAAAACTTGAAGATTTAACCAACAATAAATTCATTGTGTTCCATCCTGCATGGACATATTTTTGCAGAGAGTATGGGCTTGAACAAATAGCTATAGAACAAGAGGGAAAAGAACCTTCTCCGAAAGATATTATCGCCATAATAGAACTAGCAAAGGAATTTAATATACACGTGATTTTTGTGGAACCCCAATTCAACCCCAAAAGCGCTGAAATCATATCTAAAGAGATAAACGGCATAATACTAACCATAAACCCATTATCCCAAAACTATATCGACAACCTGAACTGTGTAGTTGAAAGCCTCATTGAAGGTTTAACCAAATAATGGAAGTGAGTATACAATTATGGATACAAGTCATGATGATGTAATATCTTTAGAACATGTATGGGTGTCATACAATGAATCCATAATTTTAAAAGATATATCTTTACAAGTGAAAAATAAGGATTTTCTTGGTATTATAGGGCCTAATGGGGGGGGAAAAACAACACTCATAAAAACTATGATTGGTTTAATAAAACCCCATAATGGCCGTGTAAAGATTCTTGGACAAGACCCCAACAGAAGCAGGAAACATATAGGATACGTAGCACAAAAGAACTATCATGAAAGCAATTTTCCCATCAGTGTATTTGAAGTAGTGCGCATGGGACTTTGTGGAAAAAAAGGGTTTCTAAAACGCTACAGTAGCAAAGATGATGAACTAGTTCTACAAACGCTAAAAGTCGTAGGAATGACCAAACACAGTGACAAGGAGATAGGACATCTTTCAGGCGGAGAACAGCAGCGCATATTTATTGCACGTGCGTTAATAAACAATCCAAAAATACTTCTTCTCGACGAGCCGGATGTTGGAATAGATGCCAATATGCAAAGTGAATTTTACTCATTGTTAAAAAAACTAAACAAAAACATGACCATTATCCTAGTTTCCCATGATTTAAGTGCCATTTCTAAACATGTAAAAAAAGTAGCATGCATAAACCAAGAAATATATTACCATGACTCTAAAGAAATAAAAAGAGAGGACATAGAAAAAGCATATGGATGCCCGATAGACCTAATTGCACATGGTGTGCCGCATCGCGTTTTGGAGGAACACGAATGATAGAGATATTGCAATATGAATTTATGCAAAACGCATTTGCAGCTGGCATACTTGCTAGTGTTATTTGTGGTGTGATTGGAGTTTATGTGGTACTCAAGCGCCTTGTATTTATCAGCGGAGGAATAGCACATTTTTCTTTTTGCGGCATAGGATTTGGTTACTATAGTGGAATTAATCCCACTCTGTCCACAATTGTATTTTCGCTGCTAGCTGCCTCTGCTATAGGGGGTGCAAAACATAAAGCAAAACTCCAGGAAGACACAACAATAGGAATATTATGGGCCACAGGAATGGCGCTTGGTATAATCTTTATTGGGCTTAGCAGTGAGTACGCCATTGACCTCTTTAGCTACCTATTTGGAAATATTCTTGCTGTTTCTCATCAAGACTTAATTATAATGGCAATACTTAGCGGGATAATTATTATTATAGTGGCACTGTTTTATAAAGAATTTCTTGCACTCTCATTCGATGAGGAATACTCTACTGTCATGGGGCTTCCCGTACAAGCGCTCTACATCCTGCTGCTTTGTCTTATAGCATTAACTATTGTAGTACTTATAAAAATAGTTGGAGTAATTCTTGTTATTGCTTTACTTACAATACCTGCTACCACAAGCAGATTATTTAGTCATAGTGTGAAGAAGATGATGATTATATCAATCCTTTTTGGCGCAATATATACGTCATTGGGTTTGACAATATCATACTATCTAGGATTTGCATCAGGGGCAACAATAGTACTAGTTTCTGGCAGTATATTTTTCATAATACTTGTATTAAGAAACATATTTCATATCAAGTAGTTTCAATGAAAAAATAGCTGGCTATTATTTTTGAAATGCTTATTATGGGACTATTACGGGACAAAAAATAAAAATAACAAGGATGATGAAGATTTGTGAATACCGGCAAAATAGTAAGAACAATATATTTTGAAGATGACGCTGTTAAGATGATAGACCAGACAAAACTTCCTTCAAAACTTGTCATCCATACCTGCGTCACAGTAAAAAGCCTTATTGAGGCCATAACAAGCCTGCGTGTTAGGGGCGCTCCCGCGCTTGGTGTGGCGGGGGCCTATGGCGTTCTCTTGTCCGCAATCCAACATAAAGAAGAGAACTGTGAACAATTTTATATGCACTTAAGAGAAGATGCGAAAGCTATTGCCGAGGCGCGACCAACAGCTGTTAATCTCCAGTGGGGGGTTGTGGCACAAGAAAAATTATTAGATATATCAGCTCCGATAGAAAAAACGCTGCATCTCTTAAAAGAAAATGCAAAGAGTATAGCAGACAAAGACCTTGAAAACAATGAAATGATTGGCAAGAACGGAGCAGCTTTAATCGAACAAAACGACAGCATCCTAACACACTGCAACGCAGGTGCGCTTGCTTGTGTCGGGTATGGGACGGCGCTTGGCATTATTCGTTTTGCATACGCCGAAGGAAAGAAAATCCATATTTATGTCGACGAGACACGCCCCCTCTGTCAGGGGTCAAGACTAACTGCATGGGAACTTTTACATGAAAACATACCATCAACACTTATCACGGATAACATGGCAGGATTTCTTATGAAGCAAGGAAAGATACAAAAAGTGATCGTTGGGGCCGATAGAATTGCCGCAAATGGGGATGTGGCCAACAAAATTGGCACTTACAGCTTGTCCGTGCTTGCTTATCACCACAACATCCCATTTATAGTGGCTGCACCAACATCAACTATAGATTTCTCCTGTAATTTAGGTGAAGAAATACCGATAGAAGAACGTGACGGCAATGAAATTATTTATTGGCACGGCATACAAAATGCTCCTGAATCAGTACATACGTACAATCCTGCATTCGATATCACCCCTGCAAATAATATTTCAGCCATAGTTACAGAAAAAGGAATAGCCACACAACCATTTATAGAAACCTTAAAGCAATTCAAGCCTTGACCATACATTCTCGGCCATGGACAGTGCCTTCTTCTCTATTTTTTCCTCATTCACAGTTGTTATCTTTTTATCCCACACAACAAATTTCCCGTCAATTACGACATGCACAACAGCCCCGGAATTGCAGCCAAAAGCAAGAAGTGCCTCCAGACCCTTATATGGGAAAAAAGAGCTCTTTTGAAGCATTACCATATCTGCATTGTCGCCTACGCAAAGCCCGTTTGTGCCAAACACCATCGATGCAACTTTGCTAGGTTCAAGCCCATGGAATAATCCAACAAATCTAGCATCGCTCATTATATCAAAACCATCATTGATTGCAGGAGAGTCAATGCCCATGCTAACACTAATTCCTCTATCAAGCATCTCGTTCACAGGCGCGATGCCTGATCTAAGTCGCAGATTCGATCCCAAGCAATGAGATATCATCGCTCCGCGCTTTGCAATCAAATCAAGCTCTTGTCCACTCACATGCACACAATGCGCTAAAGTCGCTCCTGGGCCAATTATTCCAAAATCATCAAATGCCGCGGCAGGTGATTTTCCATATGTTTGTAAAGCATATATCTTATCTTGAGCAACCTCATTGAGGTGGATATGATATCCCTTAAACAGTCCTTGATTCTCTCGCACGGCATGTGCACATTCATCTATCAATTGCGGGCTTGCCATACGAATGGACACGATGCCCATCTTAACAGAAACTAGGGGGAAATTCTTAGCTGACCTTGCAAGATCAATCGAAGTCTTTACTGTGGCCAAAGGAATATCCCACTCTTGCATATCCATTATAGCTTCGCTTAGAGAAGCACGCATCCCCACATCAGTGCATGCACGCAAGACCTCCTGTTCATGGAAATGCATATCTTCAAAATAAGTTATTCCGGCCTTTGCCATCTGACACATGCTGTAGAGTGAACCATAATATGCCTCTTTTGTGCTAAGAGTTTTTTCAAAGCGCCAAAGTAATGAACGCACCCATTCGTCAAGGTCGCCTGTACATGGCGCCCCCCTTATTAATACAGAGGATGCATGCATATGGGTATTATGTATTCCTGGAACGATAACGTAATTGCACATATCAATGCCCTCCCCCTTTATGTCCGCATCTATTGCAGTTATCTTCCCATCTGTAATCTCTATGTCAGCACGAACGAACTTGCCTGCCGAATATACCATTCCTCCACTAAGTATCATAAGCATCCCATTGATAATTAATTAAGAAAGCATATTAAGTGTTTCGCCAATATGTGTGCATAGTTGATGATTAACTAACAGTAAACTTTATATACTTTCTTAATTACCTGTGCTTGGTGATTATTTGGACACAGTAGATGAGATAAAAAGAAAAAAAATGGAAGAGCTAACACAGAAAACATCGGCCCCAGACCACCCCCTTATTGCAACGGATGAAAACTTTGACCAGTTGCTGAATGAAAATAAATTGCTTCTTGTTGATTTCTGGGCAGAGTGGTGTATGCCGTGCAAGATGTTTGGGCCAACCGTAGCAGAATTTGCAAAAGATATGAAAGGCAGGGTGACTGTTGCAAAGCTCAATGTAGACGAGAGTAGGGGTGTTGCAATGAAGTACAACACCATGTCCATACCAACGACGATACTCTTCAAGGACGGTAAACCCATCGACAAAATGATAGGTGCTGTGCCAAAGGAAAGACTCATAGAACTTATCAAAAGGTATGAGTAATATGAAAAATTGGCTCAATAAAAATCTCTGTTCTCGTATACAAATAGAAGGGATAGATATTAATGAATTAGTTTCAGGCGTCTTGACACTTAATGAACTTGAAACTAATATCCTCTTTCTTTTATTTGACAATCAGCTATCTGCGATAAAACTCTCAGAAGAAACACAAAAACACAGAAGCACCATACAAAAGGCACTCTCAAGCCTAATGAGTAAAGGGCTAATCATCCGAAAGAAAAAGGGATTAAGAAGAGGTTACCACTTCACCTATTCCTCAATACAAAAAACCAAGTTAAAAGAGGTAATGATTAGTTATATCGAAGATCAGACGATGTGCCTAAAAGAAAGAATAGAAAACGAGTTATAGCTATTCTCTACAGGCGCTGCCATCCAAAATGTTTTCCAGTGCCCCATTTTTATAACGTTCAATTAGTTCAGAAACTGTCTTCGTACGGCCAAAACAGACAGTTATCCCAAGTTCTTGAGCAAAGTCGATAGCACCAGAGCCTATGCCTGAACAAAGAATTTTTGTAACGCCTAATCCATTAAGTATTTCCAATGGTCCTTCGTGCCCGGGTTTGTTTGCAGCTGTGTTTTTCACTATATTGCCCGATTTAGATGTTGTATTGTAAATAAAAAAGAAAGGAGACCTGCTAAAATGCATATTAACCTTAGAATCAAGATCATTATCCTCCTTAACAGGAATTGCCAACAAAGACATCATCTTACACCATGAAGTAGCGGCATAGTATTTTGTTTTCAGCCCGCTTTATAATCTCATCGACACTTGAGGCCGATACTCCCACTCTTTCAGACAGTTCTTTTAAAGTAATACGTTTTGGAACATCAAAAAAACCCATTTCAAATGCTGCTGTAAGAACTTTCCTTTGGCGAGGAGTAAGGTCATCCTTCAAATCTGCACTCTGTTTTTTAATTATATTAACTTCAAACCCATTGTCCTCAAATTCTTGTATTATTTCATGAAATGGGCAGTTTGTACCCACCAATAGCTTTATGTACATCCCCATGGGTGTGAACTCTACCTTGTCTATGAAACATCCTGATTTAGCCAAAACACTGCAAGGAAATGAATATGTGGATTTAACTAGAACTAAATGACCATCTGAATTATTTTTTTGCACTTCTGCGAAAAAAACATGGTCAAAATTTTTTATATCTGCCAATATTTGTTCAATCACAACATCATCAGTGAAGAATTCAAACAATAACGTGGCACCAATAGTTTTAGAAAAAGAAGGCATCACATTCAAAATTTTAAAATTTACCCCATATTTTTCAGAAAGATTCTGATAGCAATACTTATTGCTTGAAGCTTTTAGTATAACTTCATTCAATTGTATCCCCCTCCACTAAAATGGATGAAGTACACAATTAAAAATTTTTTGTAGTTCTAAGCCAAAAATAGAGCCTGCTCTCTATTTTAGTGGCATATTGGCGAGTATGAATCGTTTTCTTTACTTACAATGATAAAATAATAAAAAAACTATTCCCATGGATCCCTTCCTGTGAGGCGCCATCCAAACAGTTCCGTAAGCAAGAAAAAAGATGCTTGAGGGGGAATTATGCCTCGTTCAGTAACGATGACATCGATATATTCTGAGGGAGTTATATCAAATACCGGGTTTCTAATAGATACGGGGCCCAAATCCTCTCTTGCATCGTCAGATACAACTTCATCATATGGCCTTTCCTCTATCTCAACAAGCTCGCCAATTATAGTTTCAGGATGAAACTTATAAGTCTCTGCTGCCACCATCACTCTGACCCTGGCCTCGTGTGCGGCAAGAGCTGCCATTGCAGTTCCGATCTTATTTACTACGGCGCCATTGGCTGTTATGGCATCCGTCCCTGTTATAAAGTGGTCCATATCCCTCATAAAATATCTGGCAGCCGAATCGATTATAAGATTTACTTTTATGCCTTCTTCAGCCAAGACCTTGGCAGTTATCCTCCCCTGGTATCTGGGTCTGGTTTCCATAGCGAAAACCTCCAGGTCTTTACCATCCCTGTGTGCATGCTTTATGATCTCTATTGCGGCATTTGAGTTGCATACGGTAAGTATCTTGTCTCCAGAAAGGAGTCTTTTCGCCCCAAAATCCCCTATCAAGCGCAAAGCGTCTTTTGCATTTGAGATAAACTCTTCAGCTGCCGCAATAACGGCTAAACGAGTTGGTTCAATAGAAGTCATATCTTCATTGATTCCCCTCCACAAAACATAGCGAACAGCATTAGGCAATGATACTGCAGTTGGGCGCATGCCAACAAGATACTTTGAAGCCGTCTTAATCTCCCCCACAAAAGAATCATATGTTGTGGCCGAAGATTCCAACGCTGTTATGCGCAGTGCATCTGCTGCAGCTACAGCTATCCTTCCGGCACCACGTATTTTCATTGTAGAAATATCCTGCGCTATGGCCATAAGATGTTCATTCATTGTTTAACCTCACTATTTTATACATAAGTTCCTCAACATCGTATGCGTCTTTGAGCAATACGCGTCTTCCTGCGTCATATGTGAAAAATTGATATGCTAAACCAAAAGAAGCTGAACTTTTATAGTTTAGGGTTTTCACAAAGCGTGAAATGAAACCTGCTATGAAAGAATTGAAATAATGGGAAGCATCATAGGATCTTTGTGATTTGAAGGATATGTCTACCTCATCTTCGGTCCTATAAATGTACACTGTTCTTCCGCCATCATTAACTACCACAGCTTTTGGGCCTTTATCACATAACGACCTGGCAGCTTCTGTGTATCCTTTTACACCTGTAAAATCAAGTGCCACGCTTCCTTGAACAAACAACAAATCGACCTCAGGACGTAGAAATATATCGGGGTATCGGGGGTCAAACTGGCAAGAAACTATTGGATCTTTAATCTTTGGCAATACTTTTTCTGGAACTTTGGCATCACAAGGGCATATATGAACAAGTTTCACACTGTTTAGAAAATTTAAGTCTACACCATGACTGAGAATATGCTTGTTAGCGCCTTCATATAATAAGGAATACGTTTCTTTTGGTGTCCTTATAAGAACATGTTTGCCGGTCTTTTCGTCACTTATCGCCATTTTTGAATAATCAATCTTAAAGCGCTCCATTATCTCCAAAATTCCGGTAGCATCCATTCCAATTGAACTAAATATGGAGGGATGTAATCCAAAATGCGCACTAATAATCGAAATATCCATAGCCTCCCCACCAATACGCTCCGAGATATTTGAAATAGAAAAATCTCCAGAAGCTGGTAGTTGTGATGCATCCATCTCAGTTTCGATGTTTACATTGCCTATTATCGCTAAATTGTAGTCCATATTATCTCCTAAATAAAAAAATCACAAATCCAATCACATATAAGTTTTATTAAAAATATATAAATGTTTTTAATTTAAAAATAACATCGCCGAAATTGTGGTTGAATATGCCCTATTAAAGCATTTAATAAAATAATCCAAAAATGAAATGATTAGAATAAATTTATAAATGTCTTTAATTTATTTCGTTTATGCTTCCTATCAAAGTCAGGGACCTCTCATTTAAGTATAACAGTTCTGAACGCTATATTGTCCATGACATTTCATTCGACATAGATAAAGGTGAGTTTGTAAGTATTGTAGGGCCATCTGGATGTGGAAAATCTACATTGTGTTACGCCCTAAACGGCATCATACCCCATACAATTACAGGAAATATCACAGGAAGCGTCGAAGTATTTGGAAAAGATACCCAAAAGCATGAATCTCACCAGCTTGCAGAGGATATAGGAATTGTGTTACAAAATCCTGAGACCCAACTGTTTGCAATGACTGTTGAGGAAGAACTTGCCTTTGGCCCAGAGAATTTAGGCATTGATCCTGATGAAATAAGGAAAAGGATAGATTGGGCACTATCTGTTGTACGCATGGATAAACACAAGAATACATTTCCATTTAATCTTTCTGGCGGACAAAAACAGCGTGTAGCAATTGCAGCGTCGCTTACCATGTTCCCTAAAATACTAATCCTGGACGAACCCACATCGCAACTTGACCCGCGAGGAAAACGCGATGTATTTGAAGTGATTCGAAAGCTTCATGACGAGGAGGATATGACCATAGTCCTTATAGAACACGAAACAGACATTATTGCAGAATACGTTGACAGGGTATTGGTAATGCAAAATGGGCGCATGATCATGGATGGTGTTCCAAGGGAGGTATTCTCTAAAGTTGATTTCTTACACAAAATTGGTGTAAGACCTCCTGAAGTAGCAGAGATAACAAGTATGCTCTATAAAAAGCAGCTTTTTCCACGAGTATGCACAACACTTTCTGATGTGAAAGAGGCGATCTTGTGAATCTCATCCAAATAGAAAATGTGTCTTATAAATATGAAGAATCAAAAACATATGCCCTGCAAAACGTTACGATGACCATAGAGGGGGGCGAATGTGTGGCGATTATTGGAGAGAATGGGTCTGGAAAGACCACCTTAATCAAGCACATTAACGGATTGCTCAAATCAGATGATGGGAAAATTTTTATCAAAGGGGAAGATGCTTCCAAGAAGACAATTGCTGAAATTGCGCGAACAGTTGGGTTCGTATTTCAAAATCCCGATCATATGATATTTGCCGATACCGTCGAAGAAGAAATATCGTTTGGTCCACACAACCTTGGTTTCCCTAAAGAAGATATAGAAAAACGAGTAGAAGAAGTGTTGAGTTTCACACGTCTGCAACAATACAAAGACACGCATCCCATGTCATTATCTGGAGGAGAAAAACAACGATTGGCCCTAGCATCGATAATAGTATCACACCCGGAAATCCTGATCCTAGACGAACCCACGACAGGATTTGACTATAACAGCGTGAAGGATATGGTACAGCTTGTGCAAAAGCTCAAAAATGAAGGGAAAACTATCATTCTTGTCACCCATGACATGACGCTAGTCTCACGTCTTGCCACGCGCGCCGTAGTCATGAAGGACGGTTCAATAATTGCAGACGGCCCTCTAAAAGACATCTATGAAAACGAAGAGATACTAAATGCCACATACCTTGAACAGCCTTATGCTCTAAAATTATCGAAATTACTTGGAATAGAAACATGCCTGACCCCAGAAGAAGTATACAACAATATCATTGGTGAGGCTAAATGATAAAATACTCAATGTACCTATCCCATGAGTCTTTTCTCCATTCACTAGACCCAAGAGTAAAATTCATTATGTCGTTGTGCATATTTATTTTAGGCATAATGTTCTCAGACGCCCTTAGCCTAATAACCATGTTTATTATCGTATTTTTGATACTTAAAATAGGGGGTAAAATACCTATAAAGACGATGTACGTGTATCTAAAGCCAATACTTCCCCTAATTATAATAATGCTATTGATGTGGCCATTTTTCAAACGGAGTGGAGATGTTCTTTTTGAGTACTGGAAAATAAAGTTCACTGACGAAGGTGTGCTTATGGGCATTGCAATGTCCTTCAGGATACTTACCATGATCTCTGCAACATTTCTGCTGCTTACAACCACCCAACAAAAAGATATAATATCCGCACTTATCCAAATGAAGCTACCATATGAGTATGGATTAACATTAGTAATAGCATTAAGATATGTCCCTACTCTAGCAGGAATGGCCCAGACGATAATGGACGCGCAGCGATCTCGCGGACTAGAGCTTGACAAAGGTTCTCTATTTGAAAGGATCAGAAAATATGTGCCCATCCTAGCGCCGCTTATAGTTGGAGCTATAAGGATGGCCCAGGAACTTGCTATAGCAATTGATTCAAGAGGTTTCGGGCATGGAAAAAGAACATACATCAATGTGCTGTCTATGGGTTTGCGTGATTTAGTTGTGTTGGCAATAACATTTCTAATCTTCGTATCCCTCCTGTATGTACGTATAGCAGGAATATCTATTTTACCATTATAATTTCAATCAAAACCATCCTAAATTATGCAGGCAGAATTAGCAAAATATTTAAAAAATAACAATCATTTGTATCATAATTAACTACTAAATAATAACACCGAAACATTTAAATTTACAAAATGTTAAGGAAATATATTTAATGATGACAAGTCCTTCCACAGGATTTTCACAGAGGGTGATAAGATGTCTAAAGACGAAGAAAAATCAGTAATGCTAAAAGTCGCTGGCGCCGTGCAACAAGATGTTGGACGAGGAATAGTACGCATTGACAAACGATACCAGGAAGAACTACAATTAACACAGGGAAATGTGGTGGAGATAGAAGGCGAGAAAAAGACCGCTGCAATTGTAGTTGAAGCCTTTCCTAACGACAAAGGACTCGACATTATAAGGATGGATGGACTTATAAGAAAAAACGCCAAGACTGGCATGGGAGAAGTAGTTAAAGTTTCAAAGGCGGATGTCAAAGGGGCAAAACGCATCGTCCTTGCACCCACTCAGGCCGGAGTCCATTTTAACATATCTGGAAGTAAGGTCCGTCAAAATGTTATTGGAAGGCCGCTTAACAAAGGAGATATTATAAGTATTGTACGCAGGCCAAAAGACAACCCATTCAAAGACTCTATCTTTGAAGACTTCTTCGAAGGATTGTTTGAAAACCCAACGTTTGCTCTAGGCGAAATTCGCTTTATCGTCGTTTCTACATCCCCTTCAGGCATCGTTCAGGTGTCTAATGCTACAGAGATAGAGGTTATACCTGAGGCACGTGAGGTACCCGATACAGCGCTCTCTTCTGTTACCTACGAAGATGTTGGCGGCCTCAAAGAAGAAATCAATAAAGTTAGAGAAACAATAGAGCTACCCCTCAAGCATCCCGAGCTATTTGATAGGCTTGGCATAAAACCTCCAAAAGGTGTGCTTCTAAGAGGCCCCCCTGGAACAGGAAAAACACTTATTGCTAAAGCAGTGGCTTCAGAATCAAACACGCACTTCCTACCTATAAACGGGCCTGAGATTATGTCAAAATATTATGGGCAATCAGAGGAAAACTTGAGAAAGATGTTTGAGGAGGCAGAGAAAAATGCTCCAGCCATCATATTCATTGATGAAATAGATGCCATAGCCCCTAAACGTAGCGAAGTGACCGGAGAAGTGGAACGAAGAGTAGTAGCACAGCTGCTAGCTCTAATGGATGGCTTAAAAGAAAGGGGAAAAGTCATAGTTATAGCTGCCACAAATCGTCCTGATGCCCTGGATGGTGCATTAAGGCGGCCTGGACGATTCGATCGTGAACTTGAGATAGGTGTGCCAAACGCCCTTGGCAGAAAAGAGATTTTAGAAATCCACACACGAGGAATGCCGCTCTCTGATGATGTAAACTTAAATGATATATCAAAGACAACCTATGGATTTGTGGGTGCAGACCTCGAGGCACTATGCCGTGAAGCTGCAATGAACACACTGCGCAAGATGCTTCCAAAAATCAACTTGGAAGAAGAAAAAGTTCCTTCTGAGATTCTTGAGTCAATCCAGGTCACAAAGGAGGACTTTGATGTTGCATTAAGAGGCATTGAACCTTCTGCAATGAGGGAGGTATTGATAAGGACCCCAAGCATATCTTGGAAAGATATAGGCGGCCTAACAAACGTGAAAAACCAACTAGTAGAAGCAGTAGAATGGCCACTAAAAAACCCAGAAAGATTCAAACGCCTCGGAATACGCATCCCCAAAGGAATATTCCTTTACGGTCCGCCAGGGTGTGGAAAGACCATGCTTGCAAAGGCGGTTGCCAAAGAATCTAACGCCAACTTCATATCAATAAAAGGTCCAGAGCTCCTTTCAAAATGGGTCGGAGAGTCTGAGAAAGCAATTAGAAAAATATTCAAAAAGGCTAGACAAGTAGCCCCTACGATAATTTTCTTCGATGAAATTGACTCTATAACTGCAAGGCGGGGCACAGAAGTTGGGACGAAAGTAGAAGAAAGAATAGTTGATCAGCTCCTAACAGAATTAGATGGATTAGAGGAATTAGGCAACATTATAGTCATAGGCGCCACTAACAGGCCAGACATAGTTGACCCTGCTCTTCTACGCCCCGGGAGATTTGACCTCATGATAAATGTTGGTGCTCCGGATGAAGACGCGCGCTTAGGGATACTTAGTGCACATACAAAGGATATGCCACTAAAAAATGTTAATCTCAAAAAAATATCACAAGAAACAGGATTCTACTCTGGTGCCGATCTTGAAGGTTTGTGCCGTGAAGCTGCAATGATAGCCTTAAGAGAAAATAATGATGCCACAATAATAAAACAAATACACTTCACCAAGGCCATGAAGGTTATAAGACCTTCATTAAACACGGAACTTTTGAGGCTCTATGAACGCGACTTCAAGGCAATAGATGAAATGCCATTGATATACCATTAGATAAAAATGTGGCATTTTATCTGTTTTTTTGCTTTAATAATCAAAAACTTTAAATCCAAAGGCAGGATAACATAACTATATATAAGTAATTTGGAGGACAAATAATGGGAAAAATAGTAGCATCACGTTTGAGGGACAGGATGATTGTAACTGAGCAGGGGCACGAGATAGGTGTATTATTTGACATAGTAGTTGACGAAGCTAATGGAAAGCTTACTGCCCTCATTGCACAACCTGCTAACGAAACCATAAAAAATCTTCTTGTAACAGATAAGGATGGATTATGTTTAATCCCATTTAACGCTGTACATGCACTAAAAGACTTTGTTGTTATAGATGCTAAACGGCTTCCTAGAAAAACTCAGAAAGTAGGCATGTTTGCAAAACAAGAGTAAATAAAACCGCCTTAAAAAAGGAGGCCATAAAATGAAAACAGCTATTTTACTAGGGACTTTAACAGGATTACTTTTGGTTGCAGGAGGATTTTTTGGGATATATATAGGGGGAAACCCTATCCCTTACCTAACGTTCGCTTTCATTATAGCCATGTTAATCAACTTCGTTGCATATTACAAGAGCGACAAAATAGTATTATCTATGTACCGTGCCAAAGAAGCGGACGAAAAAGAACATCCAAATCTTTATAGGATAGTGCGTGAGCTAACAAACGTAGCCGGAATGCCTATGCCCAAGATTGCAATAATCCCCAAAAAAAATCCCAACGCTTTCGCGACAGGAAGAAATGAGGATAATGCAGTAGTGGCAGTAACACAAGGTGCTCTTTCCCTGCTTGATGAGGGCGAGCTAAGAGCCGTAATCTCACATGAACTAGCACACATCCTAAACAAAGATATGTTCATTAGCACGGTAGCAGCAGTTATCGCTGGTGTCATAGGATACCTTGGAACGATAGGATGGTGGATGACGTTTATGGGCGGCGGCAGAAACCGAAACAACGGCGGTCTTGGTGTCATAGGATTTGTTTTGATAATAATCTTCATACCGCTTGCAGCCACCTTCATTCGAATGGCAATATCAAGAGACAGGGAATTTGGTGCTGACAAACGAGGGTCTGAGATATCCCAGAGCCCAGAGATGTTAGCCAGTGCCTTGATAAAACTTGAAAACTATGCCCAACGTTCACCAATGAAAAAGGGGAATCAAGCAACAGCAAGCCTTTTTATTGTGAATCCATTTCGGGCAACATCTCTTATGAGACTACTTTCAACACATCCTCCCACCATAAAAAGGGTCGAGAAACTAAACGAACTTGCAATAGATATGGGTAGATCCCCAGTTCACTTACCTTACAGCTAGCATAAAATAATTATTTTTATGCTCTTTTAAATTTCATCTTTTTTTATGGTGTTTTTCGCATTTTTTAATTGCCATTTCAGCTGCCCATGAGAGTGGATCTATGGTAGGTGAAAGAGGTGGTGTGTATGCAGTTTCCATATTATAAATAAAATCAAGGTCTCCATCCAGTTGCATAACAGTAGAAAGCACATTTATCCTGTCAAGCACGCCTTGTTCACCAATTATCTGTCCACCAATTATCTTTTTGTCTTCTGTAAATATCAGCTTGATGAATATATCATTCCCGCCAGGATAATAATCTGGAAGTGTGCTTCCTTTAAATCTGGATGATAATGCCCCCATATTGTTTATATTTGCCTGGGTAAGCGTCGCTCCGACAGAAGCAATATGCAAATTACAAAGTTGTGTGATAGATGTGTTAAAAGTTGGCCTAAATCGTTTTAGCCCGCCTGCCATTTGAGAAGCCACCACCTTGGCCTGTCGCACTGCTGTAGAACCAAGTTGGCTAAGGATTGATTTTCCTGTAACTGCACATACCGATTCACAACAATCACCGCAAGCATAAATATCTGGATCTGAGGTAACCATTGTATCAGAAACTATTATCCCATTACCAACAGAAAGGCCAGCCGAACTTGCCAAACGCATATTTGCACGCACGCCGCATGCTATTATACACATATCGTAGGTCAAAATCCCTTCTTCCGTAGTCACTTTAACTTCTTTTCCATTATCCGCTATCTCTTCCACAGGGATTTTCAATCGAATATCAATGCCAAGGCTGCGTAAATGTTCTATCACGATTTTTCCCATATCGGGATCAAGCATCTGCGGCATTGCAGTTGGCAATGCTTCCAAAACTGTAACAGAAATGCCGCGCTCCCAAAGTGCAACTGCCATTTCCATTCCCACAAGCCCGGCCCCTACTATGAGCGCCCTTTTGGCTGTACTAGCGCATGCGTCAACACGCTTCGCATCATCTATGCTTTTTAATAGGAATATGCGTTCACTCGTATCGATAGCATCAATCCCTTTTATAGGCGGCCTGAATGGATAGCTGCCTGTTGCTAGGACTAGTTTGTCGTATGCCACCCTTTCTTTATCACAAATGACCTCTTTTGCTTCCCTGTCAATGCTACTTACCGTAGTTTCGAGCCGGAGATCTATCTTTGCGATTGTTGAATAAAATGAGTCGCTGTGTATTAGTATATCCTTAAATTGAGCGATATGACCTCCTACAACAAAAGGCAGTGCGCAAGGAGAGTACTCTGAATATTTTTGAGATTCTATAATGGTAATTGATGCATCACGCATTTTTTTCCTAATCTCCAAAGCAGCCGTAGTGCCTGCAGCGCCGCCCCCGATGACAACAATTTGCATATTATTCATCCCGGAGAACTTTGTATATGCCTGTATACTTTGCATATATCAATAAATAAATTGCTCCCACAATCCCATAGACTGCCAATGTTCCGAATCTGCCGCCAACTACCCCTACAGCCTGCTCGAAAAGTATGAGGGGCAGCACACTAAAAACATAAGCTACATTCAGGTTAAAACTAGGGCGCCTGATGCATATAATAAAAAGAAAAGACAGCATCATGCTAAAACTTGTAGCAATGCTTGCACCCAATAAACCATATTTTGGTATAAGCGCAAAACATAATCCCGCATCTATTATTGCACAAATAAGAAGCACATACATTGGGAGATGTGGTTTTCCCATTCCTTGCAACGCCGATGAGAATAGGTAGAACATAGAATAAAAGAACATGCCCACAGAGAGTATCTGCAACGCCTGTGTTGCCTGAACAGAATCAAACAGTACGTAAAGTATCTCTCTTGAAAATGCAATGATGCATAAAGCAAGTGGGAGAGAAACCACAAATCCAACATCAAACGCCTTGTCGAACGTTTCTTGCAAAGCCTCATATGAAGCCGATGCCTTAAGGGATGATAATTTTGGAAGAAGCATCGTTGAAAGGGCAATAGAAAAAGCCGGCACAAGCCGTGCGGTAGGGGCGACAAGACCATATATTGATGTCTCAACAGGCGTATAATATCTCCCAAGAACTATTATATCCAACTGAAAGATAACGACAATTGAGATCGATGTGACTATCATAGGCAATGAAAAACGCAACATCTCAAGACCCCTGGATATATTAAATCTCCAAGAAATCCCATCTTTTTTTAGATACAAGAAAACTAAAGAAATGCCAAAAATATAAGCTACCATAAATGAGAATGTCGCACCTTCTATCCCAAACATTATGCTTAGTATATATGCAAACACAACTGTCGTCATCTGTACCAAAAGAAGTGCTAACGCAACTATGCGCGCCTTTTGTTTTCCAAAGAATATGCCGGTCATTATAGAAAAAACCACGCCAAAAGGAATAACAGCAAACATTATGCGCAGTGGGACTAGTATCCCCTCACTAAACTCTGGTGCCAAGAACGAGGAGAACCAAGAAGAAGCAACAAATCCAACAATGAACAAAACAATCCCAACGACGATGAATAGAAATGGATATAGGTCACTACGTTTTCCTAATGCTTCGTCCTCTGAGACAAATTTTGATACAGAGGGGGTGATAGCATAAGACGTTATTGTAAGTATCATGTTTTGTATAGGCAAGAGTACAGCTAATGTGCCAAACCCTGTGACCCCAAGTGTAGCACGTAAAACTATTCTTAAAAGAAAATTTAACGACCTGTTGGCCATGTTGACAATGAAAAGATAAGTGGATTTTCTATACATGTTATAAATATAAAAAGTAAAGGAGATTTAAATTATTATTGCTCATCCCCTGAACTTAGGGCGCTTTGACAATAGAAATGGCAAGGGAAGTTGTCGTTGTGGAAATCCGGATATCGAATTTTCAATGTTTTTCTTCAAGTCCTCGGCGGTCACAGAGATCTGGGATCCTAGTTCCCTATCCCTCACTGACAACATACCTGTATCTTTCTCCTTCTCCCCAATAACTATTATGTATGGCACCCACTCCTTCTCTGCCATGCGTATCTTCTTTCCTAAACTCTCTGACCTATCATCGACATCAACTCGTATGTCGCCAAGGAATTTAGCAATTTCCTCACAATATACTATAAGCTCATCATTTAATGGAAGCAATCGTACCTGTGTTGGGGATAACCACAACGGAAGCATAGGTTTTTTGCCCTTAGTAGAGTCCATATATGCCTGCTCAAGAATACCAAAAACATTCCTATCCACAGCACCAGAGATGCTTGCATGCAACATGAGGGGGTTCTTGCTTTTCCCATCTTCATCAATGTATGAGATGTCAAAGCGTTTAGTGTTCTCAATGTCAATTTGGACTGTAGAAAAGGCTGAAGCCTTATTTAAGGCATCTATGAAGTTAAACTCGAACTTCATGACAAAGTAAAATGGCCTTTCATCCCACATCTCGATTAGCACTGGCCTTCCTAGCTGTTTCACAAGTGATGTAGCAAATTCTTTGTTATCTTCATAAAAATCCTTAACAAATCTAAGGCCTGCCTCATAATTTACACCAAGCTCATCCATCCATTTTATACACAATTTGTACTGGTCGAAGAACTCCTCCTTAGCACTTTTCATGTCGGCAACAAGCGTATGCATATCTGGCATAGTAAAAGCACGCAATCTGCGAAGGCCTGAAAGTTCGCCAGCCTGTTCCCTTCTAAAGCTATAATGTGTAAGCTCGTATAGCCGAATAGGCAGATTCTTGTATGAGATTGTCATGTCATGCTTTATGAGATACTGGCCAAAGCATGCAGCAAAACGCAAGAAGTACTTCTTGCTGCCTGAAAGAACCGTGTACTGGCGTGCAGGAAACCTATGCAGATAGCGAGATAGTTTTGGATGTTGGAAATCGTACATAATAGGGGTTTCTACCTCCATGCCCCCATACGATTGAGTTAAGTTGGTGATATGTTGTTCAAGCAGCCGCTTTATCATGGTCCCTTTTGGGTACCACCGTAAATTCCCAGAATCACTTCCGGGTTCGTAGTCAACAAGCTCCATATTCCTCATTATATTTACATGAGGTGGATCTTTTTCAGCAATGCGCGATCCTGAAACCTCATAGTCAACAAACTTCTTTAAATTCTCGTGACCTTTGAAATCAAACTCAGATATATCGGCCAATTCCCCTTCTGTTGTCAAGATATGCCATGAGGAGTGTATGGTCGCTTCAGACTTCAAAGCCTCTGAAACTAGCTGCTCATCCTTTTTTACAGATACGTGGATTTCTCGTGAAAGTTCTGACAATGGATGTCCTTTACAGGATATTGAAAACGCCTTATAGTATCCGAATGGAGCACGCTTCACTATCATGTCCTTTGAAAGCTCGTCTAAGAGCGCTGGAAAGAATGCACTGGCAAAATCCGGTTCTGCTGGAGACGAGGTCAAATGAACATAAGGATAAATGAAAACTGAGTCCACTTTTACCTGTTTAGCTATCTCACGCACAGCCTTGGCTGCCTCTTGAACAAGTGCATCAAGGTCCCCAACATCGTCTTTCTCAACGCTTGTAAAGACCGTTAAGCATTCCTTCATTCCATTCTTTTTTAAATCATCATCAATGGTCTCGGCAAATTTGGTCTTTTTAGTTACCTCATACTTAATAAAATCTGAATGAAGTGCCAGTAGTTTCATAGTCATCCCTTCTGATTTTTAGAAGCTTCATTACTATATAAATTTATTTGATTTATTATAAAGAACTACCATTTAAAGTAACGGTGTCTTATCTATACAATACGTCAAATACTGCATTGTTAAGGCTTTCGCCATCTCTTCTTATTATGTGTGTTATTTGGATGCAACTGAAAAGGAAACACAGCCAATAAAACATTTATAACACGATTAAAATTCTTATAATGACAGTGATATTCTTATAAGAATAAAAGAAAAAAATGAATAATTATATTTACTCATCCAATTGCTTGGATAAAATGGTTTTAAATATAAAATACAATCAGATAAATGAAATAGTTATAATAAAATCAATGCAAAAAGAAGGAAGTTATCGCTTGTTTTCATATTGAATTATATGAAAACCGAAACATTTTTATACACACATTAAGCAGTCCCAACGTAAAAAGGATTCCGGTTTTATGCAGGAATTCGTATAATTTTTACATAAATAAATCCTTTAACTAAAAGTGGAGGGAAACGAATGTTGGACTTAGAGTCTCTGATAACTATTCTAGAAGCATGTAAAAAGAACAAGATTGCAGAATTAGTGGTAAGGAAAGACGCTGTTGAAATTAGGACCGTCGCTCCGGCAGGAGGCGTTGCACCTATTGCAGCTGCACCTCAAATATCATTTCCAGTAGTAGAAGAAGAAGTCGCCGAGGATGTTGCGGCACCTGCGGAAACGCCTGCAGCTCCAATTGCATCCAATTTGATTGAACTTACAGCTCCTACACCTGGTGTTGCCTATGTATATCCTGGGACAACAATTGACAAAGAACCGTTGCCAAAAGAGGGCGATATAATTGAAGCTGGGCAAGTCATTGGGCTTGTTGAGGCTATGAAGATGTTTAATGAAGTCACTTCCCCTAAGAAAGGCAAGATAGTGAAAATTAAAGTAGAAAACGAGTCACTTGTCAAGATTGGAGACGTACTGTTTGAAATCGAGCCTCTCTAAAGCTGGGTGTCATCAGGAACGTGATTTTAATGGAAGATGTAAACTTCGTAAAGAATATTTTTTATTCACCCAGAAAGTCTAAGCGCACGATAGACGAAAAGATAGAGAAAGCAATGAAAGGTTGGGACAAAAACGGCATAGATACCGAAAAAAGAATGAACGAAGCAAAGAAGTTCACCAAAACGGGATCAAAAGTTGTCCAGCCCGAAGATTGCATATCACTTTTAGAAACTGTAATTCGATCTGGGGACAATGTAACTATTGAAGGAGATAATCAAAAGCAAGCTGATTTTCTGGCTATGTGTTTAACAAAAGTTGATCCTGCAAAGATCAATAATTTACATATGGTCCAATCATGTCTTGCTTTGCCAGAACACCTCGAAGTGTTCAAAAAAGGAATAGCATCTGAGGTAGATTTCTGTTATTCTGGTCCCGTAGCCACTGACCTAGCAGATATGGTCATGGAAGGGAAAATCAAGATAGGAGCCATACACACTTATGTAGAGTTATTTTCCAGAATGTACCTTGACCTTCAGCCAAAAATATGTCTTGTGGCAGCTGCTGCAGCCGATAAATACGGAAATTTGTACACTGGATTCAATACTGAGGAAACTCCAGCACTTATTGAAGCAGCAAAATTCAGAAAAGGCATTGTCATAGTACAAGTAAACGAAATAGTTGATAAAGTCCCTCGCGTAGACGTGCCAGGAGATTGGGTGGATTTCGTGATCCCAACAGAGGATCCTTATTATATAGAACCGCTTTTCACAAGAGATCCAGCTCTAATAACAGAATCACAAATCTTTATTGGAATGCTTTCACTTGTAGGTATTTATAGTAAATACAAAATAAACACCTTAAACCATGGTATTGGATTCAATACTGCTGCAATAGAGCTACTTTTGCCAACTTTT
The DNA here is from genome assembly GCA_030603445.1 of Methanomicrobia archaeon. GTDB lineage: Archaea > Methanobacteriota_B > Thermococci > Methanofastidiosales > NM3 > NM3. The sequence continues at coordinate 62,128 of JAUVXU010000006.1, read as the reverse complement.
GGTGAAGAGATGGGATTCAAAGGCAAGATATGCACCCACTGGGCACTCAATCCTCATCCCACAATGATTCCAGCAATAGAATCTGGATGGGTAGAGACCATGATGCCTTTCGGTAGTGAGGTCGGGATGGAGAACTACATAATGTCAAAACCAGACATATTTCCGATTGGCCCTGATGGGACGATGCGCTCAAACAGAGTAATGGGGCAACTTGCAGGACATTATGCTATTGATGCATTCTTTGGTTCCACGTTGCAAATAGACCAATATGGAAACAGTGCAGCAGCTACTGCTGGCAGGATACCTGGATTCGGTGGAGCACCAAACATGGCATGTAATGCCCCAGGAAGAAAACACCCGTCAGAAGGATGGCTCAAAGCTTCCAGAGAAGATGGGATGAGAAAGGACCTGATAGGCCCAATTGATAGAGGAAGGAAACTTGTGATTCAGATGGTAGAGACATTCGGTGAGGGCATGGCCCCGGTATTTGTTGAGAAGCTAGATGCATTTGATCTACAAAAACAAGCAAACTTCCCAATACCGCCAATAATGATATACGCCGATAACATCACACATATTGTAACAGAGGAAGGTATTGCATACGTCCACAAGTGCAAGACACTAAAAGAGAGAATGGATGCAATAAAAGCCGTATCAGGTTATACTCCTCTAGGACTTACAGCTGATGATAGCAAGACCCAGAAGCTTAGAAAAGAAGGTGTAGTGGCGCTCCCAGAAGACCTTAATTTATCATTTAACGAAGCAAAGAGATCAAAGCTAGCAGCAAAAAGCATGGCTGATCTTGTGAAATGGTCCGACGGATTATATCAAGCACCAACTAGATTTAGAAATTGGTAAGGAGGAAATTCCATGTTTAAAAAAATCCTTATAGCGAACAGAGGCGAAATAGCCGTAAGAATAATCAGGGCATGCAAAGAGCTAGGCATAGAGACTGTCGCTGTCTACTCTGACGCAGATGAGGACGCCCTACATGTTAGATTAGCCGATGAGAAAGTAAATATTGGCCCAGCGCCTGCTACAAAAAGCTATCTTAATATGATGAATATCATTAATGCAGCTATTGTGACAGGCAGTGAGGGAGTACATCCAGGATATGGATTCTTGGCAGAGAACGCAAGATTCTCAAAACTTTGTAAAGCAAACGACATTAAATTCATAGGCCCTTCAGCTGAATCGATCAACAGTATGGGAGACAAAGCTTCTGCAAAGAAAGCTATGATAAGTGGTGGCGTTCCAGTTACACCAGGGTCAGATGGAATAATCAACAACTACAAAGAAGCAAAGGCTCTGACAGATAAGATAGGATTCCCGGTCCTCTGTAAGGCAACAGCCGGAGGTGGAGGAAAGGGAATGCGACTTGTGAAGTCGGAAAACGAACTTGAATCAGCACTGAGATCATGCCAAACAGAAGCACAAGCAGCATTTGGAAACCCCGATGTTTACATTGAAAAATTCATTGAAGTATCCCGCCATGTGGAAATCCAAATAATGGCGGATCAGTACGGGAATGCAATTTACCTCGGAGAACGAGACTGTTCTATCCAAAGAAGACATCAAAAGCTTGTTGAAGAAGGACCTTCGCCAGCAATATCCCCAGAAGTACGAAAGAAGATGGGTGAAGCAGCTGTGCGTGCTGCACTTGCAGCAAAATACGAGGGTGCAGGCACCGTAGAGTTTCTATTTGATGACAAGTCAGATGAATTCTACTTTATGGAAATGAATACCCGTGTCCAAGTAGAGCACTGTGTTTCTGAGATGATCACCAGCATTGACATTGTCAAAGATGGAATACGCGTCGCAGCAGGAGAGAAACTCAAACACAAGCAAGAAGATATCAAAATCAATGGTCATGCAATTGAGTGCAGAGTAAACGCCGAAGACCCAGAAACATACATCCCATCCCCTGGAACGATTGAAAAGCTCATACTTCCTGGTGGACCATTCGTCCGTATTGACACTGCAATGTATGAAGGATATGAAATTCCGCCGTTCTACGACTCACTCATCGCTAAACTAATAGTATGGGGAGAAGACAGAGACGAGGCAATTTCCCGCATGAAACGTGCACTTAATGAGTTCGTGATCGAAGGCGTCAGCACCACGATCCCCTTCCATTTGAAGGTAATGAACAATGAAGTGTTCAAAAGTGGGGTCTTCCACACAGACTTTATAGAAAAACATCTGTTAAATACGAAAGGTGGAGGAGAATAATATGGCTCTAACAGAGCTTAATTTTGAATTTAAGCCTGGTAATCCTAAATCTATAGTTGATGATTGGAGTCATGTTGGTGTAGTGTCCTCTAGTGACCTGGAAGTTCTCATAGAAAAAGGAAAAGCATGCAAAGGAAAAGCATGTTTTCATGTCCTAACAACAGTTGTAGGATTTGATAATATTTGGGAAACCGTCCTTCAACGTATCGTAGAAACAACTGGGCTCTCAGGCGTAAATGTTAGCATAAACGACAACGCTGCAACACCTGCTGTTGTAAAGAGAAGGATACTGCAAGCCATTGAAAATGGCGGGGGACTACAGTAAGGTGATACCATGAGAATTAACTGGAATGAACTTCAGGAAAAAAGCTTCTACCAAGCTACTGCGCGAGAGAGGGCTAATGGAATAGTTGATGACGGCACTTTCAAAGAGTTCCTCGGCCCACGAGACAAGATGGTTAGCCCCCATTTGATTATTCTCGGGGAAGCTGTAGAATACGATGATGGCATGACTGCTGGCGTCGGGAAAATTGGAAAACACCCAGTATTTGTTATCTCTCAAGAAGGAAAATTCGTAGGAGGCGCGCTTGGTGAGGTCAATGGGGCAAAGATGTCTTACACCCTAAAGCTCGCTATTGACTGCTACGATGCTATGAAAGAGAAATATGGCAAAGTGCCAGATGACAGAAAACCAATAGTCGTGGTATCTTATGATTCCGGTGGTGTTCGTTTGCATGAAGCAAATGCTGGGCTAGTCGCTCACTCCGAGTGCATGGAATGCATGTGGAAACTTCAGAACAAGGTACCAAACATATCTATCATCGGCAGCAGCCTTGGAGCGTATGGTGCACAAGGATTCGTTTGTCTAAGTGCTGATGTGGTCCTTGCAAATGACTATGGCAGGATAGGTCTTACAGGTCCGGATGTTATTCAACAAGAAGTTGGAAAAGATGAGTTCGATGCATCTGACAGGGCGCTTATATGGAGAACTATGGGTGCGAGAAGTAAATACATTCTTGGTGATGTGAACTTCCTGCTAAAAGATTCCATAAAGGAATTTAGGGATAAGATAGTCGCAATGTCCGATCTACCTATGTCAGAAATATCCAAATACAGGCACCTAGGTTCAGAAGAGCTTGTTGAAGAGAATCTAAACGTAGTGAAAATAGCTGGTAGGGAAAAAATCAACGACTCCAAAGACCTATGGAAGTACTACGGCAATGAAAATGTTGACGAACTACCTGAGCTACCTCAAGAAGAGTTTCTCAAAGTAGTTAAGAGAAGACCAAGGGGGCTTTGAAATGGCCGTAAAGATGTATTTAGGTAAGGCTGACGAAGCAGTCGATATCATATTTGATAAAGGAACTTTCGTGGAGAACAAGATAAGCAACAGAACACTTGATCCAGACCTTGCTCCACCCGTATTTATTGGTGAAGCTATGCTAGATGGCAAGATATGCACAGTAATGGGTAACAACTCCAAACGCCCTAGTCCACACTTTCGCATCGTATACAACGGTATCGTAGGCATGGAAGAGGCATACAAGTTCTCACAAGGAGTGTATGCTACTATTGATGAGGACGAAAAAAAACCCAAAGAAGAGAAAAGGCCCATTATCCTCTTAATCGACGCCCCGGGTAACAGTCCTGGAAAGGTCGAAGAGATAGTAGGTATGACCAAGGCAACAGCATCATATCAATTTGCTATAGAGGATGCAAGATCTGCCGGACATCCCGTCATAGGCATGATTATAGGAAGGGCCGTAAGTGGCGCGTTCCTATGCCATGGGCTCCTTTCTGATAGGATACTCTCTCTTCCAAAAGAGTACGGAACAATAGTTCACGTTATGCCTACAACAAGCATCTCTGTAATCACAAAGATTCCTTTAGAAAGGCTAAACGAGCTTGTGAAAACTAATCCAGTATTCGCATCTGGCGCTGAGTTCGTCTACAAGCTTGGCACCATCAATGAAATGGTGGAAAAACCAGAGGATATCAGAAAAGCGCTTCTACGAAACATTTCTGAAGTGCGCGAGTTGCGTATGCAGGGAAAAGAAGACCAGCTTGGTATATGGCACAGAGGCGTTCTTGGTGCAGAGCGTGGTGGTAGGACTAAGAGAATGGAAGCCATAAATAAGATGCAAAAAGAATTCAACGAAATGCTTCCAAGCTTGTTAGAGTAGGATATTTCTTCCTTCTTTCTTTATTTTTTTTATTTAATTTTATAGTGGGGTATTTTAATGGCAAAAAAAGAAAATCCTTATTTTGAAGATTTAAAAGAGAGTATAGAGCTCTACTCTTCAGTACCTGCATTTAATGAAATGAAACATAGGACACTTGCAGACAAAGGGATAAATGGTCCAACAGCTGCACACATCATTGAAGAAGTGCACACTCCCCTAAATTACGCTTATATCACATTTACAACTGGAACAACAGCATGGCAAAATCTTGTTGGTATAACACCAAACGAGAAAGAATATAGAAAAAACGTAGGTATGAACACCTTAAAAATGGCAGGTGCAAAAGAGGGAGATAAAACACTGTTTTGTTATCCTCCCCTTCTTAATGCAATAACCAAAGACGCCTTGGAGGAACTTGGCATCAGCTGGGAATTTCTCACAAAATCATCCCGGGACTCCTTTCTAGTAGACGTTTATTATAAAGAACCCAACATAATATTTGGAGAGTCCACATTCCTTAAATGCGCCCTTCAAGACGCGATAAAACTCGGGGTGGATAAAGATCTGCCAAACGTTGATATAGTGAACTGCATTGGGACGCCTCTTGACCTAGACGCAGTTGGGATAATACGTGATGTGCTGGGTGCGAAAGTAAATGACATCTATGGAACCCAGGAGTTTGGATGGATAACGGCAAATGGAAAACCTGCAAGAGAGGACATATCTTTTGTTGCATCCAATGCAGGAAAAGATTACAATGAGACTGTGGTTGGCGGGCTTCCTACAGGCGATAGTTTCCCTATAGTATCTTCTGGCCATGTGCTTGATAAGGAAGGAAAAGTAATCACGTACATGAGACGAAGAACACAACCCGATTATGAGATTTACGTGAGAGAAACAACTGTCAATGCCAAAGAAACCATCGAACGTGCATGCAGAAGTATTCTTAGGATAAAATCAAAGGTGGCTAAGGTACCAGATGATGTTATTCTTGATGCAGACAAGACTGTACTTGAGCTAAAACCCGCACTTATCCAAAAAGGGTATAACAATGAAGAACCCATACTTATAGAAGGGCCAGAAAAGACAAAGCTATTCGACCTTTTGGTAGAGGCCCAACTAGATTACCAGACTTTAAATATCAAAGACCCATGTTGGACAAAAGGAAGGTAAGAACAAAATGAAGTTCAGGCGCCATGACCTGGTGTTCGCAAAGTGTGATGAATTATCCACCCTGCCCCAAAAAGAAGATTTCAAATCTTTGATACGTTCTGAAACTATACCTGGAATTGTAAGAAGAAACGAACTAGAAGAATCTACCGGAGAAAACCACTACCGCGAAGATGAGATGGTATATGTGGGATTTGTCTATCCTGCAAAAATAGATGGAAACAGGCTAAGACATGGTTCCTCTGTTTATGGTAAAAAAATAAAGAGAAAAATAACGCCGTTCGATCTCCTGGAAAAAACTTACTTGAAAAGAACCAAACCGCTTAAAATACTTCATACACTATCTAAGGACAACGATAACATAGGAGTATGGGGGTCATGCGCCCTTGAAATAGCTACAGGCCTCCCATATACCGATAAGGGGTCTGACCTAGACCTACTAGTACGTAACTGTGAAGCAAACGACTTATCCCTTCTATGGAAAAACGTATCAAAACTTGAAATACAAGAAAATATACGTATTGATGTGGAAGTATCACTTGCTTCTGGATACTGTATAAATATTAAAGAATATATTAGCGACTCAAATACCCTTGTCGCAAAAGGGCTTCGTGATGTAGTTCTTTTAAACAGAGCCGCAGTTGAGGAAGGCTTATGAAAGATATAGACATGCTTGGAGAACTTGCCACAAGAAGCATCCTATTAGAAGCATCTTGTCATCCAAAACCAGGGCTTGTGACGCCATTCTCATGCGGAACGCACCAAGATATGGATTATACCCTATTTCTGAAGAGCTCATCAGTGCTAAGCCAGGGCTTTTATGATATAGCCCATTTTAGTTACGATTATGAAGGAACACTAAAAGATATGCTCCCTTGTATTCGAACAAGAGGACTAGAAGTAGAAAAAAGAATGTTTGAGGTTACAAATGGAGTGAACACACAAAAAGGCCTCATATTCTTATTTTATCTTATTCTAAGTTCATCCGCACACTTTTTACGTCAAGGAGAGCTCATCCCAAAAATAGTAGCTAATGGTGTTGCAAATATAACTGAAGATATTGTTGAAAAAGAGCTTGGCAATCTTGTAAAAGAAAAAGAAACAAACAATCTAACAAAAGGGGAACAACTGTTCCTAGAGCATGACATCACAGGCATAAGAGGAGAAGTGGAACGTGGCCTCCCCTCTGTAATGGAGCAAGGCCTTCCTACACTTAAAGAAGCTTATGAAAAGAGCGGAGATCTCAACGATGCCTTGTTACAAACTCTTCTGTCACTTATGGCAGTAGTCGAAGACACCAACATCATTTCTCGTGGAGGAATAGAACTATTTAAACAAGTACAAGCTGAAGCAAGAGAAATACTTCTCCTTGGAGGAACCCTATCTCAAGAGGGAAGAGAAAAAATAACAAAACTTGAGAAATCTTTTATAAAACACAATATAAGCCCAGGGGGTTCTGCAGACCTACTTAGCGCCACGCTTTTTATGTATTATATAGAAAAAGAACTTTAGAAGCTATGCTATGACGTATCGTAACCACAATATAAAAAATTAATTTATATTATTTTAAAATAAAAATACCCTCCATATTGTTATAGAATAAAATGTATGTAAATACCATAATAATAAGAACAATATAATTAAAACAATATAGAATTTAACATTGTGTCATAAAAAAAGCAATATTTTTACAATATGTATATAATAAATAAGATAATTTTATATATTGGGGATTTCGTCCTTTTCTTAAAACTTTATAATAAATTATAAAGGATATGACATAAAATTTTTATAAAGGAGAATATAATCCCTATAAAACTAGGCAGATTGCTTTACAAAAGAACCTACACCAAGTTAAATATTATATGGAGGAATGCAATTGTCAATTGAAGAGAAAATTAAGGAACTGCAAGAACGCAGATCTCTCCTTCAAAAAGGAGGAGGAGACAAGCGTATAGAAACACAGCATGAAAAAGGAAAGCTAACAGGACGAGAAAGACTTGATATGCTACTTGATTCCGGAAGTTTCCAAGAGATAGGTCTTTTCAGGAAACACCGCGTGACAGATTTTGGTATGGAGAAGATGGACGTTCCAAGTGACGGTATAGTCACAGGTTACGGAACTATCGATGGTAAGTTGGTCTATGTGTTCGCACAGGACTTCACTGTCATGGGTGGTTCACTTGGGGAAGTGCATGCAAGCAAGATATCAAGATTACTGGACCTCGCAGGAAAAATGGGTGCACCATTAATAGGCCTTAATGATTCGGGCGGTGCCAGGATTCAGGAAGGTGTGGACTCTCTGAAAGGCTACGGTGATATCTTCTACAGGAATACAATTTACTCAGGTGTTGTCCCACAAATAACAGCCATACTTGGGCCATGTGCAGGTGGTGCAGTATATTCTCCTGCAATAGGGGACTTCGTCTTTATGGTAAAAGGCATCTCATTTATGTTCATCACAGGGCCAGAGGTAGTAAAGGAAGTGCTTTCAGAAGATGTATCTTTTGAGGATCTTGGTGGTGCAACGGTCCATGGCAAAAAATCTGGACTGGCGCACTTCGTCTGTGACGATGAGGAAGAATGTCTTGCCACTATCAGGGAGCTTATTGGGTATCTGCCTTCAAACAATTTAGAAGAAGCGCCTTATGTTGACACGGGAGATGACCCGACAAGAGTAGATGCATCTATGAACGATCTGATACCAGTAGACCCTCAAAAGCCATATGACATGGTAAAAGTTATCGAGCATATTGCAGATAATGGAGATTTCCTTGAGGTCCATGGTGCATTTGCAAAGAATATAGTAGTTGGATTTGCTAGGATGAATGGTAAAACAACAGGTATTGTTGCAAACCAACCCAGGGTTCTAGCTGGATGCCTTGATATAGACTCATCAGACAAATCAGCAGGATTTATCAGATTCTGTGATGCATTTAATATCCCTCTAGTCACATTAGTGGATGTGCCTGGTTACCTGCCTGGTACGATACAAGAGCATGCTGGAGTGATAAGGCACGGTGCAAAACTCCTGTATGCGTACTCCGAAGCTACAGTTCCAAAAGTTACTGTATTCGTTAGGAAGGCATATGGCGGGGCGTATATAGGCATGTGCTCAAAGCACCTTGGTGCAGACATAATATTCGCACTACCAACAACTGAGATAGCTGTCATGGGGCCTGAAGGGGCTGCAAACATAATACACCGAAGAGAACTCATGGAAGGTGGTGTAGAGTACCTCAGTGCAGAATACCTTGCAAAAAGAAAGGTAAAAGGTGAAGAGTACCGCGAGAAGTTTGCCACACCATATGTTGCAGCACAAAGGGGTTATGTTGATGAAGTGATAGCCGCTTCTGATATGAGGGCAAAAATAATTGTTGCATTAGAAAGCCTTGCAACAAAGCGTGAAGCACGACCCTCAAAGAAGCATGGTAACATCCCACTATAAGGAGTGTGAAAATATGAGAAAATTTCTAGTTAAAATTGGTGATGAATCATTTGATGTAAATGCCGAAGATATTGGTGGAAACACTTACAAGATCGATATAGCAGGAAAAGAGTATGAGATTTTTGCCGAAGAAGAAGTAAAGAAAACAGAAAAGAAGGGCAAAAAAGGATTCGGCGACGGAGGAAAAAACATCATTTCACCAATACAAGGCGTAGTTACAAAAATCAACTGTGAAATCGGAAGCGAAGTAAAAACAGGAGATGTTGTATGCACAATTGTCGCCATGAAGATGGAAAACGAGATTGAGGCAACATCAGACGGAAAGGTCAAGGAAATCAATGCTAGCGTAAACGATGCAGTAGATATGGATGATGTCCTCATCGTCTTAGAGTAAGCGCACACAATATCCAAGGTGATATAATGGGAGAATTTGAAAAAGTTATGTGCGCCAACAGAGGCGAAATAGCCATAAGGGTATTCCGGGCATGCCAAGAGCTAGGTATTGGCACTGTCGCAGTTTACTCTGATGCAGACAAGGCAACTTTAGCCGTTAAAATGGCAGATGAATCATATTGTATAGGTTCCCCAATGCCCACAGAATCTTACCTAAACATACCTAAAATAATAGACACAGCAAAAGATGCTGATGTTGATGCAATACACCCAGGATATGGATTCCTTGCAGAAAGCATTGACTTTGCCAGAGCATGTGAGAGTGAAGGCATTAAGTTCATAGGCCCAACAAGTGCCTCCATCTCGAAGATGGGTGTAAAGGATGTTGCTAAGGTAACGGTAATGAAACGTAATGTGCCTACAGTACCAGGATCAAAAGGAGTTATAGATGACCCACAAGAAGCACTAGAAGTAGCCAAGGACATGGGTTTTCCTGTGATTATAAAAGCTGCCTATGGTGGTGGCGGAAAGGGTATGCGTGTTGCATGGAAGGAAGATGAATTCATAAGCATGTTCGAGGCCGCCCAAAGGGAGGGTGCAGTTGCATTTGCACACCCCGAAGTGTACCTTGAGAAGTATATCATAGACCCACGCCATATCGAGGTGCAGGTACTCTGTGACGAACACGGACACGCAGTACACTTTGGTGAGCGTGATTGTTCTATCCAACGAAGGAATCAAAAGCTAATCGAGGAAGCACCATCGCCAGCACTATTTAATGATCCAGAACTTCAAGAGGAGATTAGACAAGCAGGTGTACGTGCAGCAGTCTCGGCAGATTACACTTCAGCTGGTACGGTGGAGTTCATCTTCAAGGATGGGCAGTTCTACTTCATGGAAATGAACACCCGTATACAAGTGGAACACTGTGTATCTGAAATGTACACAAACCGCGACATCGTAAGACGCCAGATAGAAATTGCGATGGGAAGGAAACTTGACCTGACACAGGACGACATAGAGTTTAGGGGACACGCAATTGAGTGCAGAATCAATGCTGAGGATCCTTTCAACGACTTTATGCCAACACCTGGTACGGTCAGCAGATACGAGACCCCTGGTGGTGCAGGTATAAGGGTCGACTCCGCAGCGTTTGACGGTTTCCAGATCTCGCCTTTCTACGACTCCATGATCGCTAAACTCATCGTATGGGACGAAGACCGACAAAAATGTATCAACAGGGTGCAACGTGCCCTAAACGAATTTGTCATCAAAGGCGTGAAGACCACAATACCTCTACACCAAAGGATGATGCAAAATCCGGACTTCGCAAGTGGTAACTTTGACACAGGTTACTTGGCGCGCACAAAGTTCGTCGAAAAGATGAAGCAGCAAGTCGAAGAAGAGAAAGCTGCTGAGCTTGCACGAAGAGAGGCAGAAGGTTTCGGTAATGAGAAACTTGCAGCAATAGCAACCGCAATTGCAGCCCAGATGAAACGTGGCAGTGCATTTGGAAAGAAAGAAGAAAAGGGCGGGATCTCCAACATATGGGGACTAGCTGGAAGGCTTGATTTGCAAGATCTTAAATTGAAGAGACGAATATAATCAATTTTAGGGGGTACTTTTACCCTCTCTTACTTTTTTTATTAAAAATAACCACTAGTATGGTGCATAAACTTCATATGCATAATAACTAATTATTCTATAAGAATAAAACAGTTATAAGCCCCATAACTCAATGCTATCCAATTATAATTGCAAATATAAGTTATGCAATCCATTTAATCCCTTATACATTATTATTAAATCAAATAAATAATATCTTGATTTGAACAAAGCTTTAAATATTTAAATCGACATTATATCTTGTTGTGAATATGCCTATATTTTTATGCATATAAGTTAAACCATATTTAACAATTCAACGTAATACCAAAAATTCTGACTTTGTGTAATGGAGGAATTAAATGAAACGACCCCTTGAAGGAATTAAAATATTAGACCTAGGCCACGTACTTGCAGCGCCATACTGTACGATGGTGCTTGCAGACCTGGGTGCAGAAGTTATAAAAATTGAAAGATCGGGAGTTGGAGACGACACAAGAAGATTTAGCCCATACATCAATGGGGAATCTGCATACTTCAATTCCATCAACAGAGACAAAGAATCTATGACACTTGATCTAAAGAATCCGAAAGGAAAGGAGCTTTTCCTAGAACTAGTAAAGAAAGGGGACGTTGTAACAGAAAACTACAGGCCAGATACAATGGATAAACTAGGTCTGGGATATGAGGAGCTTAAAAAAATCAACCCAAAAATAATATATGCATGCATAACAGGATTTGGGCACAATACAGTATACCCTGGGCGCCCGGGATATGATATCATAGCTCAGGCAGCCGGAGGCCTTATGAGTATCACAGGATATCCCGACAAACCCCCGACACGTGTTGGGAGCTCAATAGGAGATATTATATCAGGACTATTTACTGTGATTGGCATTCTTTCTGCCCTAAGAGCCCGAGAAACAACTGGTAAGGGGCAAAAGGTAGACATAGCCATGACCGACTGTGTAATGGCAGTACTAGAAAATGCTTTTGCCAGATATACAGCCACAGGAGAAGTGCCTGAAAGAATAGGTTCTAGGCATCCATCTCTTGCGCCATTTGATGTTTTCAAGACAAAAGACGGATGGATGGTAATAGGTGTTGGAAACGATTCATTATGGGCCAAATTCTGTAAAGGCCTTAATATAGAAGAATATATAACAGACCCCAAATACGCAACTAACGAAGCACGTTCCGATCATTCGGATGAGCTAAAAACGTATATAGAAAAATGGACCAGTGCAAGAACAACTGATAAAGCGGTAGAGGAAATAAGCTCTTTCGGGGTGCCTTGCGGGCCAGTAAACACTGTTGATAAGGTAATGGAAGATGCAAACACGAAGCTAAGGAACATGATTGTAGATCTTCCGCACCCAAAAGTTGGAAAAATGACCTTTGTGAACAATCCTATAAAACTCTCTGAGACACCTTGTGATATATTCAAGGTGGCACCAGGCCTTGGGGAAGATACAGATAAAGTGCTAAAACGCGTCTTAGGGTATAGTGAAGAACAAATTGAAGCTCTAAGAAAAGAAGGCATAATCTAATTTTTTCTTCTTCTTTTTTATTGAAAAAAACTAATGACATGCATATCGCTACCCTATAAAAGTTAGGCACGATAAGTTAATATGTTAGGTGACATCTTGAAAAGAGACATTTATTTAAATATATTATATATTCTAAAGGAACATTTCGACAAAGACCCACAGTACTTCGTCCCGTCAAGTGAACTACGAATACGGCTAAATATTCCTGTGGACAAATTACGCCCTTATGCCGAAAATCTAGAAATAAATGGATATGTTTATAAGATAGAGGGGTTTTTGCCTACATTTCTACTTAAAATAAAAAAAAAGGGAATAGAATCACTGAAAAATGGAAAAATACATCTGCAAAAAGAATGCAGGGTGTATGGCCCTGACAAATTAAAGATCCTGCACATACTTAAGGAGAACTATGAAACTGGAAATCCATTCTTTGTTTCTAAAAATGTAATCTTGGAAAAGGTAAAGCTAACACAAAATGATATACGAATAATAGCAGAAGAGTTGGAATACTGTGGATTAGTAAAGAAAGTAGAAGGGATATCAGGTGGCTTTATACTCCAAATTACAAAAGAAGGGCTAGATTACCTTGAATACAACGAGAAATAATTAGCATATAGGGCAATATTTTTTTATGTATGGTGCCTTCCTAATATATGATTGCATTACGCGTAGCATATGACGGCACTGCTTTTTCTGGATCACAACGCCAATCTAACGTGAAAACTGTTGAAGGGGAACTTTTAGAAGCACTACAAGAAACAGGCATTGTCCCTAATGATTACGATCTTCTTTTCAGAATGGCATCACGCACCGATAAAGGCGTTTCAGCACGCGAGAACATCTTATTTTTTGAATGCGATAAGAAGACGCTTCTTAAGCACAATGCCTTATCACGCACTACAGATAGGCTTCCTGCAATCTGGATTACTGGATATGCATCTGCAGATTATTTGCCTCCATTCAAGAAGGAATACCGTTATTACATTGATGATAAAGCATGTTCGCACGAACTTCTTGAAGAGCTGTGCAAACTATTTACAGGAGAGCACGACTTCTCAAACTTCTCCAAATTCAATCCTGACAAAGATACCACTCGCTCCATCTTTGTTTCAGCAAACTGCATAGAGTTTGGATGGGCGTTATCTTTTGTTGGGACTGGCTTTCTGTGGCAGATGTGCAGAAGAATTGCCACAGCATTTAAGCATGTAATAAATAGCAGTCTTACATTAGATGAAGTAGAGGAGATGCTGATACGACCGCAAAGCAGAAAGCTTCCGCCATCCCCTGCAGAAAATCTATTATTATATAGAATTGATGCACCCTTCCATTTCATAGACTTTCCATATGCTATCAATAAGATGAAAAACTACTACAAAGAGAAGATAAGGATTGCTAAGCTTTCTATAAATATGGGCATTGATGCTAATTTCTAAATAAATGTGAAAAACTATTTCCAATATATTACTCAAAAATCTATCGAAAGATTTATATATGAATTAAAGTAACTATATGTGAAGCTAACAATAAGTTAGTAAAAGGAGATGGTTATATGAAATGGTACAATCCTTGGGAAGAGATAATGAGATTACAAGAAGAGATAGATGGAATGTTCGGTGAGATGAGGCTTCCTAGAAGAAGAAAGCTACTTGCACGAGGATCGTCAAGTGACAAAGGAGAACTAATGCCATATACAGAACCAGCAGCAGATGTTATAGATAAAGGAAAAGAATTCAAGGTAATAATTGACCTTCCAGGAATAGACAAGAAAGATATTTCAGTAAAAATAAAGGAACGTTCAGTGGACATAAAAGCCGAGAAGAAGACAGAAACTACAGAAGAACAAGAAGGATACTTCTTCCAAGAAAGACGATACCATGGTTATGCTAGGACCATTATGTTGCCGGAGGATGTAATTCCAAACAAAACAAAGGCAGATTACAACAATGGGGTCTTGGAATTAACCATAGAAAAGGCACATCCCGCAAAATCAGAAGAATTCAACATGAAATTTGACTAAAATTATTTCTTTTTTTATTTATTTAAGGAAGGTGAGAAAATGAAAGAAAAATCAGTTCAGTTTACAGTAGCTGATGCAGAGAAAATGGATGTAGGCAGGCAAATAGTACGCCTATCATCTAGCAAGATGGAACAAATGGGCCTTAGGACAGGAGACTTCGTCCAGCTAGAAGGTGTAAGAACAGCTGCTGCAGTTGTATGGCGGGGAAAACCAGAGGATGAAAGTCTAGAAATAGTCCGCATGGACGGAATCTTGCGAAAGAATGCAGGAGTCTCACTAGGAGACCAAATAAAAGTATCAAGAATAGAGGCGCAAGACGCATCATTAATTGAGCTTGCACCATTAGAATATGAGCTTCAGATAAGGGGAGATATAACATCATACTTTCTTCAGCGCCTAATGGACAAACCAGCGATGAAGGGAAGCATATTCATACTTGACATATTCACTAATCAAATTCCATTTATAGTAACACGTACGGACCCCCATGGTTTTGTGCGCATCACGCCTTCAACGAAAATTAAGGTTTCAACGAAACCAACAAAGGTGTCAGAACTTACAAAAGTTCCAGATGTGACCTATGAGGACATTGGCGGATTAGAAGAGGAGATACACAAGATACGAGAGATGATAGAACTTCCCATGAAGCATCCTGAAGTATTTGACAAACTCGGTGTGCAGCCTCCAAAAGGTGTCCTGCTCTACGGTCCTCCCGGTACTGGTAAAACTATGCTTGCAAAAGCATTGGCAAACGAGATTAGCGCTAACTTTAGTGTAATAAACGGCCCGGAGATAATGTCAAAATACTATGGAGAATCGGAACAAAATCTCAGGAACGTCTTTATAGATGCAGAGAAAAACGCCCCATCCATAATTTTCATAGACGAAATAGACGCCATAGCACCAAAAAGAGAAGAAAGCAAAGGCGAAGTAGAAAGAAGGGTCGTATCCCAACTCTTAACACTAATGGATGGCCTAAAAAGCAGAGGAAAGGTTGTCGTTATAGGTGCAACTAACCTGGAGGATGCTATCGACCCTGCGCTACGCAGGCCAGGGCGTTTTGACCGAGAAATTGAGATAGGGGTCCCAGACGTGAAAGGCAGAGAAGAAATACTGCAGATCCATACCAGAAGCATGCCTCTTGCAGATGATGTAAATATAATAGATCTAGCAAAGATAACACATGGCTATGTGGGTGCCGACTTGGAGTCGCTGTGTAAAGAGGCTGCAATGAAAACACTTAGACGACACATCCCAGACATAACAGGGAACGATGTGAAGATCTCATCAGACCTTCTCAATGATCTTATTGTGACCCAAGAGGACTTCTTTGATGCATACCATGAGGTAGAACCTTCAGGCATGCGCGAAGCACTTGTAGAAGTGCCGGATGTGAAATGGGATGATATTGGCGGCCTAGAAGGTGTTAAAAAAGAGCTGCAAGAAGCAATAGAATGGCCATTAAAATATCCTGAATCATATAAAAGAATAGGCATAAAACCTCCAAAAGGCGTCCTGCTCTATGGTTTACCTGGTACTGGTAAAACGATGCTTGCAAAAGCTGTAGCAACAGAATCAGAATCCAACTTCATAGCAGTGCGCGGCCCAGAGATTATCTCTAAATGGGTCGGAGAATCTGAAAAAGGAATACGAAAAGTGTTCAAGCGCGCGCGCCAAGTGGCCCCATCAATAATCTTCTTCGATGAGATAGATGCAATAGCTGGAACCAGGGGAGGAGACTCCAGTGGATCAAAGGTAACGGAGCGTGTTGTCAATCAGCTCCTAAGTGAAATGGATGGCATAGAAAAACTGGATAAAGTTGTTGTAATAGCTGCCACCAATAGATCAGACATTCTTGATGAGGCGCTATTAAGGCCAGGAAGATTTGATTCTATAATCAAAATACCGATACCTGATAAGAACAGCAGACTTGAAATCCTAAAGGTGCACACAAAAGGCATGCCACTAGATAGCGACGTGGACTTAGAACCTCTAGCCAATGATACAGAAGGTATGTCTGGAGCAGATCTAGCAGCAATTGTACGCGAGGCCGGCATGAATGCCATCAGAGAAGACTTCAAAGCGAAGAACGTCCGGATGGAACACTTCAAAACAGCACTTGAAAAATTTAAGGAAAGAACAAAGGCAGAAGAGGGAATATTTAAGTAAAACCCCTCTTCTTTATTTATTATTAAGTTAATTTTAAAAGCCCATTCAAACATTTCCTTATATGCTTATGCTTATAGGACTGGGTTTAGAGGGAAACGGTATCTCAATAAAAGGCCTGGAGCTTGTTAAAAAGGCAAGTTATGTGTATGCCGAATTTTATACTTCTATACCTGGAGTGGATAAGAAGGAAATAGAACATATCGTAGGAAAGCAAATTACAGAACTGTCAAGAAAAGAAGTTGAAGAAGAGGAAATACCGCTAATAAAAGCAAAAGAAGCGGACGTGGCCTTCTTGGTAATGGGCGACCCCCTTGTTGCAACAACACATGTCTCTCTTGCACAGCGCGCAATGGAAGAAAGTATCCAATTAAAAATCTGCCATGCTGCATCCATATATTCTGCCATAGGGAGCACAGGCTTGATGCTTTATAAATTCGGAAGATCAGCAAGCATAGTATATCCTGAAAAAAACTTTTTTCCAAAAAGCTTTTATGACGCTGTTGTAGAAAATAAGGAAAAAGGGCTCCATACTCTTTTATTTCTTGATCTAAAAGCAGACAAAAATATATATATGGACCCCATAGATGGAATGAAATTATTAAAATCAGTTGACAAGAATAATATTATCAAAGAAATAGTCGTTGCCTCCAGAGTTGGATGGGAAAGTGAGAATATAGTATACGGAGATATAGGGATGTTATCCTCTTTAGACAAGAAGTATTACGGTTCGCCACCACACTGTCTTGTCGTGCCTGGCAAACTGCATTTCACAGAAGAGGAGTATCTCCTGCACTTCGTACATAGGTGAGAACATGAGAAATGATAAAATACTTGATGAGAAACTTGATCATTATTTTTCAGTAGCCAGTAAGGCACTAGACGAGGTAAAAATAATAGTTCCCAAAAACAGCCACCTTGAGCTTGTTGCATGGGACTATCTTGATATGGCAAAACGCTATTATAGCGATGCTGACTACTACAAGCAGAAGGGTGATTACGTGACCGCATTTGCAAGCCTGAACTATCTTCATGGGTTCCTTGACGCAGGTGCAAGGCTTGGTGTGTTTAAGGTCTCGTCATCAGAGCTCTTCGCTTTTGATCAGGAACGGTGAGAACATGAACTATCTTGTGGTTCTTGAGGTTCCGATTGTTTTAAAAAATGTCGGTTCAAGGGATGATGCTACAAATATCGCCATATCCACTGTAGGAAAGAAGCTAAAGAAGGTAAATCTCGAATACGTGAAAATAGAGATAGGCGCATCGCAGTGCCCCAAATGCTCCGGACTCTTCAACAGCGCCTTTGTGGTTGGAAAGATCGGGCTTGTCGGAATATACCTATCTATGAAGGTGTTCACTGCAGAGAACAAGACCCATGCTGAGAACATTGCCAAGTCGGCGATAGGAAGGGCGCTAAAAGACGTGCCGCTAAAAACATTTGACATCACGCCAATAAAGAGGTAGAAACAATATGCATATAGCAGGTTTGGAATTGAATAATCCCCTCATAGTGTGTTCAGGCGTCCTTGGAATATCCTCATCGCTGTTCCTGCGCCTTGAAAAAGAGGGTGCAGGAGGGGTTGTTTCAAAGTCCATATCGCTATCCCCAAACGAAGGGTATGATAATCCGACTGTCACAACAGTTCCATGCGGAATGCTAAATGCGATGGGACTGCCAAATCCTGGCATAGATGCCTTTATTGAAGAGATCGAATGTAGATCACTTAGCATACCACTTATTGCCTCTATATACGGGAAAGACGCAGACGAGTTTGCAGAGCTTGCAGAGCGCATTGGAACATTATGTGAGGCAATAGAGCTCAACTTGTCATGCCCTCATGCAGGCGGATTGCTAAGTATAGGGCAAGACCCAATGCTAGTACGCGAAGTGGTGAAAAAGGCGAAAAAAGCCGCTTCTGTCCCGGTTATAGCAAAGCTTACTCCAAATGTAAACAACATACAAGAGATAGGCATTGAGGCACAAAAGGGTGGAGCAGATGCAATAAGTGCCATTAATACGGTAAAGGGCATGGCCATAAATATACACCAGGAATACCCCGTCCTTTCCAATCTGACGGGAGGCATTTCAGGACCAGCAATAAAACCAATAGGTGTTCGCGCAGTGTGGGACCTAAAAAAAGCACTTGACATACCAATAATTGGAATCGGTGGCATCTCCAAGTGGGAGGATGTCATAGAATATGCCTATGCAGGAGCTTCTGCAGTACAGCTGGGAACGGTGCTAGGTACAGATGGTATAGGTGCGCTTTCAAGAATAAAAGAAGGGATTGATGCGTTCTGCAGACAAAAAGGTGTATCATTTGAGGATTTAGTGGGTAGTGTCAGGAAACGATTCGATTGATCTTCTCTTTATAATACCTGGCCCGCTCTTTTGGGTCTAGTGAAAATATCACATCTCTTGACACATTAACAATGCTTCTTTTTCCAAACTTCTCAAGAATTGTCGTGCTTCCTTGTTGTGCCCCGATTCCTGGTATTAGGACTAACGCCTTTTTCAATACCGAGGATATGCATTTCATATCATTCTCATCGATTGTAGCACCCACTACGGCCCCTGTGATTCCCTCATTCTCTATAGTATTAGCAATGACATCATATGCATAGCGTCCTTTTATATCAGATTTCATGAATGTGCCTGCTTCCGGATTAGACATAAGGCATAGCAAGAAGAGGCCTAATTCCTGTCTTTTGCATGATTCCCAAAGCGAGCGCATGTTGCCCGGGAAAGGTGATGCAGTTATAGCGTCAAATCCACATTTCTTTGACCAAAAACAGCAGGCATCATTTGTAGACCCAATATCTGAGAGCTTGATATCAAGAATGGATAATGCATCCTGTTCATGTATCATCCGATTTAGCTCCTTTAACTCTGAAAATCCCAGAGGCAGTATGTACTGCTGATTAGGTTTAAATGCAATTGCTTCTCCCCCCGTCTTACTAATGATATCCTGGGAAAAGGAGAGTATATCCTCAGCAGGGTTTTTTGAAGAGGATATCACCTGTTTTGGCCTCATGCCATCATATGCCGGGTCTATTCCAACGCACAGGTGTGATTGTTTGACTTCTAGTAAAGAGTAAAATAATTCATCGAACTTCATTAAAGACACTTATACATATTATGATTTAAAAAGTGTGCCTAAAAAGGAGGCTTCATGCATGACTGCCCGAAGCTTATGCCTCCATCCCCTGGAGGAATATTACGGTGTTCAAGAAACTTAACGCCATGTCTTTTGAAGTCTGTGCGTAACTTTTTGGATATTAATTCATTGTACGCCACCCCTCCTGAGAATCCAACAGGAAGTTTCAGGTCTTTATATTCTAGAACAATATCTGTAAATGCGCGCGCAAGTGACATGTGCACGCTTTTTGCAATATCTGCCTTACTGTATTTAGGGAGAAGCTCCATTAGTTTAACAAGATATTCTCCAGTTTGTGCTATACCCCCTTCCACCTCAAGCGGCAGGGAAATATCGCTTCCTTTTAATGCCAAAGATTCAAGGCGCATTGCACCCTCTCCTTCATAGGTGCGTTCGTATGAGAGGCCCAATATAGCGCTTACTGCATCAAGCACTCTTCCACACGACGAGGTCTTTAAAGGGCTGCTACCAGCTGCCGTGCGTATGTCTTGAATCTCCTGCATACCGCCTGAAAAACAGTGACTATAGCGCTCTAGTGCTTTGTCATCAAATAGGGGTATTAGCATGCGCAAAGGATATTTAGTTGATAGGTCCCCGCCTGGCATCTTAAGATATTCCAAATGGCCAAGGCGCCTTGTTCCTTCTAGCGTCATGTCTGTGTAAAACACCTCTCCTCCCCATATATTCCCGTCGCTGCCATAACCCATGCCGTCTGCTGCTATGCAAAGCGCCTCTCTAGTGCCATATTCCCCTGCGATTCCGAAACTATGCGCAGTATGGTGCTGCACCTCAATACATGGCACAGAGAGCTCATCTGCCCACTTTCTGGCAACTTTTGCAGTATTGTACCGCGGATGCATATCACACAAAATATAGTCAAGTGAGCTGCGGCTTACGCCATGAAGTGCCATAAGCATATCTATGCTATCTAAAGCTGATTCTAACACATCCCAGTTTGCAGTATCCCCTATGTGTTGGGATAGCATGCATTTTCCATGCTTTGATAGTGCAACAACATTGTTTATCTCAGCCCCAAACGCAAGAGTCGTGTGCTCGTGTGGAACTGGAATAGTCATTGGCACAAAACCTCTTGATCTCCTGATAAACAGATCATTACGTATAACAGAATCATCACACCTATTTTGGATACGAAGATTATGGGAAAGAAAATTATCTATAAAAGGAAGATCTGCCTTAGCATCGTCAAGTTCTGTTATCATGGAACGGCCAGGATAGTTGGCTGATGTCATCACAAGAAAAGAAGTTTTAACATGCGAGAAGAGAAGATGATGAAGCGGCGCATACGGCAGCATTACACCTACGGTCTCTAATCCCGGAGCTATTGAAGCTGGCAGCAGTTTATTCCTACTACGCCTTAAGACGACAATTGGTGCTGCAGAAGAGAAAAGATGGCGTGACTCTTTATCGCTAACTTGCAGCACATCTTGTAGCACATCTAAATCACGCACCATTAGGGCAAATGGTTGGTATTTTCTGTCTAGTGCGATACGAAGCAAGTCAACAGCTTCTTTATTCGTGGCATCACATGCAATATGAAATCCGCCATATCCTTTTATAGCCACTAATTTTCCTGTATCTAAAAGACGTGCTGCGGCCCTTATAGGTTCTTCTTTTACTATAGCGCCATCTAAAGTAAGCTCATAAACTGGACCACATGACGCACATGCAAGTGGCTCAGCATGGTAGCGCCTGTTTGAAGGGGATGCATATTCGGTTACACACTCATCGCAAAGGGGAAATGCGTCCATTGATGTATTACACCTGTCATAAGGTACTTTAGATATTATAGTAAAACGTGGCCCGCAATCCGTACAGTTAATGAAAGAATATCCATATCTTCTATCAGTAGGAGTGAACAACTCTTGTTTGCAAGACTCGCACAAACGTATGTCAGGAGGTATCCCGGACGGGATATCTGAAGTTGTCACTTCAGAAGGAATGATTGAAAAAGTCTTAAATCCAACATCTTCGGCCTTGCTTTTCTCAATAAGATCTATACTTGCCTGGGGAGGAAGATTAGTACGAATATCTGATATGCAAGAATTAAGCGGCTTCAAATCCCCTTCCAATGCTATCTCTACATAGCCTCCCTTGTTATGCACATATCCTTTGAGGCCATGGGCCGTTGCAATTCTCCAGATAAATGGGCGAAATCCCACTCCTTGAACGATGCCGTAAACCTTGAGCAATTGCATATTGTCTCTCCATTAATATAATGTTGATAACCTTACCCTTATATCTTGATAGCGGTATGGCAGGTGATGCCTTGTGGTTTTTGGGGGAAAGACCCCACCGCTCTCTGCTAAAGCTATGACCTCTTCTTTTGTTGGTACATGGCGATACAACAAAACTCCCTTGTCTGGCAGTATGTGCTTAACAAAGTCCAATGTATCAACATATTCAAACGTAAAGTGCTTGGAAAGCTCAGATAAGATCTCCTCAGTATCTCCTTTTACTACTGCCGCATCAGCATCCCCACTAGATATGATGCATAGTTCCGCTTCCTTTTTGTCAACAAGTGCCTTGGCCTCTTCCAATGGCCTATAATCAATAGTAGCAATTGAACTAAGAAGGCGTATGACATCCTCTTTTTTATGCCATATGATTGGAAACCAAGTATACAGTCCGACTTCATCATCAAAATAGTCTATGAATATTGCCGGCACCATCTTGGCGCCAAGGCGCTTTAGCCCTTCTACCCTATGATGGCCATCTAGCACGACAAATGTTTTTCTGTCTACTAGGATCGGTCTAAAAAATATGCCTTTTGATTTTAGGCTCTTACAAAAATTATCTAATTCCTCTTTAATAACTGCCTCATGGAGTTTTAACTTAGAAATTGGGACTGTTTCTACCCTCATTATGCGAAGAGGTTTGTTTTCCTTAGTCCATCTTTCCACACGCATAATCATCAATCCATAATTACATCTATACGTTCACGTGCCACTAACATAAATATTAGTCCTATAACATTAAGAATAATACCCATAAGAACGCCTGAAAGAAGATGGGAAGTGAATGTATGCTCAATAAACATCATGCCAAAATGCATCATTACCTGCATGCCCCCCATAAGAATAATTATTAGTGTGAAGCTGCAGATAATCGAGTTAATACCATATCTTGCACCCCTTATCTGTTTTGAGGGATTTATGACATTTATGAATATTGCATATGAAACCGAGAAGGCGTTCATCATAAGCAACCATAATGCGGTTGAGACCATTATTCCAAATGATATCCTATCAGTACCAACTACAAATCCTGTAATAAACGGTATAGGCAAAAAAACGAAACTAAGTATAAATGTCTGCAGCCATTTGCTTTTCAAAAACTTGTCAGTCCCGCCTGGGGCCTTTTTCCATATCCACAATGCATCGCGCGATAGATAAAACATCGACAAAACGAATATAGATACAAATATCGGTGTTATGGACATCTCCATAGTATAAAATCGAACGATAGACTCAATCTCATTACGTGAGTTCCATACAATAAATATTGTCATAAAATAACCAAGTATAAGAAGATAGACAGAACTTGAGAAGTTAGTGGAGTCCCTGAAAAACACCTTGAAGTGGGTAATTATCTGTTCTTCTTGAGATTTTGGAACAATTTGCCTGACAATTCTTAGCAAGACCCCTTCCTTTTTTATTACAATGCGGGCAGTTGCAAGCTCCTTTTCAAGCGAATATGCGCGGCCTGCTATATTTATGCCAACCCTATACACGACAACTATCCATAAGACCAAAAGGCAAATGCTTACAAGAACGGAAGGTGATGACGGGATATTCATAATTTTTGAAAATATCACGTTGCCTGCAAGAGAAGTTGGAAGAGAACTAAACAACTTGCTTTGTGTGACGCTTTGTGCAGTAGATAACCAGTATTTCATTCCATATATGGACAAGTACAGTACAGCAAATATAAAAGAAGATATAAGCCTGAAATACTTGCCCACCTTAAGGCGTTGGATGCTAGACTGTATAAGGGCAAGTATAATTGCCCCAATTCCTATAGCAAGGATAAACATCAAGGCCTGTGAAAAAAAGATAACTGCAAGGCCCCAAAGCCCAACTCCTGCCTTAAAATAACCAAATATGAATATGGGAATGAGTATAGTGGGCATGAATAGTAAGTATATGGGAAGCATCGCTATAGTTTCTCCAAGCACGATATCCTCTGAGCGAAGTGGTGTTGAGAGCAATAGCTCGGTACTTGATTTATCTTGTTTTCTGATGCCTGTAAAAACATAGATAACGATAAGGTAGATAAACAGGTAAAGAAGTATTAGATCAGTAAGTGTTGCAAACAGCACCTTATTTGATAATATCTCAACAACAAAGTTATCAGGATTTGCATCTATTATCAGCTTCAATATAATGCCATAAGCAAAATACACCAGTACTATTAGTGGAAAGAACAAATTGAAGCGGCGATACACCTTCCCCAAATTCAAGCGCAAGCCGTATTTGCCTATGACCCACCACGCATTCATAATCACATGCCCCATTCCAGCAGTATGTCAACGTCTTTGTGTTCAAGTCCTGTTATGCTAAAGAAAGCATTTTCAAGTGTGGATGTCCCTGTAGACTCCATCAAGTTCTTTGGTGTGTCACAGGCCATGATAATGCCCTTATCCAGTATTGCTATCCTGTCACATACCTCTTCAGCTAAGGGAAGCTGATGAGTGGAAACTATGATTGTGCGCTGTGCCTCCTTTGAGAATGATAGAATAATATCTTTTACCGTGCGAGCAACTGTCGGGTCAAGGGATGATGTAGGTTCGTCAAGTAGCAGGATGGGTGGATTGTGTATCAACGTTGAAGCAAGCATTATCTTTTGCCTCATTCCTGAAGAAAATCCTGAAAGAAGGTCATCCTTTCTACCAACTAGATCAAAGAGTTGTAAAAGGTCATTTGTTCTATCTGTTATTATGTCCTTACTAAGCCCGTATAACTCTCCTACAAAAGAAAGGAACTCTTTTGCTGTAAGATCTTCATAAGTACCGGGGTTTTCTGGAAGCAGCCCGGTAATAGCTTTTACCTCATTCTTATTTTTTGCAATATCTAACCCATCAACTGTTGCAGTGCCGCTTGTAGCAGATAGTACTCCGCATAGTATTCTAACAAGTGTGGTCTTGCCGGCACCGTTTTGGCCTAACAAGCCAAATGTTTCGCCTTTCTTTATCTGCAAGGAAACATTGTCCAATGCTTTCACGTTGCCATAATCCTTTGAAATGGAATCAACGTTTATAAGATAATCATCTGATATTTTCATCTAATGAGGGTAGTATATCATATTTTTAAATAGTTTACCCTTTAATAAGAGAGACAACTCCAATTTTTTGTGATTAGCGGAGGCGATGATTTGAAGACTGCGGCTTTGCACATAAACTATCAAAAGTTTATGTTCATTCGCACACAGGGCACATTGCCATGCGTACCGGATGCAAGCTGACATCCTCTATCCCCTCTGCGAAAGCTTTGGGGAATGCCTTTTTTATTATATTGTATGCCGCGTTCACATCGGCATTGATTACCTTTCCTTTTTCTGATTGGAAGAGGCCCCTGCAAATCCTCCTTCCCTTGTAGCTGCCATGCCTTTCTATCGGCTCGCTGTCAAGGAAGGAGCACCTGCTGGTATACGACTCGTCTTGAAGGACAACTTCGATGTCGTTCTCTTCGGACTTGTAGGCTATCTGCTTCAAGAGGGTATGGTAAGGTATTTGGACAAAACCCTGATTCGTCTTTCGGCCGAGCCTTACCTTTTGTTTCCATCCCTCGTTATATCCGATGACGATGGAAGACGCCCCCACCCTGCAGGCATGCCCGACGAGCAGCTTGCTCATATGGTGGAGGGCGTTTCTTACCTTCCTGTTCCTTTTTTCAGAGAGTCTCTTTATCCTCTTGGTCGTCCTCTGCCCAGACTTTGCGCATACGGATTTTAAGCGGGCAAGCTCCTTGTTGTAGTATTGATTCATTGACTTGAGAGCTCCATCCTTGACGATTCAGGGCCTGTTGCCCTGATCATCCACCACGGTCATGAGGTTCTCAAGCCCGATGTCCACACCAAGCACGCACCTGGCCATTCTTTTGTTTACATCTACCTCCTTCCCATAGACGATCTCCGCTACATACGAGGATCCCCTTGGAATTATTCGCACCATCTTGACGTCTGCCCCATCCGGCAGTTTGTGCCTTATAGGGTATCGCCCTACCTTCTTTGGCAAAAGGACCTTTCCCCCGCGGTGCGAGATGTGATTGCGTGGGAATCTTATCGTTATCTCCCCGTCCCTGTCCTTGTAGCGGGGCGGCCTTGGCCTGCCAAGGAAACGATAGGGGTCGCGGCCATACGATCTCATGGAGCCGAAAAATCCCGTCCAGGCCTCGTGAAGCGTCCTTAAAATCTCGTTTGCAACAAGCGAGGGAAGCTCCCTGTACTCCGTATCGTTCTTGACGAGGTGGTAGAGCTCATTGTGCGCTATGTAACGTCCATTGTTGAAGTATTCCTGGCGAACGATGTAATTGGCATTGTTGTATACGTTCTTTGCCTTGTGGCACCAGCATGAGAAGTGATTGCCCTTTAGGGCCACCTGCTGCGTGCGCGTGACGTACATGATTAACATTGAAATAATAACAATAAAAGCCCATAGAAAGAGAGCAGGGGTAAAGTGAACGTAAGTTTATGTTCACTTTCTGATACTTTATGTTCAGTGGTACCCTTTATGTGCAAAGCCGAAGACTGCAAAACCTTTAAAAGCATATAGAAAATATTACCGTTGAGCCGAGGTTGCGGAGCTTGGTCAAACGCGTCAGACTCGAGATCCAAATAGTAGCTGACGGGAAATCTGATTGTGCCTTGCACAACTAGGGTTCAAATCCCTACCTCGGCGCCATTTTTGGTCATGACATTTTTTTGAATTTATCGTAATATGCCTTTTCCATAAGATGCTTTTTTATGTCTGCATTCCTTGTGCCAACTCATATTAACAATGCCCCTATGAGGAAGAAAATTATTATTCCTAGTATCAATGCGCCCAAACCTGCAAATACATCATTTTATAACTTTTATTTTGATATATTGTCATTTCAGGCATAAAAACTATATATAAAAACGACAAATTGTCTATACCTATTTAAAGGGAGGTGACAAAACTGAACAAACCTAGAAAATTAGTAAGCATAGCAATAGCTTTGGGAATGGTGTTTACATCACTGGCGATAATGCCTATAGCTGCAGAAGAAACTATCATGAATTATTCCGATATTTCACTCAGTGGTGGTTTCCAAGCAGGTAATTTTGAAGAAGTATGGGATATTACAAAAAGTGATCTAGTGCTTACATTTACCGTGGATTTAAATGGAATGGTTGACGATTCTGGAGCACACGCATGGTCAGAATTTGGTGTCAGAACAGTGGGTTATGGAAACTTTAATCCCACATGGGAAGTTGAAGGGGCAGGAGTATGGTTGGCAACAGACTACGACTGGAGTGCTAATACTTTTGATCCCGACCCACTAGGCATTCCAACATTAGATCTTGACGATAAGCTGATTTTGCAGAAAGCAGGAGGTTGCGGTGAAGGCGACTATAATCTACCATCAATTCCACCGAATCCATTGGCCAATCATGCAGTTTGGTTTGACAGGGATGGAGTAGATCAATGGCAAGCACTAAATTGGGGGGCAATTGATAACGTTACATATAATACTGGCGGAACGTATGATGTGATAATAACTCTTCACTCAACAAGTGATACTTCTGGTGAAGCGTATATGACTATCAATGGAAGACCACAAGGATTTTATGTTCCAAATTGGCATTCAGGTCCAGCTGATTTAATGCCTGCAGGAATGACTTTTACAGGCGATATGAAACAGATGCAAGCGTTTTATGGATTATACGGAGACGGAGCAGTGCACACGGTATCATTTGAAAATATTGAAATAGAAGGAACATTGTATGTTCCATCAATAAATGAAGCAAAGGAGTACATAGGGGATAACATTTCTCATCAGGGTATTGTCAACGGATTGATTGCAAAACTCAATGCAGCTGCAAAACAATTTGAAAAGGGTGAAGAAAACACAGCTAATAATATACTTATGGCTTTCATAAACGAAGTTGAAGCACAAAAAGGTAAAAAAATTCCTCCAGATATTGCTGATAAACTTATAAGATGGGCAGAAGCATGGATAGAATATCCTGAATTGGCAATTTAAAACTCATATGCAAATAAACCACAAACTAACTCTCTCTTCTTTTTCTTTTTTTTAGTGTTTCCCCTGAGAAAAGCTTGTACATACATCCTTAACGATTATAAAACAATTTATATGTTATCAATGCAATTTATTAGATAATGCTAGTTTATGTAGATACATGCGTTTACAGGGACTATTTTGAATCTCGTAAAAGCAGATTTTTGGACATTGGTTACTTCGCATCAGAGATGTTTTTGAACGGAATTAATTGCCATTATTCCTTTCTTGTTTCTGATTGGTTATTAACACAATTAAAAGAATTTGAGAATACCCCAATTTATCAATCTCTTTTTGAAGATATGAAAAAAAGCAATAAAATGATATCTGTAAAAACAACTGCGAAAATAAAACAACGTGCCAATAATTTTCCTACTGAACACGAAGACGCCGTTCATGCATTAATAGCTATTGAAAATAATGCAAATTACCTAATTACAAGAAATCTTACGGACTATGCATGTTTCAAAGATGAAAAAATGAAGGTACGTTTACCTGAACATATAGAATATTAACCATATACCGACTTTACAAAATTTAGTACAGCATCATTTGCATTCATAGTATAGCTTTGCTCTTCACATTCAATATATTTCTGAATATCTGTCTCTGATTTATAAAAACCACCAGATACAAGGCCCCTCTTAAATTGTCTCAATGCCATCAATGTCCACAAAGCTGAAAATGCCTCAAAAGCCATATTTTTAATTTCAGGACTGTGTCTGTCCTGCAATATGCTTGTAACATAACTGCTAACAAACGCCTCTAATAACTCTTTTATTATTGTATCTTTTTTTAGATCCGGATAATTAAATATCAAATCGTAAGCAAGATTTATGCGTTTATTGTTAATCTCCTTATTATCCCCCTTAAGGCGCATATCCTCAAAATCAAGTTTTGTTTTGTATAATGGGTGTTCGGACAGTTCATATTGTTTTCTCATAAAATCATGAAAAGTATTGCAATCTGAAAACAACTCGCATACTTCTTCCAAAACAGTCTGAAATTTATAGATGTTAATTGATTTACCAATAACAATTTTATCATAATTATATATTTTTTGGGGTTCATATTTGCAGACAAGTATTTTCCCATATTTGTACCAACTTATAGGGATATTGAGATTTAATTTGTTGGCCACCTCTACAGCGACTTTTTGTGTTGTTATCTGATCAGATTTCTTTCCAAATCTTTTTTCCCATTCCTTTGATATTTCAGAAAATAAAAACCAGCTTATCTGTTTGTCTTCATGTGACATAGGCAAGCCAAAATATGTATCATTATCTTTTACAATTGGCCTATTCTCAATAAGTTCGAATGTTCTTGATACCCCTATTTTACTCTCTTTTACCAGATTGAGTTCCTCAAGTGTTTCTAAATGACTTTTAGCAGTGGTCCATTGAATATTTAAATCTTTTTTAATTTTATTAATTGTTTTTGGCGATTCCTGAAGAGAAAGTATGATGTTTTTCATCAATTCTTGTGAAGATTTTCTTGTCATTAGATTGTATTATGCATATTTACATATAAATATTTCCATTCTATTATTCAATAAAATGTATAACAATGCAACAAATATAATAAAAAGAAAAATATAAATAGTATAAAAAAATAATAAGCTAAAGATTAAAATGGCTTCCTATAAACAGGCCACTTTTACATTTCTCTTAAATCTTCTCCTAATTGGAATTATCCTGTTTAATTTTGCTTCTATTAGTGCTGATGAAGAAGAGATACTTGTATACACGGGAAACTACTCGGTTATCAGTGATACAAATATCATCGTCGAAGTTGAAAACAAGGGATTTAATGTTACAGCATATATCGACGTTACCTACAAATACCAATGCGAGACGGGCCCTGAAGAAATGGTATCTACAGTCCTCTTCGCAGGCGAGGAACAAGGAACAATATGGGTTGTAATTCCCATTATTCCTCCAGAAATACCTGAATTGTGTTGGGAAGGACCAACTGTTGTGAATGTAACTATAACAATAGTTTCATACGAACCTATAGAAACGGACCCAAACACGCCCCCCATAGCACAGATAGTTTCTGTTGAACCGGAGGAAGGCCTTGTTCCACTTGAGGTACAGTTTACAGGCATGGGCGAAGATGATGGCATGATTGTCGCCTGGGAATGGAACTTTGGCGATGGAACTATTATCGCGGGAGAGGGAATGCCTTCTTCTGTTACACACACCTATACTGAGTCTGGGCCATTTCTTGTCTTCTTCAAGATATGGGATTGCGATGGTGCTGTTGGATACGCCTTTACAAAAATACTTTGTCTTGACATCAAATCGAATTTTATAAGTGAGATAACAGTTTCAGGAGATAGATACAGTGATGTTCAACTAATCTTTGATGCATCAGATATACTTCCAGAAAATGAACTCATTGAATCATACAGATGGGACTTTGGAGACGGGACGCAATGTTATGGACAAATAGCCGAGCATAGCTATGAAACAGCTGGCAATTACATTGTTACGCTTTTCCTCAAATACCAGGATACGACTACGCGAACATTGGAAATCACGATAGCGATAAACGAAAATTTTCCCCCTGTAGCAATTTTTTCAATATCTGGAAAAACACGAACTAGCGTTGATATCCTCTTTGACGCCACTCAATCCTACGATGAAAATAACGATGAGCTTACATTTGAATGGGATTTTGGGGACGGCACTAGTGGGGAAGGCGTTCTGATTACACACAATTTCTCATCAGCAAAAGAGTACATAGTAACATTGCTGGCAAAAGACAAATACAATACATCATCATGCTCAGAAAATGTAGATATAACTGACAACACAAAACCAGTGGCTATTTTTGAATATGACGGCAATCTAAAAAAAGATAGCATCATAACTTTTGATGCCAGCTTATCGTATGATGAAGACGATGACGAACTGACATTTTCCTGGGATTTTGGAGATGGATCGATAGGTGAAGGAGAAACTCTCACGCATACGTATTCGCAGGAAGGAGAATACTATGTGAAGCTCTCTGTTTCGGATAGCATAGACACAGCATATTCGCATGATTCAATTGAAATAAACAAGAAAGGAAGAAACATCTGGCCATTTATAATACTTATTTTGACTTTTGTCATTGCTGTACTTATTTACAGCAAAAAGACTGGTAAAAAAACTATATTTGATGATATAAATATAGTAAGAAAAGGCTATTGAGGTAGTAAGATGAAAAGAAAAATTACAGATTTGATAAAAGAAAAAAAAATAACATACTCTTTTAAAAGTAAAGGAGTACCGACAGGCCACATCGGAGACCTTTCAATATCAAATGAAAGTGATGAAGACCTTGAAGTTGAGATACCTAGAGGAACGGTCTTCGTGCCTTCATGCAGCTCCATTCAAACTATGATGACTGGAAGACCGTATGTTGTTCCCCTAAGAAGAGGGGAGACAGAAGAAGTTCCCATAGATGATGGTTACTGTGCTGATGATTATACCAAGCCCCCTCCCCCAATGCAGACCGAAACTACCCCCTCCAAGGAGATAGAAATCAGAAGCCCACACCCCAATGTAGATATAATAGACACTATCGAAAAAAAGCTGGATGAAAGTGCTCTACAGGCAACAAAACTTATGGAAAAAGAAAAGGCCAGACAGACGCTTATTCAATGGTCTTTGTGGGTACTAGCTAATTCAGCAACATTCACCAGAGATACTGCCAAGAAGATAATAATGGGACAATTTAAGGAACGCGGAAAAGAACCTAAGGAAGAAACGGTCGATGAGGGAATCGAAATGCTCTTTAGCGACATAGCGCTAACTGTCAAAGAAACCCCTTCCACCTCCTCAATGCCCTTTCCCCCACCTCCACCAATATCAAAGCCACCGTGTGAATGTATGGGAAACGTAAAACCCTCCTACCACCATTCTGAACCTGATATAAAAATATCAGAACATTACAAGACACCAGCAGATAGAAACAGAATAAAACAAAATATCATAAACGATCTTAGTGAAAGCAGTGCAAGAGTAACACCCGGCTCCGTAGTCTGTTATTGCCAAAAAGGTGCGGCAATTGGGGGCTATGGCGATGCGCGGGCAGCATACCTTTTCCTAGAAAGGCCAGGTAGTTTCTGGGGAGCTGAATGGTTGGGAAGGACTGAACTATTAAAAAGTGAAGCAAATGGCACCACAACAGTTGACATTACAATAAGACACAAAGACATAGAAGGATGCAGTTATGAGATGATAATAGCTGCAGCAGCGCTAACTATTATTGGTGGCAACGCTGTTATTTATGATCCACTGGCAGATACAGAAGAGGGATTTCGTGCATTTGAAATACTCTATGACGTTGCAAGTGAGTTTATAAAACAGGATTGGATAACAGAAGTCTTTGACAAGATAAGAGAAGCTACAACAGAATACTATGTAGACGTACAAAACAATGCAACAATAACATCATCTATTGATGGAACAACAGGAGAAAGCAAGATTGAACTACATGCATTGTTAGACAGGGAGGGAGGAACCATGAACTCTTCGCCTGAAGATCTTTATGATACGTCCCATTCATATTCTCTTATCAGCAACTGCATCAGGGGAGATCACCTGCAGATACAGTTTAAAGGATCTACCAATATGCAAGTGGAGGCCAATGATGGCGGACTTGGAATAATAGGACAGGAGAGCCTTGTAGCATACGTCTGGTACTGGGCATGCAAAACAATAACAAAAGATGAGGAAACAATTGCAACAGAGTGGGGACATGATTGGTCATTCACCGCAGTAGAATCGACGGAATCAGAACAGAATGTGTTGGATGGTTCCATAAGTGTAAGAGAAGATTTCACAAAGACGATAATAGAGGATATACTTAATGCAACTGTGGGAACAAAAGCACATGAGGATCCCTTTAACTGCAATGAGATACGTAGTGGCCTTGAATCAGGATTGAAAGAATGGCTAAAACGGCTGGATGATGAGTTGGGACTTTACAAAGGAGTTTCAGATAAACTATGAATAATCCCCATAATAATTACGATAATAAAATTTGATGAGATGAAATCATATTGATGAAGTAGTAGATACTCAGAATAGATTAGGACTCTTGAAAATGATCCATCTCATTGTATTAATTCTTAATTGATTTTGCTTATTATATTTATTATGTTTTCTTTTGTGTATTCATTTTAACATGAAATATAACAAGATATAAATACTGTTTTTCCTTCATAACTACGTGAACGGAAAAGATATAGCAATAGAAACACATAACCTTACAAAAATATTTACGCGCGGCAATGGCGTATTCGAAAAGTTGAGAAAAAAGGAAATATATAAAACAATTGCCGTAAAAAATGTCAATCTAGAAATAAAAGAACAAGAGCTTTTCGGCTTGTTGGGGCCAAACGGTGCTGGCAAGACCAGCTTAATAAAAATATTATCCACACTTCTCCTCCCAGATGAGGGAAGCGCAACAGTCAATGGGTGGGACATACAAAAAAACTCATTTGAGGTGCGCATGAGCATAGGGCTCACGTTATCCAGCGAACGCCAATTGTACTGGAAACTTACCTCAAAAGAAAATCTCGAATACTTTGGATCCTTATACCTATTAAAGCATTCAGAACTAAAGGAACGAGTAAGCGATATTCTAGAGCTAATGGGATTAAGTGATCAAAAGGATAATCTCGTAGAGAACTTCTCCTCCGGGAACAGGCAAAAAATAGCATTGGCCCGGGCAATGCTAAACGATCCGCCCATATTGTTCCTTGACGAACCTACCATAGGGCTTGACCCTTCCTTCTCACAACACTTCAGGAAAATAATAAAGAAAAAGATAAACAAAAAAGAAAAGAAGACCATATTACTTACCACACATTACATGGAAGAGGCAGACCAGCTCTGTGACAGGATCGCATTTATAGATAAGGGAGAAATCATTGCACTTGACACCCCAAAAAACTTGAAAAGATCAATAGATGAAAAGGAGATAATCACCTTTGTACTTTCAAGCATTACAAAAACCATGCTTAGTGAGATAGGAAAACTCGAAGCAGTATCAAGTGAAAAACATTACGAAAAAGATGGCAGATATATCCTTAAAGTATATACTGAGTCGGCAGGGGCGTGCATGCAGGATATAATAGGTATCATCACAGCAGCACGATCGCAGGTATTGTCATTTAAGACGTCAAAACCTACTCTTGAGGACGTCTTTATCAAATTAACCGGCAGTGGGTTACATGAATGACATTATGCCCCTAAATGAAAGAGTCAAAGGAGAGCTATTCGCAACATTATATGTATTGAAAAAGGAGATCAAACTCTGGAAAAGATACCCGTCCCGCATCCTTTTCATGCTCCTGATGCCATTTCTTTCCATCCTTACGTTGTACTTTCAAGGACAGGCGCTAGTCGGTGAAACCCAAAGCGAGGCTTTCGAAAGCTTTGCCGGCACACAAGACTATCTTGTATTTATAATATTGGGATCAGCATTGTTCATATTTGTCTCAACAGCTATTTGGGGAATTGGGAACGCTATACGAAGAGAACAGATGATGGGAACGCTCGAATCCATTTGGGTCGCGCCAGTCTCGAAATTCACGGTTTTTATGGGTATAGCGCTATTCGACGGCCTGTTCTCCATATATATCGCCTTTATGCAGCTACTCTTCTCATCAATTATACTCCCCGTTAATCTTATGGTTCCACAGATGGGGGTTGTTATGGGTCTTACATTTCTTCTAATATTTGCTTTATATGGGCTGGGTTTCTTCTTCACAGGGATAGTGCTGCTCTTCAAAGAGATAGAGGATTTTACCAACCTTATCAATCAGACCCTAAGAATGATAACGCCCGTATCATACCCACTTTCAGTCCTCCCCGCCCCTGTAGCATTTCTAGCACTCTTCATTCCTTTGACTTATGCATTGGAAGGTGCAAGGGGGTATCTTGGAGTTGGGCCATATAGGTCGCTGGAATACTATGTTGTTATTCTAATTATTTTTGATATAGTAATGATTGTTGCAGGGGGCGCTATATTCGACTATGCAGAGAAACGGGCCAGAAGGAGGGGAGATATTGCAACGCACTAAGAAAATAGGCGCCAAAGAGCATCTGGTGGTAGTGTTATCTATAGCAAAGTACGAACTACTAATCTCAAACATTCGTTACCCCCTTCGTGTTGTGTCACGATTTTTAGGCCCCCTAGTGTGGGTGGTGCCATTTCTACTTTTCGGTAAAGCGATTCTTGGAGGAAGCACATCTGAAACGCTCTATGAACTTACAGGGATATCGCATATGCCCACATTTATCCTCGTTGGCACGATAATAACGCTTGTAAGTTTCAATATGCTCTGGTTAATGGCATTTGCAATAAGATTAGAATCGTTTAGGGGAACGTTCGAATCCATCTATGCATGCCCAGTTAGCAAGTTCGACTTCTTTTTAGGAAAACTTGTTGCATCCACAATATGGTCCTCGTTCTATATTATCGGGCTGCTTGTTCTTGGCGTCATGTTCCTTGACGTTCAACTAGCCTGGTCCCGTGCCCCTGATGCCATAATAATAATGATATTATTGTTTTTTGCCATGTTTGGTTTTGGTTTAATACTAGCTGGCACAATACTAGTCTACAAGGAATCCCATACTATACTGCACTTCGTTGATGGCCTGTTCTCCCTTATTGTACCGATGGCATATCCCTTAGAAGTGCTCCCAATAGCTATACAGAAAATATCCTTGTCATTGCCAATGACGCAAGCTGTCCTAGCAGCCAGAAATGTTCTTATCCGTGATGAATCACTGCTTATGCAGGGAACCAGTATAGCTATTTTATCTTGCTACATATTTATCCTAATACCTTTAGGTTACGTATTTTATAACTACATGGAACGAAAAGCGAAGAAAAGAGGAGTGCTGCATAAATACTAAAAATCTTCATCTCTTTTATTCGAAATAATTAAATACTATGCCAAGTTCCAAAATACAATGCCAAACTTCATACCAAGGGGATTCCCAAAAGAGATGTGGGTTATATTTGTAGGAGACGTAGTAACATCCCTAGGCATGAGCATGGTGTTTATTTTTCTTTCAGTTTACTTCAACGTAGCTTTGGGCATATCAATGGCGATAATAGGGATGATGTGGATGGTCACGAACATATCCTCATTCTTTTCCCAGCTTGTTGGCGGGGCATTAGCAGATCATTTTGGAAGAAAACGCCTTATGGAGATAAGCCTTTTGTTAAGGGGGTTAATATGGGTGGGAATAGCCTTTATTGACAATACCCTTCTCCTTGCATCAATGATAGTGGTAACAGGCATGTTAGCCTCACTCTTCTGGCCTGCGTCATCAGCCATGGTAACAGACATCATTGCCCCAGAACGGCGTGTTGAAGCTTTTGGATTATGGAGGATAGGAGGAAATCTGGGATGGGGGCTTGGAGCAATGATAGGCGGAATCCTGGCATCCATATCCTTCAAACTAGTATTTATTGTTGGCGGGATAAGCAACATAGCATTTGGAATAATGGTCATTATTTTACTTACCGAGACGCTTCCCAAAAAATCGTCAACAGAGGAAATGCAGTCAAGGTCAAGAAGTGTAATAAAAAACGTATATGAGTACAAGAGCGTTCTTAAGGATAAAAGATTCTTCTTTTTCACCCTGGTTGGCGTCCTTGTTGCATTTATGTACAGCCAATCCAATACCACAATGCCAGTATTTGCAGTTAGTGACGCCATGATAAATACCAAGCAGTTGGGATATATATGGGCGCTAAATGCATGGTCCGTTGTAACACTGCAGATGATTGTTGCGCGCTACATAGAGCGTTTCAATCTAATAAAGATGATGGCATTTGGCTCATGTATATATGCATCATCATTTATTATCCTGGCACGTGCCACTGACTTTTGGGGGATAATGGCATTCATGGCGGTATTTACCGCTGGTGAACTGATAATCTCTCCTTTGGAAATGGCATTTGTTGCCAATAGCGCCCCAGAGGACAAGAGAGGGCGTTATATGGGATTTTACAGCCTTACATGGGGTATGGGGGGCGCAACAGGACCTTTTGTTGGCGGCGTTATATTTGACACACTACCATCAAGATATTTGTGGTACATAATCTCAGGTGTTGGTATGCTTGCCGCAGGAGGATATCTTGCAATAGAAAAACTCATTAATGGCAGCAATAAGGAAAACGCATAAATAGTCAATTTAAGACATCATAGAAATAGTAGGTGATATCATGATGCCCGGAATGAATCCACGTAAGATGCAAAAACTCATGAAACAAATGGGTATGAGCCAGGAAGAGATAAATGCAGTTCGTGTTACTATAGAAACGCCTGATGGCAATCTTGTATTTGAAAAACCGCAGGTAACAAAAACGCATGTACAAGGCCAAAGCACATTTCAGATAATTGGCAGTTACAAAAAAGAAGAAGCGAAAAAGGAAGTTGTGATACCTAAAGAAGACATAGAGATTGTTATGCAGCAGACAGGGATATCTTCTGAAAAAGCAAAGGAAATGCTTATGAAAAGCGAAGGAGATATAGCCCAAGCAATAGTCGAATTACAAAATGAGGAAAAGTGAAGCTAGAAGAAATGCTACAAATATTAGTGCAATCCTTCTAAAGAGGACTTCTAAATGCGCCTCATGAATAGGTGTTTTAAGCATCTTATAAGCCGTAATATGCACCAGAAGAAGAGTTGAAAATATCAGAACACCTAATACTGGCACAGGCCATTTAAAGACTATTTTAAAGAGTGTCAAGGCACCAATGAGTAAAGTAGTATAGGCGATAATATTTGAATAAACAAAAAACACGGCTCTCTTTACTTCATTCACTTATCTATTCACCTTTTAATACATTTTTCATTCTCTTGAGCCTGAAAAAGTCTTCTCGCTCACGTTCCTCAAGGGATAGCTCTATCCAACGGTATGTCTTGTCAAGCTTTGGCAAAAGTACATATTCTAAAGCATTCACGCGACGCTTGGTGCTTTCCAGTTCTTCTGCAACTAAACGTACCTGTTCCTCCACTTCGGCCAGATCCATCATATCGCGCAATAGTTTCTGGAACTTATTAACTACCTCATCCACCTTAGAGGACGTGTTAATAAGTGAATATCCTCTTTTTGTATAAGGGCGCTTTATCTTGCCTCGTAAATTAAAAATAGGGACTACAACTCCCATTATGTTGTATGTCCTTACATCAAACTCTGCTGTAGGAGGAATTGCAAGAGAAAGATTCTCAAACTCCTTTTTTCCCACCTGCATCTGAGCTTCGATAAGTGATGTGTAAGCCTCCTCGAGCCCTTCATGCACCTTTGTACGCAGGTTCTTTCGCTCTGCTACCAGGTTAAAGAATTGCATTACAAGTGCGTCTCTTTTCTTTTTTAGTAGCTCATGGCCTTTTTTTGCCAGCTGAATTCGCCTTTTTAGCTGCAGTAACGCCATACGCGTTGGCTTGATTTGCTCAATTGACATTTTTACTCACTCTTGGTACGAGGATAGTACTTATCAATGTACTTTTGGTCTACACGCTTAAGCTCTTCTTCTGGAAGCATTGCTAGAAGTTTCCATCCCAATTCAAAGGTCTCCTCTATGGAGCGATTTTCGTCCTTCTTCTGACGTATGAACTTCTTTTCAAACTCCTCGCTAAACGTAAGATATCTCTTATCAAGTTCAGAGAGTGCGTCCTCCCCTACAACTGCCACCAAGTCGCGCATCTCCTTTCCCTTTGCATAAGCTCCGAACAGTTGATTTTGCAAGCCATCATGATCTTCGCGCGTCCTTCCCTTTCCAATACCATCTTTCATAAGCCTGGAAAGTGAT
The DNA here is from genome assembly GCA_030603445.1 of Methanomicrobia archaeon. Classification (GTDB taxonomy): domain Archaea; phylum Methanobacteriota_B; class Thermococci; order Methanofastidiosales; family NM3; genus NM3. The sequence continues at coordinate 23,093 of JAUVXU010000006.1, read as the reverse complement.
GGAGACACATCGATTGGAGGATATATCCCCTTTCGCTGCAGATCTCTTGAAACAATGATCTGTCCCTCGGTTATGTATCCAGAAAGATCCGGTATTGGGTGATTCATGTCATCATCCGGCATGGTAAGAATAGGCATTTGGGTAATAGAACCCTTCACTCCCTCTATCCTGCCCGCGCGCTCGTATATGGATGCAAGGTCGGTGTACATGTATCCTGGATATCCTCTTCGTCCAGGCACCTCCTCACGTGCAGCAGATATCTCTCTTAACGCCTCGCAGTAATTTGTCATATCAGTAAGTATGACTAGTAAGTGCATACCTTTTTCAAAGGCCAAATATTCAGCCGCGGTCAAAGCTACTCGCGGTGTTATTATACGCTCAATTGCAGGATCGTCAGCAAGGTTTAGGAACATGACAACTTTTTCAAGCGCTCCTGTTTTCTTAAAGTTCTCCTTGAAGAAGTTCGCCTCTTCGTAAGTGATTCCCATAGCAGCGAAAACTATGCCAAACTCCTCTCCAGTGAGCACCTTTGCCTGTCGGGTTATCTGTGCGGCAATCTCATTATGAGGCATGCCGGATCCAGAGAAAATTGGAAGTTTTTGCCCTCTTACAAGTGTGTTCATGCCATCAATTGCGGATATGCCTGTCTGAATAAAGTCCCGGGGATATTCCCTTGCAGATGGATTAATAGGAAGCCCGTTAATATCTCTCTCTTCTTCTGGAATTATTTCTGGGCAGTCATCTATGGGTTCGCCCATGCCGTTGAACACTCGCCCCAGCATATCCTCACTTACAGGAAGATGTAGCGTCCTGCCTGTAAAACGAACACGCGTGCCAGAAGTAGAGGTACCGCTTGTGCCTTCAAACACTTGGATAATAGCAACGTCGCCATCCACTTCAAGGACCTGCCCGTGCTTCTTCGTATTATCGGGAGTAGTTATCTCCACTACTTCAGAATAAGAAACGCCCTCAACGCCCTCAACAATGATGATGGGGCCTGATATCTCCCTCACAGAGCTGTACTCTCTTTGAACATCTGCCATATTATCGCCCCTTGTAATTTTCTAAAAGTTTTTCATAACCTTGTTTTAACTCAGCATATATCCCAACAATATAACTATCCACATCTTCTTCCTTGATATATTTGAGACGAGCTATTTTAGATACACCAGATACTTCTCGTATCTCTAACATAGTGATACCTTCATCCGCCAGCTTGACTGCCATATCATAAAAGTCCATCATGATCTTAAGCATTGCTACCTGCTTCTTCTCTGAACAAAAAGAATCCACCTCATGGAACGCGTTTTGCTGTAAAAAGTCCTCCCGGATTATCTGTGATGCCAGTAGTATAACGCGCTCGCGCTCAGGAAGCGCATCCGGTCCTATGAGTTGTACTATCTCTTTGAGTTCATTTTCCTTTTGTAAAAGCTCCATTGCCCTATCACGTGTCTCCTTCCATTCGGAAGACACATTCTTACTCCACCATGGGTTCACATCATCTAGATAAAGGGAATAAGACGTGAGCCAATTTATAGATGGGAAGTGTCGCTGATCTTTTAGGGATTTGTCAAGTGCCCAGAAGACCTTGACCACACGCAATGTGTTTTGGGTAACAGGTTCACTAAAATCCCCTCCAGGAGGTGATACTGCACCTATAATTGATATAGACCCTGAATCACCACATAGCGATTCGACCCTTCCGCTACGCTCATAGAATCCAGATAATTTTGAAGAAAGATAAGCTGGAAAACCTGCCTCACCAGGCATTTCCTCAAGCCTGCCAGATATCTCACGTAAGGCCTCAGCCCATCTAGAGGTAGAATCTGCCATTAGTGCCACATCATAACCCATGTCCCTAAAGTACTCGGCAATGGTCACTCCTGTGTAAATTGATGCCTCACGAGCTGCCACAGGCATGTTTGATGTGTTTGCTATTAGTACAGTGCGCTCAGTAATAGGTTTTCCAGTACGTGGATCTTTTAGCTTGGGGAACTCGTTTAGTACCTGTGTCATCTCATTGCCCCTCTCACCACAACCGACATAGACCACTATCTCGGCATCCGCCCACTTGGCAAGCTGGTGCTGTGTTACTGTTTTGCCTGTACCAAAACCGCCCGGGATGCCTGCTGTTCCACCTTTTGCAATAGGAAAAAATGTGTCCAATACGCGCTGTCCTGTCACAAGAGGCATAGCTGGGGGGAACTTATTTACATATGGCCGGGGAACTCGTACAGGCCACGAATGATACATCTTTAGCTTCTTCTCACCATCAGTAGTTAGAACTGTAGCTACGTCATCTTCTATGTGGTACTCCCCTTTGGGCACAATATCTACAAGCTTTCCCTCAACGTTTGGAGGAACGAGGATCTTATGAATAACAAGCTCGGATTCTGGGACCTCCCCAATGACCATCCCCCCGGATATTGTTGTGCCTGCTGATACTGTTGGAGTAAACTTCCACGTTTTTAAGGGAAGCTCATCTGCTGAAAACCCCTTTTCAATGAAATTGCCTTGGGCCGCCTTTAAGTCTTCCAAAGGGCGCTGTATGCCATCATAGATATTACGGATAAGACCTGGCCCTAATTTAACCGACAATGGACTACCCATGGAAACTACCTTTTCACCTACATGAAGTCCTGCTGTTTCCTCATATACCTGCATTGTAGCTCTGTCATGTATAAGCTCAATTATTTCTCCAATAAGATTATGTTCACCTACACGAACTACCTCATACATTTTTGCGCCTTTCATGTTCTCAGCAACGACAACAGGGCCTGAAATCTTGATTATATTTCCTTCTATCATGTGATCACCCTCAAATATTGACACCGACCGCTTTTTTAATCAATTCTTCAAACGGATCGAAAACCTCGGTGCTCCCTTTATCTGGCACTTCAACAATAACTGGTATAATCTTCTTAGTAAGATTCAATCGTTTTATATCTTCACGGATAAGCTCTGCTAAGGAGTGGGAAATGACGATTATACCTATAGAACTATCCTTAATAACAGCCTTGAAAGCATCTTGAACCTCATCTTGCTTTGCATCCGTTGCAAATACATCTTTAACACCTATAAGACTAAATCCTGTGATAATGTCTGCATCACCTATAACAGCAACCCTCATTGCATTACACCCACATATCGTTTGATTTTGTCTGGTTCTATGCCCTCATAGATGCCAATTGCAACTGTTTTTAATCGCTGCACCTCAGATAGTTTCTGGGTAAGATATCCTATCGCAGGGCCAATCCCAAGCGGATTTAGTATAGATATCTCTTTTCCTTTATTTATTAGCATATCACGAAGAGCACGCTCAAAAACAGAGATGTCCTTCGCTTTCTCATACTCTGTGAACATTGACTCAAAAATACTAAAGTATGGTGTGTTTGACAGTATATTTAATACCATACTTATCTCCTCAGAAGAGACTATGCTCTTGAGGTCCTCAGTACTTACCATGTATGTAACAGGCAAAAAATTATCTGCTATATCCTCTATTTCCTCCATGATGTTAAGCCGCATGGCGGCCATAATGTTAATTATATCTATCTGCATGCCAAAATAATCTTTAAACAGCAGCATATTTTTGTCACGGGAATTCTCAAGGTGATGCCACAACGACTCATAGTAGTAACGGAGCAACTCATTTTCTATAACGATTAGATCCTCATTCTGTACGTTGTTTAGGATATGCTCAAACTCGGAAGATATCGACATCGCCACCTCCTCTGTGGAACTAGACTTTGCCAACTGGTCGAGTTGCGCTTCTGAGAAAGTGCCTATATTTATAAGATATTCATTCGGGTTCTTGTTTGCATAAATGCATCGAAGGGTGCGGATTATATTCTCAATATCCCATCGCTTAAGCAATATTTCAAATATTGGCTTTACTGAATCTGGGGAAAATGAGTACACCTGTTCATAAACACTTGCAAGATGATTGTTAAACGCTCGCTCTATGTCCAACACACCGTATTCCTCGCCCACATATCTTGATAGGTAGTCTGTATACTCCGTCTCCTTAAGAAGATTAACAATATCTTCTAATGATCTTGCCTCAGAAAGCTCTTCAAAAGTGGATTCGCTGATAATTCTTCCCTGTTTAGCCATGATGCGCGCATTTGGGTATGCAAACGGAGCTATATCCATAACTAATGATGCTATCTTCGCGGCTACGATTAATAATATGATACTAACGGGCACCAGGAAGAGATAAGCAAGATCCATCTAATTTCACCTAAACAATATTTCAGAAAGGTCCTTACGAATCTCACGCTTTCGCCTCTCAAGGCGTGTAAGAAAGGTATTATCTATAACAACGCCATGACTTGATTCTACAACAACGCCGTCTATACCTTCATCGACGAGGGAAAGTTTCGTAGTAACACCAGTTTTTTTTGTAATATCCTTCTCAAGGTCTGCCTGCATCCCTTTTAACATTCCAACACCTTTGGCATTTGTCTTTACCAACAGTTTCCCGCCCCCCATAAAGAGACATGCCTCTAAGGTCAGAGCTTTTATTACTTGTTTGAAATCCGGTATCCTGTCAGGATCTGAAAGGGTATTTTTCGTTTCATCCAGTACTTTATTGATCTGCTCTTCTTTTGCTACAAGGATCTTCTTACGCATATCAAGGCGTGCTTGTGATAAAATCCTGTTTTTTTCTGTTATGGCCTCTTGTTTTCCTTTTTTGAGCATCTCTTGTTTAGCAGTGTTGGATTCGTTGATTGCGCTGTTTAGTATATCTTGCACCTGTTTCTCAGCGTATGAAAGTATGCTCTGTGCCTCAAAATTTGCGTCTGCCGTGATCTTCTCAATGATTTTTCGTGTGCCTTTTCTTGAAGCGGATTTCAAATCAATAACTGAGTCACTTTCAGGATCCATCAACATACCACCTTAAATCCCAAATAGTATCATTAAAATTGAGACAGCAAGACCAAATACAGCCGCAATCTCAGACATTGCACCAAACACGATGTTTTGCGTCAAAAGCGATGGGTCTTTAGATACAGCCCCAATACCGCCAGCGCATGTGATGCCCTGGCCTATGGCTGAAAGTCCTGAAAGTCCCACAGCAAGTCCTGCTCCTATCGCAACAAACCCAGCTTTTTCCGGTAATACCTCTGTTGCACCACTAAAAAGTCCAGTAAAGAACAGTATAAGGAACGCAACTATCAAACCATATATTACTTGAGTTTGAGGCAATAGCTCCAATATTAAAGAGTTCTTAAAATTATTCTTGTTCTCAGCCACAGCGCCAGCGGCAGCTGCACCTGCTATACCTATGCCAAGACCAGAACCGATAGCTGCAATACCTATTGCAAGACCAGCTCCAATCATTGCTAACGAAACACCATCCATCAATTCACCCCTTCCTAACATATTCAGTATATGTTCTCTCTATCTTTAAAGGTTCAAACTTTTTTCCTTCAGCATTGTAAAAATAACTGAAAAATTCCACATAATGTAAACGTAAAGAATGGACAAAAGCACCCAATCCATTGATTGCCATATTAAATGTATGGCCTCCTAAAAACATTAGCACGCCAAAAATGATGCCTATTTGAAGTCCACTTATCTTGATGCCCCATATCATTGACGCAAATAAATTCATTACCATCCCAATGCCTGCTGTAGAAAGCGCCATGGCTAACAAACGTGTGTAAGAGAGCCAGTTCCCCAAAAAGCCAGGAATGCTCATAAAAGACGTTATGATGCCTGCAAGCCCGCCACGTACGCCATTGACCATGACAATAGCTATGGAAAGGGCAATGGGTATACCAGCAATTAATTTGATAATCTCCATAGAATAGCCTAATACCATTGCTAAAGAGCCCCCTAATATTCCAAGTATCACCAATAACCAAGAAACGTTCTCTATAATAGCCTCGCGAAATGTGCCATTGCTCACTCTTTGTATTATTCCTAAAACATTGGAAAACGACAAATGGATAAGCCCAAGAGCTAATGAAAAGATAAGTATATTCATAGCCCCATACAACGGATCAACAATGAAAGGTAGGTTCAGGTTTAGATATGTATTGCCTAAATCACCAAAATAACTTCCAAATGCCATTCCGCACACTGCAGTAGAAAGACCGCCATAAAATAAGATTGCGGCCACATCATGGACTCCGCCTTCTTTAACATTTCGTGCCAAAACAAATCCTATAATCGCGATAAAAACACCATAGACAAAATCAGTCATCATGATTCCAAAAAACATTGTGAAGAATATGGCGAAGAACTTTGTTGGGTCTATCTCCTTATATTTTGGAAGGCCATACAATTCTGTAAGTGTTTCAAAAGGTTTGAAAAATCCCCCGTTATCAAGCTTTATTGGTGGTTCTTTATCTGGGGACTTTATGCTTAATGCTATGTGTTCATTTGTTAATAATTTCTCAATGACTTCTTTTTCTTTATTAAGAGGGCAATATCCCTCGACAGCTATCACGTTCTTTGTAGAAGCCATTTTCCTAAATGCATTGGATTTCTCCACCTCTATTTCCAAGAGTTCCTTTAGGGTCCTTAGATCATATTCACAAGACCGATTAAGCTCCTGTATCTCGGTTATGTGTTCTTCTTTTAACGCTTTTAGTTCCCTAACCTTTGATTCCAGTTTTGGAAGCAGTTCTTTGGCTTTTCCCTGCATATTAGGTACTACACAACGCTTTATTGAATAAGTTGAAAAAATAATATCGATGCTGCGCTCTTTCTCCTTGAATGTTGTTATAAACACCATGTTCTTCCAAAAAGATACGGAACAAAGCCCCTCAGTGGCATCGAATATGGCCTTGCCTATAACTTTGGCATCCTCTTCAATAATTATGCCAATCACTTTTAATGTCTTTGATGATGAATGCAATAGTTCTAAATCAACGTCTAAATCAACAAGATCTCTTAGGAAGTGTATATTATCTTCAAGTTCTTCTAGTTCATCCTCTATGTTTCCTATCTTGCGCTCTATAGCCTTAATCTTTGGATCTAAATCTATGATGACGTCTTGTGCCTGTAAATTCAATTCTTCTACAGAAAGCAATCCAACCTCTTTTTTCTTGATCTCCTTCCCACGAATTGTTTCAAAGAAGGAAAGCTTTTCTGGTGAGGCATAGTGGCCCATAAAGTTAAGCATACGATCGATTTGTATGATACGAGAGACGCTCTCGCGTGTTGTAGAAGGGACAGAATACTTATCGCATATATTGCATTCTACCATTTCAATGCATTCCATATTATAAATATCATTTACAAGAACGTCCCTATCGTCTTTTAAAAGTAGCATTTCAATTTTTCTCATTGGGGATGGATGTATCATTTTATCACTCTCGACAACGCCGCCTCTACTCCCTTTGAAAAATAATTCTTAGCGTTCTTTGTAAGGAACTCCAATTCTTTTTCTCCTTCTATTAGTATCTTTTTTGATTCTTCATTTCCCTGATTACTATGAATTTTCTTTATTTTATTTATCTCACTAACTGTCTGTTTTTTTGTAGAAGAATAAATTTCTTCCCGTTTTTTGTTTGCCTCATTTACCATTCGTTCAAGCTCATCTTTTGCATTTACTATTATGCTTGCTGCTTTCTCCTCAGCATTTTTTATTTCAGAAAGAGAATCTATCATAGAAGGTGCTCCAAGAAATGTTGTAACCCAACTAGAATTGATAAAATATAAAGTTTTCGTAAAAAATGATTACACCTTGACTAAATTATTCTTATAACGATTAATTTCTCTGTGGGACAGCCAAAACGTAAAAGCACCCATTACTATGGGCAACCAGTATGATATAAATCTATCAACGAGAGTCGCACCAAGCGCAATATATGGATCTATTCCAAATGCAGAAAATAGGATTATCATTGCCCCGTCCGTTGTTCCAAATCCTCCTGGCGAAAAAGGCACCAAACTCACAAATGAAGATATAACAGCAACAACTGCCAAGGTTGTGAAAGAGACGGAAACACCAAATGCAAGAAACACGAAGTAAGTGCGTAATATCCAAAATCCCCATATAGCAATAGATACTATTGAAGAGATAATTATTTTTCGTCTGTCATGCGCTATCTCACGGATAGTGGAATTAAAAAGTGTTAGTGTATCTTCCAATTTATCCTCATACTTGTGGATCTTATCAGGAATAAAGCGTTTAAGAAAACGCACAATCAATGCAACGAATCGTTTCCCCTGTTGCACATTAAACAAGAGATATAACACAATTCCAAGTATAGCTGTCAAGAGCAAGATGGCTAATATCAAAGACACCAAAACGATATCAGGCACTCTCCGAAAAAGAGTGATGTTTAATATGCCAAAGTATCCAAGCAAAATATACGGCATGGTATCAAAGATGCGATCAGAGATGACTGTCGCAAATATCTTTCCACCATCAACGCCAGATAATTTTGATAGTATATACGCACGAAGAGGTTCGCCTCCTCCCTTGCCTGCAGGAGTGATGTTATTTATAAAATTTCCCGAAAGAAGGGCATAAAATAGGGGTCTGTTAGATACTTGTGTATCATCCCCATTTATGATGTATTTCCATCTAAAACCTGCCAGATATATTGAGAAAAGTGAAGTAGATATCGCCACAAAAACGTAAAAAGTGTCAGCAGCCTTTAGAGCGTCATATGCCTCATAGAACCCGATTTTATTTATTAAAAGAATGATTATAATGGCCCCTACCATGAAGGCTGCCATTGTTCTTAGTATTTTACCTTTTTTTATCTCCACGAGAGTACCATCCTCTAAAGAGATTTAAAAAACTATCCTTATATCCAAACCGTATATTATTATATGGTTCTTTATAAAAATATATTCTTAAGGCTACAATTACCACCCCAAGAAACAACGGGCCAAGAATGATGCCTATAACACCAAATGCAAACAAACCCCCCATAATACCAATAAGTATTATAGCAGGATGAATATTTGCAGCTCCGCCAGATATTCGTGGGCGAATATACATTTCCGGTATAAATGATATAAAAAAATATGAAGCTAAAAACAAAGATATGGCGTAGGAATACTGTCCCTGTTGGATATACCATGCAAGAAGTAGTATTTCCACTATCCACGGCCCTATCACAGGAATAAAATCAAGGATCCCTGTGGCAATTCCAAGCAGGAGAGGATTAGGCACATCAAATACATAGAATACGAATGTGGCTAGTATCATGGTGAATATGGCTTTCATAAGGTACCCAATGATAACTGCCTGAAAAACTATGTCGCTGCTTTTCAAGAACTGGGAAAACTGTTCTTTGTGTATATCTGGGACAAGTTGTAAAATCTTATCGTTCACCTTCCCCCCATCCTTAAGAAAATAAAATGCAAGCACGGCTGCAAGCATCACTTTAAATAGCATAAGAGGAAGTTTCTTCGTGATATCAAATATGAACATATACGCAATGTTACTAAGCTCTGCCACTTTTTCAGAAACAGAATCTATGGTATTTTTACCTAAAGAATCAAAATCAACACCAAAAAAAACAAAAAAATCATCAGTTATAGAATCAATGAGCGCATCAATATTAGAAAAAGCGGACTCAACTATGTTTACAACATCAGAAGCCTTAAATGTCTTAATAATCTCTGTAATGATGAAAAGCCCGATAAAAAACAACGGCACCACAACTAATATCATTGCAATGAAAACTGCCGGACCTTCGTAAGGAATATTTTTTTTGAGATAGGATGACAATGGGCGCACCATATAAGCGAAAACAACGCCTAACAATATTGCATCAAAAATAGGAAGTATCGTCTTTACGGAGAAATACAAAAGAAATACAAACAACACAGTCGCAATTATTTCTAATTTTTTATTTTCCATGCAATCACGCGTTGTTTTTATACATCTATGTTTATATTCAGTCGCTCTTGCAGCTCCTTATACCTGTTTCTAACCGTGACCTCAGTGACCTTTGCAACTTCTGAAACATCGCGCTGGGTTCGCCGTTCTCCTCCTTCTATTGAAGCAATATACAAAGCAGCCGCGGCAATGCCCATAGGGCCCCTGCCTGATGTTAGGCCCATATCTATGGCTTGATTAATTATCTCAATTGCACGTTGCTGAACATGGCTTGACAAGCCAAGCTCAGAAGAAAAGCGGGGAATATAATCAGTAGGATTCGTTGGATTGATACGTATGTTTAGCTCTTTTACGATAAATCGATAGCTTCTACCTATCTCTTTCTTATCAACGCGTGCATATTCTGCTATCTCTTCTAAAGTCCGCGGCACCCCGCGTTGCCTGCAGGCGGCATAAATACACGATGCTGCCACAGATTCTATTGAACGACCACGAATAAGGTTTTGTTCCACAGCCTTTCTATAAATAATTGCAGCTGCCTCCCGTATGCTGCGTGGAAGCGAGAGATGAGAAGAGATCCTATCAAGCTCTGCCATTGCAAATGCAAGGTTACGTTCTGCTGCATCCGAAACCCTAATCCTCCGTTGCCACTTTCTCAATCTGTATATCTGAGCACGACTTGTTGGAGAGATATCCCTGCCATGTACATCTTTATTGCGCCAATCTATCATGGTAGAAAGGCCTTTATCATGTATTGTAAAAGTCATGGGGGCACCGACACGCCCGCGCTTATCGCGCTGTTCGCTGTCAAATGCCCTCCATTCGGGACCCATATCATAGAACTTATCTTTCAAAACAAGCCCGCATGTGGCGCATATAAGTTCTCCTCTATCAAAATCCCTTACAAGCCTGTTACTGCCACATTCGGGGCACATTTGTTTTGTTTTGGTCCCCTCGTCTGCCAAAAAGATCACCTCAAATACAAAACATCATCACAAAAATCGGGTGAGTTTGAGAATAATACAATCTTTGCGTATGGTGCTTCAACAGGTCCGAACACATCTACCACGCGTCCTATATTCTTCATATTCTTGTCAATTACTATCTTTCCCACAATTTGTGGGCCAACCCTCTTTCCTTGCACAATGATGGTCTTTCCAGAAACATTGACAACTTCACCTAATCTTGAAACCATTAAATCATTTTAAATATCATTATCTTTGTTTAAATAGATATCGCAAACCTTAAATATGAAAAAGTGAATTTAAACATAAAAATGTATATAAAATAATACGAAATATTTATATAAACAACGCAGTTAAATAATAATAATTATTAATTAATTTGGAGGATAAAGCTATTGCCAAATCTAAAATTATTAGTGCTTGATGTATTAAAACCACATAAACCTATCTTGCCTGAGTTTGCTGAAAATATCTCTATGTTGGACAGCGTCATCGGAGTAAATGTATCTCTTATGGAAGTTGATCAAAAAACAGAGAACGTGAAGGTTTCAATTATTGGAGAAAATCTAAATTACTCTGAAATAGAGAAAACCATAGAGTACCTTGGAGGAACCATCCACTCTATTGATAAAGTGGCAGCTGGCAAAAAAATAATAGAAGAAGTAGATACTGGGCAAGACAGGTAGTCTAATACCTATCTATTACCGGCGACCTGTTCTTTGATAAATGCATTCCAATCTTTAAGCCCATCCCCTCTCTTACAACTTGTCAGAAGGACGTATTTGCATCCACAAGTATATGCATCATCGCTCATCTTTTTAGCTGATGCTCCAACAAACTCAGCTATATCTATCTTGTTGACTATAGTAATATCTGTATTTTTGAAAATAACAGGATGTTTTAGCACTATATCATCGCCCTCGGAGACGGAGACCACTACAACTTTAACATGTTCACCAAGATCAAAATCAGATGGGCAGATCAAGTTGCCCACGTTCTCGATGAAAAGAATATCGATATTATGCATGTCCTCTCCTTCAATGGCATGCTCAATGAAATGTGCATCCAAGTGGCACTCCTTTCCTGTCGAGACGGGTATTACTTTAACTCCGTGGGCTGCAAAACGGTCACTATCGAACTTAGCGACAACATCGCCTGCAACAACTGCAATAGAGAAACTATCCTTTAGTCTATCAATAGCATTCTCAATTAGACAAGTCTTCCCTGAACCGATTGCCCCCATAACATTGAATACTGTGATGCGATTCGCATTGAAAAATGCATTATTATCGGCTGCTATCTTTTTATTGATCTTCATTATGTCTTGTCCTATTTTTACATCCGACACTTTATGCATAAAATCATCTCTCAATTCTTATGCCTTTTATGATCATTTCTCTTCCCTGGCATATAAAAGTATTTTTTGACTTACAATGCCCGCAGGTGAAATCTGGAATAATATAATGGGATATGCCATCATCTTCTATAAAAACGTCTGTTACAACGTTGCACTTGTTGCACTGTACTTTTCCATGTATCGTCTCGATGTTAACAAAAGCGCCTTCTCCTATGGTTCCTTCCAAAAAAGATTGAATCCAAAATACTATCTGCTCAGTGTTTATCATCGTTAGCTCACCGAGTGCTAATGTTACACCAAGGATCTTAACTGCTTTTTGTTCCTTAGCTTCATTCATGACTGCATCAATAATTGTTTGTGCAACAGAAACTTCGTGCATCAGATAATCCTCCCAGAACATAAAATAATATACCAACCTTTAAAAAGATGCCTAAATAAGAATCATCGATGAAAATAAGCGTTAAAGATGGTGCCGGTGGAAAGAGGATGCAGCATTTCTTAAATGACATGGTCTTATCTATCTTCGGTCCATCGACAGTAGGGGATATCGGCCTAGAACAATTAGATGATGGTGCATCTTTTGATAAGTATGTCATAACAACGGATGGGCATACTGTAAAACCTATCTTTTTCAGAGGAGGAAATATAGGCACACTAGCAGCATGCGGAACCCTTAATGATGTAAGTGTAATGGGTGCATGCCCCCTCCTCCTAACTGCTTCATTTATCATACAGGCAGGATTCGAAAGGGACGACCTGTCAAAAATAATGTACTCCATGAAACACTCGTGCGATGAAGTGGGCGCCCAGATCGTGGCAGGGGACACGAAAGTTGTTGAAGATCCGATAGGGATTTACATAACCACGACAGGTGTAGGAAAGACGTGGGAAGGTCTAATTTCCAATATTGATGGTGTGCGCGAAACACGAAAATACCCCACTAACTTTATTACCGATTGTGGTGTGCAGCCGGGTGATTCCATAATAGTGTCTGGAACCGTAGGGGATCATGGAATATCTCTGCTTTCGGAGCGAGACGGATTATCGATATCAGGAAAATTATCTTCAGACGTATGCCCTGTGTGGGATATTGTCAGAAGGGCCTTAGAAGTTGGAGGTGTGACAGCACTAAAAGATCCTACAAGAAGCGGTATTGCTGGTGCTCTTAACGAAATGGCGCAAAAATCCAACACTGGCATGTTAATAAATGAGTCAGATATTCCAATACGCCCCTCAATTCGAGCTGCAGCAGATATACTTGGGATAAATTATACTGATGTTGCAAATGAGGGTAAAGTGCTCATAGGCGTTATGAAAGATAAGGCAGATAGTGTTCTAAATGCCATAAAAGAATCCCCCTACGGAAAAGATGCCGCTATAATAGGGCACGTCACAGAAGAGGAAAAGGTGTTCTTATCCACAAAAATTGGCGCTAAAAGACTACTTGATATGCCTGATGGGGACCCGGTCCCGCGTGTCTGTTAAAGTTCAATCCTCTTTGAACATAACAAAATAGTTTATATATTATGTTTTAGACATATACCTTATGGAAGAATTTGATGAAATTTTCCACATTGTATCTATAAAAGATGATAAAGCAAAGATTCTTGCTATGGAACTTGCCAATGATAAAGGAAGAAAAGTTCTTGACGCCATTTTTGAAAACAAGAAATCATCATCTGATCTCGCAAAAGAACTAAATCTAGGGTTGCCAACTATACTTTTTCATATAGAAAGACTAAAAGAGACAGGGCTAATTGAAGTAATCAACACTGAGCTTTCTAAAAAATTTAGGGAAATAAAATACTATGGGATCTCTAAAAAAGCAATACTAATTCTGCCCTCAAACAAGAAAGATGTACTTAACAAGCCCGCCGATTATTTCGGAACACGCATCCCCAATAAAATAATTGGCTTAACAGCATTGTTAGGAGCAGGAATTACAGGAATATTTATTAAAATATTCTCCAAAGATTTCAATTATTACAACACCCTCGAAAATACTCTTGCACCAGCTGGGCAGGAAGGGGTGTTAGATGCCACAAAAGCTCAAGAGATAGGGACAACGGTACAAAGCATTCCATCCTTAATGGAGATAGTAGGGATAATCGCACTTGGAGCAGTTATCTCCGTAGTTATAGTGGCAGGGTATACCTCTCTTGTAAAAAGAAGGGCTCAGAAAAAGATAAATGAAGAAGAAAACTAAATTTACATCTTGTTCTTTCGTGCCATTCCTGCCATAATACCAAAGAGAGCAGACAATGCTCCGGCAATCAGGCCAACTATAAGTAAGTAGTTCTTTTCCTTTGGTTCAGGGGGCGGGGGGATCATATATTCCAAGTATGACTGAAACGTAGCATCTAATTCATCCTGGCATTCACTTACCTTGTCATCCAGTTCTGCCAGCCCATAGAATACCTTTGCTTGTGAGAACTGAATTATCGCATTTTCATGCTCTTCTGATAGAAGATAACTCTCAGCTGCTGTAAACGCCTCATCGCCCAGTTCCTCGTAAGTAAGCTCCCCTGACAAGAGAACTGAAAATGTGGTGCTTTTTGTCTTATCATAAGTTTTTCCATCTGCACTTTCATAAGACATTTTTATATCAATAGAATAGTCTCCCACTTCTAAGGAAGATGTAAGTATAACGATACTACCATTAAGAGTTCCATCTGGCTGAAGGGTATTTTTACCGTCTTGCATATTTATTTGTCCCACTAGATTTGGATAATTTCCAATAAGCGTTGGGATCATGTTTAAAGCCTCTGCAGAACCTAGATTCTTAAGAGAAAAATCAATGATTAGTACGTCCCCTAAGATCGCAACGTTTTCATCTGAGACTGTTATACTTATTGCAGGTATTCCGTGTATCACATTTATGGAGAAATACAGTGGATCCTCTCGCCATGGATGACACCCCTGGGGGCAAGGCCCGCGCTTTCCCACAAGAACGATAGGAATCCTATACAATCCCCCCGGTGCATTAGGGGCAACGGTAAATGAAAGTGTGCCTGAAGCAGACTCGCCTGGCCACAATTCCTTGCCTTGATGACTAATACCATCGTATTCAATAGAAACTTCTTCTTCATGAAGGGTAATGTTGTCTTTGACATCTGATGTCATTAAATCAGCATCAATGAAAATTACTGGGCTCCATAACTTCTCGCCATCGTCTTCAGAAACATTATCTACAGTTATCGTGAGTGTGACGGTGTCACCAACATAAACCTTTACAGGGGTCATTCCCGTGACAGACATATCTAATGCAAACTCATCTGCACTAGCCCCGATATTAGTGGGGCATAGAAGAATTAGCACAATGAGCAGAAATAATATCTTCTTCATATAGTGAACACCTTTGTTTATCATATTAATGTAGGTTAAAAAAGGTTTTCCCTTTAAAAGTATTGTACAAACATAAACAGCAATGATATATATTATGAAAACCAAATCAATTGTTGACAAATATTTTTAATATATAAACGCATTGTTGTAAATTGATGGGTCGCTACAAACGACATTATATGGAATATTAGGGGCCTGATGTTAAATATGCCAACGAAATATTATTTAAATATCAAGTATGTAGATTTTGAAAAGGTGAGCCAATGGTTTCAATGAAGAAAAATCCTGTAAACAATAAAAAGAACAAAACAACAAAAATAAAAAAAAGAAAAGCAGAAAAATTCAAAAGAAAACAGGATGAAAAGAAGTTTCTACATAAAAACAAGAAAACCATCCGAACAGTTACTACCTTGGCAATAATAGCATTCATAATAGTATCCTCATTCTTGATATACCAATCAACGATGGGGAAAAAATCTACTGTCGAACTTGGTGATGAAGTAAAATTTAATTTTATAAGCTATTACGACAACAATGACGTTATACAACATACAATTGTACCAAACCCTGATAGTGTAACTGTTGACACGCCTCTTGATGATACTAGGTTGAAAATGCCCCAACGACTCATAATAGGGGGGTATAAACAAGTAGATGGATTATTATCGTTCCTCTATTGGAATGACGATATGCTGCTTGGATTAAAGAAAGGGAAAACATACACCATTTCAATTCCTGCAGAACAGGCATATAGCGGACCACAACTAAGTGTCCTAACAGAAGAAGAGCGTGTTTTTTCTGTGCCTCGGGACACAGAAACGGGAAGATATGGTGTGATGGAGCTTAACTCCTTTACTGAGGATTATGGCGAACCTGAAGTGGGCAAAATGATTGATGTCGAGGGCGTGACATTGCAGATAACCGAAATAGACGACACAATAGTGACTTACGAGTATTATTATGAGATCGGGGATGAGATATACCTCGAATATGGCAAAGCCATTGTTACAGACAAAACAGAAGACCAGTTAATGGCAAATTATGTCGGCGAGAAAGGCGTCACATTCTATATAGTAAAAAACAACACATGGTTGCCTGCACATGTAAAAGAAGTGACTGAGGATGAGCTATATATAGAAATAGATCATTTTAACTACAAAATTCGTATAGAATCGATAACAAAAAACATTATAGATGAAAAAGAATGGAATGTATCAGGCGGCGATTTAGCTATTGTACGCTATATCGGATATTATGAAGATGGAGAGGTTTTTGATTCTTCCATCAATGACCCTGATGTAGAGCAATCAAAGGACCTTCCTTTAGATAATACTTATGATCATAATGAACTCACCATAACGATCATGCCGGGACAGACCATACCAGGTACACAATCACTTATCACGGGATTCAACGATGCACTAAAAGGCATGGATATAGGGGATGAAAAAGTAATAGAAGTGTCACCAGAGGACGGATATGGCGCATGGGATCCTGAGAAAGTTGAACAAGTAGACCTTTTAATTGGCACTTTCGGGCGCTTTGAGGTAGTACAAAAGGAACAAACAATGAGTATTGATGAGTATATGGCACAAAATGGTTATGAACCTTTAGTAGGGGCGGTGATCTCATTCTACTTTGGCGAAGGCGTGATAACCGAAATCAATGACAGCATAGTAACGATTAATGTGACGTCAGTCATGAACACCGAATTTATTGTTGACTACTTCAAAGGCGTTGTAACTTCCGAGAACGACAGCTCAATCACTATAGAGCGCATCGTGGAAGATGGAGATACTATTGCCATTCCAGGGGGAGGTTCTGCCATAGCACATGTAAATGATGATGAAATCATACTCGCATATGATCCCACTCATTACTCTGTAGGAGATAGCTTCGCAGGCGGCAAGATAACAGACATCACGGACACCTACATTGAAATTGACAAAAATCATCCAATGGCAGGCAAGACATTGTTCTTTAAGTTACGCCTAATAAACTTTAGAAAGGTGGCATAATTGATAAGTAGAAATGAAATATTACAAGAAATGGAGAAATTTGCACCACCTGAATGTGCCGAATCGTGGGATAACTGTGGTGTCTTATTAGAAGGAAAAGAAAATGTGCATACCATATCCATAATCCTGGACCCTACAATAGAAGCCCTAAACTCATCTCATGGAGAATTCATAATAAGCCACCACCCCTTTATATTTGACCCGCTAAAACGTATTGAGTTAGAGATAAAAGAGAAAATAAGCATGCTTCTGCAAAGGGAACAAACGTTTTATGCCGCACATACCAACCTAGATTTTGCCCCTAATGGCATATCATGGGCGCTTTCCAAAAGAATATGTTTACAAGAGGACGATTTATCTACTCCTCTTATAAGGACAGGAACAGTCCCCCACGCAACAGTTAATGGATTTACTGACGCACTATGCACATCTTTAGGAAACGACGCTATAAAAGTGGTCGGCAAAAACACGAAGATGGGCAGGGTTGCGGCAATCCCTGGGTCGGGGTTTAATGAGGATATTATCACGGAATGCTATATGCAGGGCATAACGACCATTGTGTCAGGCGACCTGAAGCATCATGCAGCGCTAAAAGGCCTTGACCTCGGGCTTACTCTTATTGATGCAGGACATCGCGAGACTGAGCTACCAGGACTGCAATACCTTGCAAAATACCTAAAGGAACGCATGCCTCAAGTAGAAGTAGAACTAGTCGTTCCACAAAAACCATGGCAATACGTCTTGAATAAAGAAAAATATATTACTAAATAATCTTAATGACAAAAAGCAGGCACCCTTTATAGGGCAATATTAAAGGATAATTAGAATAAGATTATTTCTCGCGGTCAAATACTTCAAGATATAATTTCTTAATCATCTTGATTAATCAAACAAAAAAGTGCCGGGGGCGGGACTTGAACCCGCGGCCTCTCGATTTCTCAGCTTTTGACTTGTCTCTTAAGCATGAATCCAATATCAATAATACTTATGAGTCGAGCGCTATAACCAAACTAAGCCACCCCGGCTGGATAGTATGCTTTTGTGGGCCATTATTTAAACTTTTTGGAAATTAGGGAATAAGGAAAAAATTAAAAATTTTTATACTCTACCATCCCATTAGTATTATGGCTGGGTTGGTGCATGCATATTTTGGGAATGGTGCTGGAAAGACCAGCAAAGCGGTAGGACTGGCTCTAAGAGCGCTAGGTGCTGGAAAACGCGTAACATTTATACAATTCTTAAAAGATGGATCCTCGTCAGAAGTATCAATGCTTCAAAAACTTGAAGGTATATCATACAAAAGCACTGGAACGTGTGGTTTTATTTTTAATAGAGAACCCACAAAAGAAGAGAAAGCCAAAGTGGATAAAGGGATACACTATTGTGAAGAAGCGTTTAAGAACGGGTTTGATGTTGTAATTGTTGATGAAATACTAAATGCTTACGGCTTTAACATTATATCGGAGAAAAAAATCTTATCACTTATAGAAGATAAACCTACAAAAACTGAACTCATACTTACAGGGAGACCATGCCCAAAGAGCATCATCGATAAGTGTGACTACGCTACAGAGTTCGTGATGGTAAAACATCCCTATAAAAAAGGGATAAAAGCCAGAAAAGGTATAGATCTATAATAAAAAAGAGAGGAAGGAAGAGGCATTATTCCTCTTCACTCTGCCATTCTTTCATAATATCCTGGAATGATAAGACTTTAAGGTGCAATGGCTTCTTTGTTATGTTTCCGGTTTTCACGCCTACCAAATAATGCACGTTACGTTCGCCAGCTATATCAACAAGCCGTTGTGTTATGACGCCATCAAACACCACTGCATAAACATCTTCAGTGTAGCGCATTGCATCCACTAAGTCACGAACAGATACCTTCAACTTGATGTTTTTATCTTCATCGAGGATGTATGCATCAAGAGTTCCTGGAAGCTTTTCTATGATCTTCTTAAACTGTTCCAGCTCCGGACTTTCATCTTGGACCTGCTTCTTAGTTTGTTGCTTGGGACGTTTTTTAGAAGGTTCGGTCTTACTCTTTTCTGTCCTTCGTTGAGGTTTACTCGCAGGTACAGGAAGCTGTTGTTGTTCCTCTGCCCCCTTATCTCCATTTTCTCTGGATATTTCCGAGCGCTCAAATATCTCATTAAGTGCCTGTTCAGCAGTGACTTTGTTTCGCAATGACTTGAAAACTTCCTTTCGGGTAAGATCTTCTACTTCTTTTCCGGCTGGTGCACGAGCAAAATAATCTATTTCACCAACTTCCATAAGCTCGCGAAGTATGAGGTCTCCCCCTCTATCGCCATCTACAAACGCTGTAACAGTCTTTTCACGAGAGAGTTTTGCAATAGATTTTGGGACTGATGTCCCCTCCACTGCTATAGCATTCTTGATCCCATACTTCAAAAGGTTTAGAACATCAGCGCGCCCTTCACAAACTATTATGGCATCCGAATCAGCGATGTTTGGGCCAGCAGGAAGGCTTTCAGTTCCATACTTAGTAATTTGCCTCACTCTAACAGCCCTTTTCACCTCTTCTGTAAGCTCCTGGGTTTCTGGAACATCTAAATCCATCATATCCTTGAGAAGATCCTTAGCACGGTCGACCACATAGACCCTTTTGGAAGAACGAACGTCCTCGATCTTATCGACGGACATTTTGGCTTCACATGGACCCACGCGATCTATAGTCTCAAGAGATGCAGCCAAAACCGCTGTCTCTATCTTGTCAAGGGAAGATGGGATAGAAATAGTTCCATGTGACTTCCCGCCTTTCGAAGAAACGCTCACACGTATTCGCCCAACGCGGCCCGTTTTCTGAAGCTCGCGTAAGTCAAGATCGTCGCCAAGTAATCCCTCGGTCTGACCAAAAATAGCTCCTACAACATCTGGACGATCTACAATCCCTGATGCATCTATTGATGCTTGGATTATGTATTTTGTAGTCCCTATTTCATTTTTTGGAGTAACATCAATCTTTTTCTCTTTTTCTTGAGTTTGGATAACTTTTGATTCTGAATTCTTTTTTGATTTAGCAATGTACTTAATAACGTACACCCCCTGGTCAATAAGTCGCAAGAATTAGCTTTAACACTACTTTTTCACTATGTAAATAGTAAACGTATTATTACATATGATTTGAATGATAGGTAATGAAGTAAGTGTTACTTACGACGCTATTTGAGTTAATTATAATTGTAAATATATTTAATGTAATCATATAATCATTCAGACCATTTATTAACTTTGTGGTTAATAAAAAAACAATTGATGATATCCTAAATTAACGATTCTAAAAATGAAATAACAATCTTCTTGTCAGAAGGCATGAAAAGAGTTTTTTCTCTGCTATGGATACCAGAAGATATCTTCGTTTGACATAAATTTCCAAATAAATTAATTATTTCCTCATTCGCCTTTCCATTTTGTGGTTTTGCTTTAAGCTTTAGCTTGACGCGCTTTCTCCAAGGATCCCAAGCTATCCCTGTGTTCTTCGAATTAGGCACAACCTCAATGTTAAGGTAAATGCCCTCTTTTGATTCGATAATTGCATCTTCAAACATAAACGCACCTTAAGAAATGTTGCCCGACACACTAACATCCAAGATTCATTGTTTGGGCATCCTCTCTCCATCGGATAACTCTCGTGGCGGGCTGTCCTATACCGGGGTTGTCTGCCGGTTCACATCAGGCCTAGGCTAAATCACCGGAGGACCCATACGGTACAAGGCTGCCAAGCAGCATGCACATTTTAAATACAAAGATATATAAATATGTATGCTTACTTTCCAAAATGATGCGAAAAGTAGGGATGGGAGTAGATTTTGATCCAGTGCATAAAGGGCACATACACCTTATAAAAGAAGGAAAAAAAATAGGGAAGGTATGCGCTTATATCAATGAGGACTACACAGCACACCACACCCCCCCTTTCTTATCGTTTGAGGCACGACAGGAAATGTGTTCAGAGTTAGGTGTTGAGGCCATACCTGTAAAAGGCCTTCACTATCGCTTACCCCTGTCTTATACAGTGCCTATACGAATACACCTTATGGCAAATGATGGTGTCACAGACATCATCGATGCAGCCGCATCACGCCTCACTGTTGATGAGGTTATGAAGATATCAAAGGAGTTTGCAGATAAGGAGATGTTAATGGGCATACCAAGTTCATGGCCAGATCGCAACCTAATAAGATGGGTGGCGGCAAATGAACTGTATGCAAATCATCACAAGAAAAGAATGGGATACCACATCACACACACATACAAAATAGACAATGAAACAGTATCGGGGCGCTATATACGAAAATCTATACTTGAGACAGGGCGCATTACAGCTCCTGTAAGACATCTTTTACCCGATGCATCTATTAAAATTATCGAACGCGAACTAAAAGATGGCAATCTATCCTTAAAAAGAGATAACGACACACTGCTGCATGTCGCCAATACATTCTCCAAATCAAAGCTACTAACTATTGCAAACATAAATGTGGCAGCCGCAGAAGAGCTAGTAATGGGAAGGCCATATAATACGGAACAGGAGATGCATTATCCCCTTCGACGCGCAGGATACCAGCATGTTCTCCAAAATTTAGTTATTTCTTGTATGGAAAGAAAAGTAACTAAAAAAGAGGTAGCCCTTCTAATTGATAACTACTCAAAGAAAGGTATAACGCCCGCTGACCAAAAAATATCCTCAATTATTGAACGCGCCTACTTCGTTGCCAGAGCATCAAGAATTCTAGATGCTTCCAAGGCAGACAAAATATTTAGAGCAGGTATAAAGGACTTCTGGCAAGAGAATCTCAAAGAAGTAGCTAACCTCTCAGAAGTTGATTTAAAAGAAATAAAAAGCCTTAGGGAAAAGTTGTCATATGAAGAACCACCAAAGGACCTGCTTGCAGGCGTTTCACTAAAACATTATGAGACAAAACAGGTAAACCCAAAAACTGTATGCGCCCTAACCGCGCATAATGGTGAGCTTTTCGCAGAACTTAGAATCCCTAACAAAGTAATAATGGGAAAACTAAAGCTTCCTGCAGCAGAAATAACATTCCTGCGATACTTACTTGATTCGCAATTGGTCCCTGTTGGAGCAAAGTTAGAACTACAGGAAGAAAAAAGGCGAATACGTATATTCTATGGACTCACACAATAGTATTTCCCGTCCTTTCCAAAGAATAACACATTAATCCCCTGTATAGCTCCATGTGGTAAAGATGAACGATCCAATAATATAGTCTCATAATTATCCATGGCCATCAATTCTGCGCTATCGTTTGTTACAGAAGCTAGGATGCCTTCTCTCATGCCGTCTGACGCAATGATTTTTAAATTTCCTATATTAGTCTCTTTTTCAACTTTTTTGAAGTCTAGTGTGATTGTGTCATCAAAGTTTCTTAATGTAAGCTTGTCAATTGCTTGCTCAACTTTCCAAAGCTTATCCTGAAAAAAAACAAATATTCCTTTCTCGAACTGCGACATCCTAAAAATAATGGTCGTACGATAACGCGCCTTGCCGCCTTGCCTATCAAAACCACAGAGGCGGTAGGATTCGGATACGCTTCCCCCATAACGGG
>JAUVXU010000021.1 GCA_030603445.1 Methanomicrobia archaeon | reverse complement strand
ACTTCAGAGGAGGAGTGATAGTTATACATTCCGCCACCCTCTTGTGTTACTTTATTTCCCTCAAACGTGCAGTTGGTGACGATTGGACTGGATTCTTCATTGTACATGCCGCCGCCCGATATAACATTATTGCCGGTAAATATACAGTCGGTGACTGCAGGAGAAGAGTGATAGTTGTACATTCCGCCACCATCATCATTCACATCGTTATTGGCAAACGTGCAGTTCGTGACAGTAGGGGATGAATTGAGGTTGTACATTCCACCGCCATAATCCCCTCGATTTCTAGTGAACGTGCAATTCGTGATTATCGGATAGGAATCATCATAGTTGGTCATGCCCCCCCCACCCCAGTTTGCATAGTTTTCCTCAAACGTGCAGTCAGTGACTATCGGGGATGATTTTTTATTGCACATGCCTCCACCGTCATATTCTCCCTCTGCTGCGTTATTAGTGAATGTGCAGTCAGAGACTGTAGGGGATGATTCTTCATTGAACATTCCGCCACCATCCCAACTTGCACAGTTTTCCTCAAACGTGCAGTTGGTGACGATTGGGTGGGAATTTTCGTTGGATATACCACCACCAAAATCCGCCCTGTTATATGTGAACGTGCAGTTCGTGACAGTAGGGGATGATTCGTCGTTGTACATACCTCCGCCATCTTCTTCGGCATAGTTGCGATCAAACATGCATTCGGTGATTGTTAGGGATGAATTGAGGTTGTACATTCCACCGCCACTTGTATAGGCCACGTTGCCGCTGAAGGTGCAATTCGTGACAATAGAAGATGAATTGATATTGCACATTCCCCCTCCATCACCCGCATTGTTGTCGGCGAACGTGCAGTTCGTGACAGTAGGGGATGAATTGAGGTTGTACATTCCACCGCCATCATTACTATTGAACGTGCAGTTCGTGACGGTTGGGGATGATTCGTCGTTGTACATACCCCTACCATCATTGCCACTGAACATGCAGTTGGTGACAATCGGATGGGAATTATAGTTGGCCATTATGCCACCATAATAGCGAGCATCGTTGCTAATAAATAGACAGTCGGTCACAATCGGGGATGAATTGAAGTTGCACATACCACTACCATAATGCGCATAGCCATCCTCTATAATGAATCCCTCGACGGTGATAGTGTGCACGCCGGTGTTGAGAATTTGGATGACACTTCCATTGTAACCGTCAAGAATCGTCACATTAGATCCACCCGTACTGATAAGAGAGAAGGACTTCCCTGGATTGTCGATCACTATATTCACATAATATGTCCCAGGTTCGACGTATATTGTACCCCCATTGCCAATGTCTGTGATGGCATCCTCGATGGTGGAACCCGTGGGTGTCACATGAATCGTCGTAGTATCGCTGCCACCAATACACCCACACAACGGCACAATCATCAATACTATAATCAAAATAACAAGAACTCGTTTCACAATTCAAATAAGCAGGATAATATAATAACATTATGCCTGAACTATTCACAACCACTCTGCCCTCGCCTCTTACCACCGCCTTAATACTCCCTCTTACTACATGAGAAACCATGACAATAAACAAAGTTGCGGCAGTGTGCCTATTGAGGGATACGATAAATAATACTAGCAATGATGAAGCCGCGGCCCTGGGCGAAGAGGAGATCATCACAATCCTCAAGGCCAACATTAGGGGCTGTCCCTTCCTCGCGATGGCGAAAGGGATAAGGGTGTTCGAACATCAGGGTGAGTTGGTTGTGGAGGTTAGATTATGATTAGTTATGGGCATAATAATTATATTATCTCAATGTTATAATTTTATCATGGCATATTTAACAAATAAACCTATTACAAATTTATTTTCTCAACGAATGGGATTAAAGATAGTGGGAAAATCTTTCAAAAAGGGGATATCTAGTGCTTTGAGAAATCGTTTATGGAATTGTTATTGTAATTATTTTTTTGATCAGAATACTCATCGTAAATTGGCTATAAATTATAATTATAATACTTATATGTCAGAATTAACATCGGTTATAATAGATAAAATAATGAAAGAAACTATAAAAGAGTATAATATATCTTTTCAAGTTGAACGCATTGTTGGATTCTATTTTAAGTGCAAATGGCATGAAATATTTGATATTATAGAATTATCATATGACGTATCAAACAATTTAAAAGAAAAGATGAAGTGTTTTACAACTGATATCAATATCTGTCTTAAAGAAGAAAATAGCATATATGGATTTGTAAATGGTAAATTTTTAGAAATGACCAGTCAAGAAGAAATTGATAGTATAGTATCAGCTATCGACTCAGGATACCAAACAGCAGAAATGCACTTATCCGCAGCTGTTACACAATTGAGCAAACGAAATGGTGACCCTGTTGAAAATTATCGGCAATCCATTGATGAATCGATTAATGCAGTTGTAGGCATATGCAAAAGAATAACTGGCAAAGATACAAAACAAGCTGAATTAAGTGACGCTTTAAAATCAATTATGGGGACCTTGCAAACTAAATATGGAAAAAAACTCCATAAATCATTCAAACAAGCAATTGGGAATTTATACGGCTATGCATCAGATGAGGAAGCAATAAGACATGAAGGACAGGTATCACCCGATTTATTATATGCAGATGCAAAGTTCATATTGGTCATATGTTCTGCCCTAGTGAACTACTTAATAGCATTAGATGGCGAATATCACTTCAAACAATAAGATCATTCTTTATCATCCTTTATTATCGTGCCCTCGAGATAATCCAAAAAACGTTCTGTGGCATACCTAATAAAAGAAGCCCTGCTTCTGAATTCCTTGCCTTCTCCACAATGCTTATCAATCTTATCTATAGTGAATTTATCCAGTGAGATTGATGTTTTTGTTTGGTCTACCATCTTTTTCTCCTTATCATATGTATTATATAAATATATTTTAAAATCTTTTTATAATCCCCCTTATTTCCTTCTTATTGGGTAGATAGGGGGAAACAAACCATGAAGCAAGTCATAGCGACTTTTGGCCTCGTGCTGCGCGGCCCTTTCGACCAGGCCCAGTATGAGGGAATATTGAAACATATTGAAAACAACACCGACCAGCTGGTCGTCTACCAGAAAGTAACCCCAGGATACCTGAAGATGGTGGAAACAGGGAAAGGCCGTCTACCGATGATTTATACACGATGATAAAGCCGGAGGAGATGCATGTTGTCGAGTAGAAATGCTATAATATACATATATGTGTATAATTATAGTAGTAATAAGTTAGGGTACATCCACATCGTCTACAACTTAACGTAATAGTAAAACTACAGGAGATATGGAAACTACCCTACTTACCCTAACTTGCTATTACTTGATTTAGCTTCATGAGGTGGGGATTTAGAAGATACACCCACTTACACACTGTCAACCCTACAGGGAAAAAGTTGACAAATGGGATATACCGACAATATATAAAAATATTTATTACATAATGTTCCTCATGGACAATTACATGATACGTAAGTGCAGGCACTGTAAAAAGGAACTAAAATTGGATCACTCTGGAGCATGTCCTTTTTGTGGCAAACATAATAGTGATTGGGTAGTAAAAAGTAGCATTGCAATAGGTGTATCTTTATGTGGAGCAACGGCTCGTTTAAAAGATATGAAAAAGAGAACTATTCTAAAAACTACATTATGTGGAACAAAAGATGAAAGAACTATAAAAAGAACATTGGAAGGGGAAAAAAGGGCCCTTCAAATAAAATGGGAAGATAACAAAATAGTACATCTTCACTGCAAAAGTTGTGACAACTCATGGGGAAAAACAACTGATGGTCAAAAAGAGTTAAACAATAAATTTGAAATTAAAGATGACATTGTAAAATGTGTATTTTGTAGGAGAGAATGGGCGATGGGTGGAAGACCTAAATAACTTTCAGATATATGTATTCATTATTGAGTTTTTTGACTAACTCATAAAACTATGGTGTCAAGTTTGACACCTCTAAAAGCTATTTATTTATAAAGAAAAGGAGTTTATAGACAAAGGCATTATTTTACAAAAAAATAGTAACTTTTGATACTTTATGAGGAATGTAGCAGGCAGATTTAAGTGGTATCGAATTCCAAAAATCATCGTTTCTGATACTTCCTGCCCTTATTTTATTTATATCTATGGCTCGGTAAATTTCTCCCCTTTTCACATAGGCGATAGTATCGGGGGGAGCAGGTCCAAAATCTGTACCTGTGCAGTCAACGTACACTAGCCCGTAGTCTGTTGTTAGAAACACATTAATTGCGTGTCCGATGTCGGGGGTGTCTATAAAATAAATATGCACGACTCCTGCACGAATTCCCATTTTCTCAGCATTGTTGTGGAGATCCCTAGAAAATTCCGAACAGTCATAATCATAAGGACTACCCGAAAAATAATGGCGATAAGGAGTCAGTTCCGTTTTATCGTTAGCAAGGAATGTCAACAACTGGTCCCAGGTAGGATCTACCGCAGAGAGATAATCAATTAAAATTGCATCTTTACATTGTGCAGTTTTTTGTATTGTAATATATAATCCATCTAAAACATCTTGTGCTTCTTCTAGTTGTTCTTCTGTTTCTTCTAGCTGCTCCTGCGTATTGGATAAGGTAGTTTCAAGGTTTGCAATCGTTTCATTGGCAGAATCAAGCGGGATTTCGTGGTATCAAGTTCAGACTGCAATGCAGAGATCTGGGGACGTAGCTCATCTACTTCTGTCTGCATCGTTGATATAATATCCTCCAAAGATGTAATATTAGAATTAGCCTCCATAAGAGCATGTGCAATACCAGCAACTCCAATCATTAATACTACAACGCCTGCCATAAATACCCATATGTGCTTGTTATCCACAAGAATTCACCCTCCTAAAAAGATATTAGAATTATCGTATGTATTTTTTTCGCAATATAATGATAAAAACATTTTCCCTTATGTATATTTTCTAGAGTTTTTTGATTAACTCATAAAACTGTTGGCTAATCAAAATTCTCTGTTATAATTTTTACATATTCTTTGTTGTTCATGTAATTATTAATGATGGCGGCACGATCAGAACTCCGGACTGAACCTGTCGTACAGCTCCTTCTGCTTCTCAGTCGTGATGTGCAGGTAAATCAGTGTCAACTTGATGTCGCGGTGCCTTAGCTACCCCAAATAATATTGAAGAAAAAATGAGTGGGCCCGACGAGATTCGAACTCATGATCTTCGCCTCGTAAAGGCGACGTCATAACCAACTAGACCACGGGCCCATAACACCACATATCAAATTATTTTTCTTTATAAACCTTGCGCTTTTCTAAATTACGTGTTACTAGCATGGATATGGCAAATCCAAATAATATTCCAATAAGAACGTACCCTGACATCGGCCAATACAAAATGCCCTTATCCTCGCCAATATTTATGGAAGCATATTGATCATTTGCCAGGCCTGCCATGAGATATTTGAAGGCGTTTGCTATACCTTCAGAATATTTATAGTAAATTATTGCCTGGTCATATCCTTCCACCTCTTCAAAAGTGGAAGCAAACTCAAAATAAGCTATAGAAAGCACAGGTGTTATCCCATATGATTTCTGTCGCTCAATAGCTGCAGCTGCACTTTCGCGAGCGCGCTCCATACTACTCCCAATACAATCTTCCCCACAAGAAAACAGTTGAATTGCAACTGACGAACGCGTCTTGCTCTCGATGGCATTAAACAAGGCAGCTGCGTAATCTCCATTTGCATACTCGTATTGTGATCTTTCCAAAAGCTCCTGCGCCCCGCTAAGCCATGAACTAGAACTATTGAGCTGGCTAGCATATATCAAAGTAAGATTTGCATCATTGATTATAGTCTCTGCATCCGTGCGCAATTGGTCTATCCCAATAAGATCGCCTTCATAGAACGTCTCAGCCATATTTAACCAAAATTTCGCTGTGCGTGCACGTTCGTATGCAAATGCAGTATTGTAGGTAGCGTTTCCTGGGTTGTTCCATACGATCTGTTTCCTGGCTTCATCAAGGTATTTTTGGGATTCAAACGAGCGTTCCTGTGCAGCGGAAAATGCTTCAAGCATGGAAAAGCCATGGATCTCACCAGCCATGTCCTTAACCTCTCCTGACACCTCATCAAGGTATTTTTGGACATTTCCAAGTAACATGGACAGTGTTTCTTCCCTGGTATCACTCTCCAAATACTCTAATGAATACATAACATAAGTAAATGATATTCTAGTCTGGAACAAGAAAGAAAGCGCTGTGTAATACTGTTCCTGCTCTATTGAATCCTTTGCATCCTGCAAACGTTTATTTGCTGATATAAGGTAATCGTTTAACCCCTCACTAACATCTGCGTCTATATTTGAATCAAAGAGCAGCGCGCTTACTTCATATCCCATCTGCTCTGTGCATGTTAGCTCCTCGTCTACAAATGATTTGCAAAAGGATGTATCAATCTCGATATTGCCGCTATATTCACTATATTCAAATTCATATCCTGTAAATTCAAATATGGCATCTTCTATGCCAAAGACCTCTATTACTTCCATCCCCCACATCTCTGGCGCATAGATGCGAAGATCGATCTCCTCATCCTCATGCTGCACTACGGCCTGCCCCTCAGGAATAAGAAATTTCTTTATGCCAAAATTACTTGCTGCCTCGGCCTTCTCGTAGATTCCACCGACAGGACCGATAGTTCCGTCAGGGTTTATCATGCCAGTCATCATTACTTCTGGATCCACGTCCCATCCATTTATGCTAGACACTGTTGCAACTGTTAATATTGCGCCAGCTGATGGCCCACCTATGATAGACGCATTTGATTTTATAGAGTAATAATAGTTTAGTAAATTAATATCCTTTCCAGTAAACTCAGATGCCACAGCCACAGCAATACGTGCAGAAGCCTGTACGTCTATCTCTGATAAAGGCCAGGTCTCTACAAAAATAGATCCATCCCCAGGAGAAGTGCTAACTTCCATCTCACTAATGACGCCAACATACACCCCATTCTCCATTGCCACAGCAGGTGCATGTACCACAACCGTATTCTCAAAAGGTTGGGATGCCACGTCACAAGGCATATAGGATAAACTTAGCAATAATAAAAAGATGATAATAACTCTCTTGTTCATATGATCCCTCTAGACTGCCTTTAATCTAGGCATGAATTTATAGTTTTCTGAAGGGAAAACAGGGAATAAAAAAATAATTAAAAACAAAAATGGGGGATATGTCAAATGTAACAATGTCTTGCCTTTGCAATTCCAACAACCTTGTCCGTTTCGTAAATCGCTTTCATCTTGTCTGTCTCCAGACCACACATTGCCTTGATGCAATCAATATTTTCTGGAACAACAATTGATTCTTGATGGACGTTTGCCATGATGTATACATACTTTCCAACAACGTCCAACGGTTCATCCCAAATAAACAACTCAGGCATGTCATAGCGCAACCTAAAATCCCTGTAGTATTCGGCGACTTGGCAAGTATCGCCAAATCCTTCCTTTCCTTTACCTATGACTATGCGAGGCGTTTTATCAAAAAGGGCTACAACGTCCTCTCTTGATGTTTCTTTCTTAAGTTTAACACGAAGAGTGTGCACGTGCGATAAAGTATGCGGAACGGCCACAGCCATAGAGTAGATATCTATATGGGGCATTACGGTCCTTACATCTGGGCCATGATGCGAGACTCCCATCACAGGCTTCACAGCATTAATAGGGCCTTTACTTGACTCTCTAGGGTCAGCAGCGCGTCTTATCAATGAAGCAAAAACATTATCGACCCCATATGCACTATCAAGTGTAGATATAACACGGGAAAGTCCAGTGGTGTTGCAAGAGACGACCCTGCACTTGTTCCTGTTGAGCGCTTCTTCGTAATTAGCCAAGGATGAGAACGAGAATCCGGTAAGTTCGTGACTTTCCCCGCCTTGTACAATTACCTTCAAATTATGATTGTCATAAAAAGGCATGTTCTTTGGAGGAATTTTATTAGGGGTGGCATCGACAACAATATCTGCAGTTTCACATAGGTCCTCAAAAGTGCCGCCTACCTTAAATCCGCGATTATCAAATTCTGTAGCTGCGTCCTCTGGCACAAAAACAGAAAATCCTCTATCTTTTGCTATATCAAGCCTGCATGAATAAGAACGGCTTGTCACGCCAGCAATTTCCATGCCTTTGGAATTTTTAACTATATCAGCAACGCGCTTGCCAATTGTACCATATCCAACAATACCAACCTTTATGGCCATAAAAGCTACCATTTAAAAATCAGTAACATGCTTAAAAGCTTTTTGTTAAAAAAATGGATAAAATATATAAAGTAATAACGAGGTACCAAAAACATATGGATATCTGTAGAGAAGAACTTGCAAAGATGATGGATCATACCCAGCTGCACCCATATGAAACGAATGAGTCTATCGTGCAACTTGTGGATGAGGCAGTAAACTATGGATTTGGTGCTGTTTGTGTAAATCCATATTGGGCGGCAACTGCCAAGGAAAAGATAGGCCCCAACAATATCAAAATAGTTTGTGTCGTAGGTTTTCCCCTTGGACAGAATAAGACGGAAATAAAGGTTCATGAAGCAGCAGACGCAATAAACGACGGGGCAGATGAGCTAGATATGGTTATCAATATAGCCGCGCTTAAGTCACAACGCTTTGGATATATAGAAGACGAGATAAAAAAAATAGTCGCATTGGGCGTGCCTGTAAAAGTTATAATAGAAACGTGTTATCTGTTACAAGAAGAAAAGATTATTGCATGCCAACTCTCAAAAAGGGCTGGTGCAAAATTTGTCAAGACGTCTACAGGATTTGGGCCATCTGGGGCAACTGCAGAAGATGTTGCACTTATGAGAAGAATTGTAGGAAATGACATGGGCGTAAAAGCGGCAGGCGGCATATCAAACTGGAAACAGGCCAAAAAAATGATTGATGCAGGCGCTACAAGAATAGGATCTTCGAAAAGCGTGCAGATCATAAATGAGTACGATAATTCTTCAAATGAATAGATTAATACATATCCACTGCTTTTAAGAACATCTTTTTTATTGCCTCTCCGGCAAGATTCTTTAGTATCTCCTTATCATCTATCATGCCAAATATTCCAAGAGGGATCCTCGCACCAGCAGAAGACACATGGCCGCCTGCAGAACCAATCGTTCCAAACGCCTTTTCCATCGTTTGTCCAAGATTGAGCTTTATGTCTTTTGTGCGAGCAGATATGTAGAGAGACTCATTTAACATGCCAAAAACAAGCACCGTAGTAGCACCCTCTAAACTCAAAAGGAAATCTGCTGCCTGAGGAAGAGAGTCCCTATTGGAGATATACCCAACATTGGATATAACATATCCATTTAGAACATCACGCCCCAGTATGGCCTTTCCTATAACATCCAGCACATCGGGGGAAATTGTTTGATTAACTATCTTATTTAACATCTCCTGATCTGCCTTATCTTGCAGCCAGGCAACTGCCTCGATGTCTTCTCTTGATATGCGTCTTCTGAAGTTATCCGTATCTGTCATTATCCCATAGAGAAGTGCTGTTGCCATTCTCGATGTGACATCACACCCAAAATCAATGAGGTATTCTGTTAACATCGTGGATACGGCCCCAATATGGCTGCGTATATCTTCAACTGAAAGTGAATAATCGATGGTTTTAGGATGATGATCTATGATAATATCAGGCGTTGTATCTAAAGGCAGTATGCTGGTATTTGCATCTGACCCCAAGTCAACAAATGCCAGACGGTCATATCCCCTAAGAAGGTATTTATTGTAATCATCGATACGCAAAAGGTTTATTCCTAAAAGGTTTACAAACACCTTGTTTTGTTGATGCCCTATATTTCCCCCATACAATATATCGGAGCTTACTCCCTGTTTTTCTGCAATTGTCTGGAGCGCCAATGCTGAAGCAATAGCATCCGGATCAGGATTATCATGAACGATAATGCCCAAGCGTTCTCCCTGTTTTAATCCCCTCTTAAGGGTTCTCACGCGATCTATGTGTTCAAACGTTCCTAATTCATTCATGATCTGTTCCACTATAGCGACTTGTGGAACTATTACTGCCCCTACCCCATTACCTTTGAGTTTATTGGCATCGGCAGGGTTAGTAGTTCGCATTATGACAAAAGCATAGGGATTAAGTCCATGTACATATTTCAAAACTTTTTTATTAACATCACTGTTTGATGTCATGATAAAAATAATGCTTGCCTGTTCCATAAAACGGCGTATCTTTTTAGAAGGTAGAAGAAAATCTCCCTCAATTGCTGTAAATCCATTCTTTATAAGCCCCTTTACTTTCTTAGGGTCCTTTTCTACAAGAACAAGCTCCTCAGCTCGTCCTTTTATATTCATAGCTATAGCATGACCTACGATACCTATTCCCAAGATGAGATACATCCACTAAACACCAACGAAACATACAAGGAGAACTTATAAAAAACTAACTATTTTAGATGCATATGAATATGCAAGAGACTGATTTTAAAAGGTAAGATTTAAAAAGGGTTGGTATAAAGTATGAATAATTCACGGAGGATTGAATTTGGAAGACGACTTATTCAAAGAACTAGGAACTATAAAAAAGAACTATCAGGAGCTAAGGGATACTTGTGCATCTACAAAAAATGAAATAGATGAGAGTATCAAAAAAAGAGATGAGAACAACGCTTTATTCAAAGAACTACTTGGACAGCTCAAAGAGTCAAAAAAAGAAAGAGACAACGCCAATAAAATGGTGTCAGAACACAAACAACAACGTGATGATAAGAGAAAAATACTCTCCCAGCTAAAAGATGAGCTAAAAGCGATAAAAAAAGAGCTTGGTAGCGATGGGGATTCTTCTGCGTCTAATCCATTTTATTTACAAAAAAAGATAGATGAGATGGAATGGAAGCTTGAGACATCAGTACTCCAAATAAAAGAAGAGAACAAAATCATTGTTCAGATTTCCCAACTACAAAAAGATCTTGAAGCAACAAAACTTTCAACAGAAGTAAAGGATAAAATCAGGTCCTTGCGCGAAAAGATGTCATCTATAAGAAAAGAAATAGACCAACTTCATGAGAAAGTCGTTGAATTTTCACAAGAATCTGCAAAATTCCACGAACGCGTAACGTACTTCTCGCAAAGAGCTTCTGAAACAAAAAAATCAGCCGATAAAGCACATCAAGAATTTCTTTCAAAAAAAGCAGTGCTAAACAACACTTATGCTCAGTTGCGTGAAGTAAGGGACAGTCTTAATATATCCCGAAATAATATCGCAGAGAGAAAAACTGAGAAACACGCCAAGCGCATAAAGGAAAGAGAACAAGAGAACAAAGTAGTAATGGACCAGATAAACCTACAAGCGAAGGATTTGTATGACAAGTTCGTTAGTGGTGAGAAGCTGTCCACAGAGGAATTCAAAATACTGCAAGAATCAACATTCCTCTAATACCCCTCTTTCCTA
Organism: Methanomicrobia archaeon; assembly: GCA_030603445.1. Classification (GTDB taxonomy): domain Archaea; phylum Methanobacteriota_B; class Thermococci; order Methanofastidiosales; family NM3; genus NM3. The sequence continues at coordinate 10,329 of JAUVXU010000021.1, read as the reverse complement.
TTTGTGAATTAATACTGCCAAAAGAAATCTTGAGCCTAAGGCTTCTTGTACATTTTTTATTAATATCTAACATTACATAAGCTGCGCATTTCATCCATAACACATATGATTCTTATGTGATAGAGGATAAATGAATTGTTTTCTTTTTTTTCATGCGCCCATTATCGTGTGCGCTTAATGCGTGTGATAATATGCTGCATTAGCGCCTATGCCTGATCAGTTCCATAGTAGAGATTCTTGTGTGTTCTTAATGCCAAATGACTTTATAATTTAAGTAGTTCTTGAAGGAAACAGTTAGGAAGTGTTTAGCGAAAGCTAAGAATTGAGATAAGAACGGATGCGATTTGCCCTATTATCAAAAATGCAGGTATTATTCTTGCTTAAAGCGTTATAAAATACTAGAAGAATAGATAAGCTTTTTATATAGTGTTATTAATAAGAAAATTGGAATTTAGACATGTAGGAGATGCTACGTGGCAGAAAAAATATTAGTTCTTGGAGTCGATAGAGACAACGACATAGGAGAAAAAACTGGCATCAAGGGACCTATTCTCGGCAAAGAATTTCTTCTTGAAACAGCTTTAAAATTAGGGGTAGTTGACCCCACGGAATCTGACACAAACGTTTTATTCCAATGTGTAAAAATCTATGAAACACTAAAAGAAGAAGGAAAGGATGCTTATGTCGCTTGTATTACGGGAGACCAATCTGTTGGAATAAAATCAGATATTGAGCTTATCAAACAATTTGATGTCATAAAAGAAACTTTTAATATTGATTCTGCAATTCTGGTAAGTGATGGCAAGGAAGATGAAAATGTATTGCCCATACTTCAGTCCAAAGTAAATATTATATCAATCGACAGACTAACAGTGCAACAAAGCGAGAGTCTAGAAGATACTTACTTCATTTTGCACAGGTATTTAAAACGGATGATGGAGGACAAGAAAGTGTCTGGTTTATTCCTGGGCCTTCCAGGAATCATTATTATCATTTATGCCCTCACATATCTTTTTCCGGACCTGACGAAATATGGGTGGTTTGCCACATTTTCCATCGTTGGCAGCTACTTATTTGCCAAAGGATTTGGTGTTGATGATTATTTAAGGGACAAGATGACGCCGCGAAGAGTGAAAATCATAGCATATTCTATTGCAATAGTTATAGCGGCGTATGGGGGATACAACGGATTTATGAATATAAGGTGGGAAATGGTCCCTTACCTTAACTGGGAATCTGCAAAGTATGTTTTTACAGTATTTTTTGATGGTTCATTTCCCCTATTATATCTAGGCATAATCGCGGCGTTAGCAGGCAATGTCGTCAGTGCATACACAAACAAGGCCAAGCATATATGGAGCTCCCTTATCATATTCATGCTTGCCTGTGCCGTTTTTGGAAACTTCTACCAATACACATCTTACACACAAAACGAGATAACTCGAAACGAAGCCGTATTCTCTGTATTTATCATAGCCTTTTTTGCAATAATTGGCATTGGTGTAGCCTTCATCCAAAAATCTAAATTAAGCTCCACATCAAAGAAAAAAAGAGCAGTGTCACTTAGCAGGAAGGGCATTATAACGCTCTTTATAGTGGGATTCATAACTACATCAATAGTGCTATATTCTATGGAGAGTACGAATGAGGTAACTGATACAGAGACCTCGTTCTCTATTACCAAAAATCTTGCAGATCAATTCAATCCTGTGATGGGGATCAATTCGGACGGACTAGCATACTGTGTTTGGCAGGATAATAGAGATGGAAATTGGGATATATATTTAAAATATCTTGATAGCGGGAACGAAGTAAGTATAGCCAAGGACACAAATGATCAGAAAAATCCCAGAACATGGGGGGACAAAATCGTTTGGCAGGATAATAGAAATGGAGAGTGGGATATATATCTTTATGATATGTCCACAAACGTTTTGACACAAGTAACAGATAACGAATTTAATCAGTCCAATCCTGACATATATGAAAACAGAATCGTTTGGGAAGACGAGAGGAATGAAAATTCTGACATATACTTCTATAATATAATAAACAAAGATGAGAAAAGAATAACAATTGACGACCCGGCACTGCAACCATTTCAGACCACACCCAAAATATATGGCAATACTATCGTATGGTTGGACAATAGATTCGGGGAATTCAATATATTCAGTTATAATGTCGGGACAGGTATAGAACATGCAGTAACTAGCGGCAGATCCATCAAATTCAATCCTTCAATATATGGTAATATCATAGTATGGGAAGATAACAGAAATGGAAATTGGGACATATACCTTTATGATATGTCCACAAAAGAAGAACTTCAAATAACAAAGGACCCCTCTAATCAAGTAAATCCAGTAATATATGAAAATTATGTTATCTGGGAAGACGATCGTAATGGCAACAAAGATATCTATATATTCGATAGGGATACTAGTGCCACGCTCCAAGTTACAGACGCCATATCAGATCAAGAAAATCCCTTTGTATGTGGTTCTTATCTCTGTTGGGTGGACTGGCGTAATGACCTTGATGGAATACATACTGGCATCGCAGAGGATAATCCTGACATATACGGCATAGATATAGAGAATATTTGGACAGAATAAGGGCACAGTAAGAAGGGGCGTATATGAATTCAAATAAAATAGTGGCCTTGTTAAAAAACAACGACATTTTATTATTAACTGCAATCTATGTGTTTGGAGTTTTTATTCGCATCGTGCCAAAATTAGAGATGGATAGCCACCTTCCAGTATTTCTTGGCGACGTATGGTATAGGATATGTATGTCACAATACATCTTGGATTACCATGCATTGCCAATACCTGATATCCGGTATTTGCCCTACGGTGATGTGCCTTTGTGGTATCCTCCGCTCTCCCCAATGTTTTACGCCGCTATCTCTGCTATTAGTAATCTAGACTTGCCGACCGTTATGACAAGAGTAATTCCATTTATCGAGGCATTCACACCCATCCCCTTATATTTCCTTGCAAAAGAGTGGTTCAGCCGCAACGTGGCGCGACTTTCTGTGTTAATGCTTGCCATAACCCCATCATTTATACTTTATAGTGCAATTGCGGATCCGCAAGTGTTCACGCTCATGGTAATCCCAATTGTTCTGATATATCTATCGCGGCAAAAATATGGTTACTCCCGGAACAATGCAATTTGGATGGGGATCCTTCTTGGAATAAATTTTATGGTGCACCTATCTTATTTTATCATAATCGGGCTTATGGCCCTCTATGTTATTGCAAGAAAATTCGACAAGCAGCCAGTGCATAACGAGCTTAAGTTCCTTGGGGTAGCAGTGCTTATCAGCCTTATCATTTCAAGTTGGTGGTGGGCGCCAAACTTCCTATTCTACTGGTGGATATGGATAATAACAACATCAACGCTTTTGCAAACATTCGGATCCCATCTTACCTCTTATGGGGCACCGTTTATGATAATGGGGTTTATAGGTTTCGGGTACCTGTTAGTAGATAGGCTTTCCTACTTCAACATCCACTCAAATTACAATCCATGGCATATAATAAGCCTAGCAACGATATTCTCGATACTATGCGGCATTTTTATGGGCAAGACCATTACAATACCAGTTATTGCAATACTTGCATTGATCTATTCCTTAATAGCTCTGCTCAGGTTAAAGACAACGTTTGCTTTAGCGACTGCAGTATCTGCAGCATGCGCAATCATAATTAGTGGCGTAGCAACCTGGTTTACCACAAAAGCAGGCAATATAGGGGCATGGACAAAAACATTCACATTCATACAAAGCGCTTTTGCAAGTGACCTGGAAGCCATTGGTTTGCTTTTCATCACTATTTTCATTTTCTTCATTCTTGCAGCTGCATTTTCTAAATCACTGCATACTAGCCCATACCTAACACCTGTTATCATTGTATTTTCATTTGGAATACTAGTGGCGTCTGTCTACATTTATACAAAAACATCGGCTACAATGGGGGCATTAGAACTTATCAGGACCTACCTAACAGGGCAGAACATCTTAGCAATAGCAGCACTGATCTCCATTCCCACCCTCTTCATATACCAATACAAAGGCAAAGTGGGCAAATATATCTTGAAACACCGATACGAGACTTTCCTCATTTTTTGGACCATATTTTTACTTTACGAAGTGTTTAGCGAGAACATCCTCTCTATTGTCCGCGAATATGGCCTTATGTGGGAAACAACGGTTCGCCCCTTAGAAGGATACCGCTTTTATATATTTCTTGCACAACCTTTCTCGATCCTGGCCGCAATTCTTATAATGGAGATAAGAAAACACAAAACCACATATGCATATGGCTTCATGATCTTTATTGCATGCCTGGGTTACTTTAGCCTATCGGGTGCGGTCATGCCTGATTATGATATGGATTTTAAGATAACGAATTCAGGGGTATTTATCGAAGATTACAACGCTGCTGTATGGTTTAAAGCCAACTCCACCCAAAATGACCTCATAGTCGCCGATTATTATACGGGACAGATGTTTAGTGGTGTTTGTGCAGGCAGAGCTTTGATTGGGGGCCTGTTCCCTTTGCGTAATATAGACTTTAACGAATACATAAAAGCTCCTGCTCAGGTACAGGATGACATCTACGATTTTTATAAAACAGAGGATATGGACCTAACACTTTCTCTTGCTAATCGTTATGGCATAACGCATGTGTATATATCAGATAACATGGCATCACGAGGTTGGCTTGGTTCATACAAGGACAGCTCATTTGGAGTGCCTATCAATTGGACCAAGTTTTTCTCATCAGCGAAGTTTAATGTAATATACGAGGACCATTCAAATCCTTACAATAATGTCTACATACTGGCCATTGTAAAGTGAACTGTGCCACCGAAACGATTATATTTTTAAAAAAATCTATTGAGACGTATGAATCTAAATCCACTTATCCAACAAATAAAAGAGGATATAGGATATGGAGATATCACCTCACAACTTCTGCCAGACAAAAACGTAAAAGCAAATATAATACTAAAACAGGACGCTTATATTTCAGGTCTAGACCTTGTTTGCGGCATTTGTGCTATCCAAGGAATTAAAGCAAAAAAACTTGTAGAAGACGGGAGCCGTATAAAGAAGGGCACAATAATTATACAACTTAACGGCAATGTAAAAACAATCCTGTCAATAGAACGCACAATACTAAATCTGCTGCAGCGAATGGGGGGAATAACAACCGCCACACGTGCATGTGTTGATATCGTAGGGGGAAAAGTCCGAATCACAGGCACACGCAAGACTGTTATGCGATACTATGACAAACTTGCCATTATTGCCGGGGGAGGAGATCCACATAGATGGCGATTGGATGATATGTTTCTAATAAAAGACAATCATATCAAGATATTAGGGATAAAGGAAAATATTGCTCGTGCTAGAAAAATATCATTTACAAAAAAGATTGAAGTAGAGGTAGAAAATAAAAATCAAGCCATAGAAGCTGCCGAAAATAAAGCAGATATCATCATGTTTGACAATATGTCTCCAAAAGAAATACAAAAAATAATATCTCATTTAAAAAAGATGGGACATGCTTCAATTATGTATGAGGCATCTGGGGGTATTACCTTTGAAAATCTACCAGAATATGCCACATCCGGTGTTGATGCTATATCTATGGGATGGCTAACACATTCTGTAAAAGCAGTTGATGTGTCGTTGGAGATAAACGGTGATTGATTGGGTAGCAAGTACCTTACAGCACAGCAAGCACGCATATTTGGAATCTGCCCTTACAAATACTACTTACAGTATATCAGAAAAGAACCTATATCTTACTCACAAGAAGATATACTAAAAAAACTTTCTTATGCCTCACGTATTGTGTTTTATGCAAAGGAACAGGATGCGTGCGCAAAAATAGAAGAAGAACGTGACATAAATCATGTCTATGCATCACTGCTTGATATGGCAGTTGCAGGTACAATATCAAAGACGTCAAAATATATTGCAGAATTAGATTTTGAATACATCGCAAAATTCATTGCAAATGAACTTTCAAGAGACTTAAATGAAGGAATGCTAAAGTGCCAGTGGCACCTGCAGTGCTTTGGGATGACAGGAAAAGAGCTTGCAATACGTGCATGTTATATGCCAGATCATGTTGGGAAGCGTATAGTGGACTTCAGGCACAAGCTAGCAGGCACGATACCACTTGCTCATATCACGGACCATTACTGCATCCCCATTCAATTTGAGGTTGGGTCAGCAACAACTAACGGGATAGAAAAAGAAGATATAATGCCTCTAATGATTAATGCTCTTCTTGCAACCGAGGGATTTGGAAAAAAAGTGCATCTATCAGGGATACTATATACTAAACCCAGAAAGATATTTTCTATTCAAATCAGTCCCGACAATAAGGATATAGTTAAGGAACATATAGGCCTAATAAAAGAATGCACAACATTTGCACCGACAACGCCCCATTGCCACAGATGCGAGTATGCCCAAGTATGTGAATATAATGCTAGCTGCAAAAAACTCATGTGACGATGTTTTTGTAGAAAAGCGACTATTGCAAAAGATGTGTTGAATCCTGATAATAATAAACAAGAAATGTTTTAGTATTCTAGATAAAAAATAATAGAAAAGAAAACAGGAAAAAAATACAGAGTTCGTTTTGTAAACTCTGCATTAAATTATTACCTCTAGCTTGAGTAGTCTACTGCCTTTGGTGGTTCAGGTTTCATTCCTTTGCGAACCCTTACCTCTCGAACAACAGTTTCTTGTAGTTCCCTTGGAAGGGCTTCAAAGCCCAATTGTTCGGTAGTCCACAATGCACGCCCTTCTGTTGCCCCACGAATATCTCCTGTAAACCCAAACATCGCGGAAACTGGGGTTTTTGATACAACAGTAGTGAGCTCGCCTTCCTGGGACATGTCAAGGATCTGACCCCTGCGCGACTGGACAAGCTTTGTTATAGAACCCATGAACTCTTGTGGTGCTGTGACAAACAGCTTTTGCATTGGTTCTAATATTACGGGTTCAGCAGACAGTAAAGATGCAAAGAGTGCGTGGCGCATAGCAGGTATTACCTGGGATGGCCCCCGGTGAATGGCATCCTCGTGAAGTTTCGTATCCATAAGCTTTACCATTACCTTTGTTGTAGGTTCACCAGCAACTATGCCTTTATCCATAACAGAGTGGAACGCTTCGATAACAAGTTCACGGACCTCACCTATATGCACGACACCACGTGTCATATTAATATACATATTTCCGTGATAGATCTCTTCAACACCCTTTGTCATTGGTTTATCAAATCCTAGGTCTCGAAGAGATTGTTGGATTTCCTTTCCCTTTACCCTGCCTTCAGGCAAAGTACCATCTTTTACTGCAGCATATGTTTCCTCAGACATAGGCTCTACGATAACATAGAACTTGTTATGTTTGTTTGGTGATTTACCTTCCACCTGCGGAGATTTTCTGTTTATAGACTCACGATACACCACAATAGGTTCAGATGTCTTTATTGGCACGCCTTTGCCCTTTCGAATCCTATACTCAATTACCTCAAGATGGAGTTCACCCATACCAGAGAGAAGATACTCTCCAGTCTCCTCATCTATCTTTGCCTGTAAAGTCGGATCTTCCTTTGCGACTTGGCGCAAAACTTCAATAAGTTTTGGAAGATCTTTTGGATTCTCAGGTTCAACAGCCATTGTAACTACAGGTTCACTATAATGTTTTATCTTCTCAAAAGATTCAATTGGTTCTAATCCTGTTGAAATTGTTTCTCCGGCAATTGCATCTTTAAGGCCTGTGATAGCGACAATATTCCCTGCAGGTACTGATTCCATGCTCTCGCGATCTGGACCCATATAAATTCCTAACTGTTGGACACGTTTCTTTTGACGTGTAGCAGACAGCCAGACTTCCTGGCCAGATTTTAAAGTGCCCGAGAATATTCGTCCAGTAGCTATTTCACCAGCATGCTTGTCAATGTTAATTTTCGTGACCACCATTGCAACGTTTCCATCCTTGTTGCATTCCAGCATATCTTTGCCTGTTTTAGACTCTAAATCATGTTTCCATAATTGTGGGATCCTATATTTCTGGGATTCCAATGGGCCGGGTAAATTATGAATTACCATATCCAACATGATTTTATGGATTGGAGCCTTGCGAGCAAGTACTCTTGCCTCCCCTGCATTTGTCAAAGTTATAATATCTTTGAATGTTAAACCACATTCTTTCATAAAAGGCACGTTTATTGCCCAATTGGCATAAGCTGATCCAAAAGCAACACTTCCATCAGTTACGGAAACCTGCCACTTTTCTTTGAACTCAGGTGGGGCCATCTGTTTGATAAGTTTGTTAATTTCCGTGATGCTTTTCATAAATCTTTTCTGCATCTCTTCGGGAGATAGCTTAAGCTCCTTTATCAGCCTGTCAACCTTGTTGATAAACAATACTGGCTTCACGCGCTCTTTTAGTGCCTGTCGTACCACAGTTTCAGTCTGTGGCATCTTCCCCTCAACAGCACAAACAACAATGATTGCGCCATCAATTGCCCTCATAGCACGGGTGACGTCACCTCCAAAGTCGACGTGGCCGGGGGTGTCTATAAGATTTATAAGATAGCTTTTACCCTCAAATTCGTGTACCATGGAGATGTTTGCTGCATCTATTGTTATACCGCGGGCCTGTTCCTGTTCGTCAAAGTCAAGAGCGAGTTGTTTTCCTGCCAACTCCTCTGCCATAAGCCCTGCACCAAACAATAGATTGTCAGAGAGCGTTGTCTTGCCGTGGTCTATATGCGCTGCTATTCCAATATTACGAATTTGTTCTGGAGAATACATTAATTCTTGGGCAGCTTGTGCCATTTTTTCCTTTCTTCCCATTACGCTCACCTAGCCGACTTCGCAATGCGCTCGATTTCCTCTTTCTTTCCTACAGCAAAACTCTTTATGTCCCTTTCATGCGCAGACATTATCTCATCTGCCAATGCTTTGGCGTAGCTTGTCTTAGACTTGAAAGCGCGTGCGCTTGCACCAAGAGAAATATTTTTGAGTGCAACATCCACCCTCCTCTGGGGAGAAATATCCACAGCTTGATGGTACTTCACTCCACCATATGCGATTGTTGTAGTCTCTTCTCTTGGGGAAGAATTCTCTATGGCCATAATAAGCACTTCTAAAGGATTCTTATTTGTTTTTTTATTTATAATATCAAAAGATTCCTTAACATTGTTATATGCCTTATGTTTCTTTCCAGTAAGGCCACCAGCTCGTCTTACGAACCTTCCACTTACTTTTCTCTTAACGGCTCCAGAACGCATCGATTTGTTGATTAATCGCTCTACAATATTTTGTTTTATTTTCCAGAAGCGATGAGCTTCGTGACGACCTCCTGAATGAGGTATAAGAATCGGAGAAAGCGTAATATAGCGCTTTAACCCCTCATCATGAATCTCAACATCATAATCCCATTTTCCAAAAACTTTTGCATCAAAAGGCTCATCCATACTATCACCTTATTGGCTTTTCTTTCCTGCCATGTACCATTTCGTTCAACGACACCCTATTTACCTTTGTTACCTTAAACTTAACACCGGGGATGTCACCCATTGACCCACCTTTTCGTCCGCCAATTCTCTCGATTACCACTTCATCATGCTCATCGATAAAATTTATGGCACCATCACCTGGACAAAAAGCTGTAAGCTGTCTGCCATTCTTGATTAACTGTACCCTCACACACTTTCGGATAGCAGAGTTGGGTTGTTTTGCCTCAACCGGAACCTTTTCTAGGACTATGCCCCTACCCATTGGCGCACCTTCGAGTGGATCCGATTTTTTTGATAAATTGAGGACACGTCGCTTGTAATCTATGTCCTGCCATCTCATCGCATGTCTTTTTTTCTGTAAATTTCTTGCAGCGAATTCTCCTCTTGGACTTTCCATAATCTCACCTCATCATCAGAATATGAGTTTTTAACATATTTGATTTATAAATGTTTACATTATAGTGACATCATCTATGCCATGATGTCTTTTTAATAAGATCTTAGCACGATTTATGGTCTTCCCTGATCTTCCGATAGCGATGCCACGATCTTTTTTATCTACATCAACAGTAGCCTCCCTCCTATTTGGGTGCTTCTCGTTGATAACAATATTTTTTATCTTTGCTGGTTTTAGTACATTTTCAAGAAATACAATTGGGTCGTCTGAATACTCTATTATATCAATCCCTTTGTTTATCATCTCTCTAACACGTATGATATTTGCCCCTTTCTTTCCAATAGCAAGGCCAACTTCGCCTTCCTTGAC